>JABJOY010000053.1 GCA_018664075.1 Porticoccaceae bacterium | reverse complement strand
TTGATCTCAACACCGTAGAATGGGCCGCGCACTAAGCGCCGCCATTAATGTTTTTTAATTAGGAGTCATAAAATGGCTTACAGCGAAAAAGTTATTGATCATTACGAAAACCCACGCAATGTTGGCAAGCTGGACGACAGCTCCAAAAATGTTGGTACTGGCATGGTGGGAGCGCCGGCCTGTGGTGATGTAATGCGTCTGCAAATCAAGGTTAATGACGATGGCATTATTGAAGACGCCAAGTTTAAAACCTATGGCTGTGGTTCAGCTATTGCCTCCAGTTCACTGCTGACAGAATGGGTGAAGGGCAAGAGCATCGACGATGCCGAGCAGATCAAAAACACCGAGATTGCCGAAGAACTGGCACTGCCACCGGTAAAAATTCACTGCTCAGTACTGGCCGAAGACGCCATTAAAGCGGCAGTGCGCGACGTACGAGAAAAGCAGGACAGTTAATCAATGGCTATCACCATGACTCCAGCTGCAGAGCAGCATGTTGTTAAACATCTCGAGCACCGAGCCAAGGGCGTGGGTATTCGTCTGGGTGTGCGCACCACCGGCTGCTCCGGTCTCTCCTATGTGTTGGAATTTGTTGACGATGCGGCCAGCGAAGACGAAGTGTTTCAATGTGGTGATGTGAAGCTAATTATTGACCCCAAAAGCTTGCTGTATCTGGACGGTACAGAGCTGGATTATGTCAAAGAGGGCTTAAACGAGGGGTTTGAATTTAAAAACCCTAATGTTAAAGATGAATGTGGCTGCGGCGAGAGCTTCCACGTTTAGTCTCTGCACTTCTAAACCAGTAAACAGGTTGATCGGCCTTTGAAACTTACCAGTGACTTCTTTGAGATATTTGCCATTCCTGTAGCCTGGCAGGTGGACGGCAGCCAGCTGCAGAGCAGATATCTGAAATTGCAGCAGGAGTTTCACCCGGATCGTTTTGCCAGCCATAGCGATCCCGAAAAGCGTCTGGCCGTGCAAACCGCCTCGCTGATCAATCAGGCCTATGACACCTTAAAGTCCCCACTAAAGCGCGCCCAATATCTCCTCGAGCTAAACAAGATAGATGCCAGTCAGGATAGCCATATCACCAGTGATGGGGCGTTTTTGATGGAACAGATAGAACTGCGGGAAGCGTTATCCGATGTGCGTGACAGTGCTGACCCCTTTGCGGCTCTGGACACATTGCGCAGCGTTGTTGAACATAGTTATGCGGAACAACAGGACCAGTTTCAAGCCCAGTATCAGGCATCTGACTTTGATCATGCCTTCAATACAGTGGCCAAAATGCAATTTTCAGCCAAGTTGCTCGATGAAATAGAGCAGCTTGAAGCCGAGTTAGAGGACCTATAAACCGTGGCACTACTGCAAATCTCAGAGCCGGGCCAATCGCCCCAACCCCATCAGCGCAGACATGCGGTGGGCATAGACCTGGGCACCACCAATTCATTGGTGGCCACGGTGCGCAGTGGTATGGCAGAGGTGCTGGCAGATGAGCAGGGCAGGGATCTGCTGCCCTCCGTTGTACATTATGTAGAAGAGGGGGTGAGCTGTGTCGGCTATGAAGCCGCTGAACATAATGTGGCTGACCCGTTAAATACATTGGCCTCGGTCAAACGCCTGATGGGCCGCGGTGTGGCAGATATTAAAACCTTTGGCAGCCAGCTGCCCTATGAGTTTGCCGACGACGATGGCGGTATGCCAAAAATCAAGACCGCCGGCGGGCTGGTAAGCCCGATACAGGTCTCTGCAGAGATACTGCGCAAGCTGGCGGGCCGCGCAGAGATTGCCTTTGATTCTGAGCTGGATGGCGCAGTGATTACAGTGCCCGCCTATTTTGATGAAGCCCAGCGTCAGGCCACCAAAGACGCAGCTACCCTTGCGGGTATTAAAGTGCTGCGCTTGCTCAATGAGCCTACGGCGGCCGCCATTGCTTATGGGCTGGATGAATCTGAGCAGGAAACCAAGGGTCAGGACCGCACGATTGCGATCTATGATTTGGGTGGCGGTACCTTTGATATCAGTATTTTGCGCCTGTCCAAAGGTGTTTTTGAAGTCTTGGCCACCGGTGGCGATTCTGCCCTGGGCGGCGATGACTTTGACCATGCCATTGCCGACTGGCTGCGGCAGCAAATGGGCATGGATGAAAACCTTAACGCCATAGAGCAGCGCATTCTGCTGGAGACGGCTAAGTCGGCCAAAGAAGAGCTCACTGATTCATCTCAGGTTGAGTTGGAAGTACTGGACTGGCAGGGCACATTGACTCGCGAGCTAATGCACAGCCTAATCGATGGGCTTATTGCTAAAACAATACGCGCCTGTAAAAAATCCCTGCGCGATGCCGGTGTTGCCCAGTCCGAGATTGATGATGTCATTCTGGTTGGCGGTTCCACAAGAACCCCCAGAGTGGGTGAAAAAGTAGCCGAGTTATTTGGTGTAGAGCCACTGTGTAGCCTGGATCCAGATCAGGTCGTGGCCATGGGCGCTGCATTGCAGGCCGAGGTTTTGGTGGGTAATAAATCCGGTGACGATATGCTGTTGCTGGATGTGATTCCCCTGTCCCTTGGCATAGAGACTATGGGCGGGCTGATTGAAAAGATTATCCATCGAAACACCACTATTCCCGTGGCCAAGGCCCAGGAATTTACCACCTTTAAAGATGGCCAGACTGCCATGGCAATCCATATTCTGCAGGGTGAGCGGGAGCTGGTCAGTGACTGCCGTTCACTGGCGCGCTTTGAACTGCGCGGTATTCCCCCCATGGTGGCGGGCGCAGCAAAAATTCGTGTGAGCTATCAGGTGGATGCGGATGGCTTGCTCAGCGTTACCGCCCGCGAGCTGACCAGCAATGTGGAATCTCGTATTGAGGTGAAGCCCTCCTATGGGTTGGGTGAAGAAGAAATCACCAGCATGTTGCAGGACTCCTTTAGTCATGCCCGGGACGATATGCAGGCCAGAGCATTGAGAGAGCAGCAGGTTGAGGCGGATCGTATGATTGAAGATCTGCTCGCAGCCATCTATAAAGATGGTGATGCCCTGCTGGATAGCGAAGAGCGCCAGTGCCTGAAGGTTGCAATTGAGGAGTTGCGAGAACTGCGCGAGACCACCACAGAACACCGCCTGTTGGCCCGCCAGATTGAATCTGTGGCCAAGGCCAGTGAAGAATTTGCCGCCCGACGTATGGATGCCAGTATCAAAACTGCGCTGGCCGGCCAGACATTAGACGAAATTGAAAAAGGTTAGGACCTAAGATGCCTAAAATTGTATTTTTGCCCCATCATGAAATCTGCCCAGAGGGTGCGGTGGTTGAAGCCAAGCCGGGGGAAAGCATCTGTGATGCGGCCCTGCGCAATGGTTTGGAAATTGAGCATGCCTGTGAAATGTCCTGTGCCTGTACCACCTGCCATGTTCATGTTCGCGAGGGCTTTGATGAACTGCCCGAAGCGGATGAGTTGGAAGAGGATTTTCTCGATAAAGCCTGGGGTGTAGACCCGGACTCTCGTCTGAGTTGCCAGGTAATTATGGAAGATACAGATCTGGTGGTTGAGATACCCAGGTACACCATTAATATGGTGTCAGAACGTCACTAATAACGAGCATAAACCGGTCAGCAGTAAGCGGAGTAATGGACTATGATTAAGTGGACTGATATTAATGATATCGCCATAGAACTGGTCGACAATCATCCAGATGTCGACCCGCAGTATGTCAATTTTGTTGATTTAAGAAAGTGGGTTTTAGAGATAGAAGGTTTTTCTGATGATCCAGATCGCTGCGGCGAGAAGATTCTTGAGGCCATTCAGATGGCATGGATTGAAGAGCAGGACTAGCCTCAGCTAAAACCAGTGTCGTTAACCAGAAAAGGATTTTCAGCAGGCAACGGATGCGCGAAAAAAATAACCTGTACAAAAAAGTATTGGATACAGCGCCCTTCGGAACCCTGTTTTTCGCCTATGGCGTGTGTATCGACGCCAATCACAAAGCCCTCAATCTATTGCGCTGCCAGCGCAGTCAGTTAGTTGGACTGTCCCTTAATGAACTCGCTGAAGATCAACCTGCTGCATTGATACAACTTAAAACAGTGGTTGAAAAGCTGGAGTCGGAGCAGCTGCAGGGGTTGCTGTGGCGCTCCCGAAATACCCTGGCCACCGATGAGGTCGTGGTGTCGGTGGATGAAGTTGAGGGCACAGATAATGCCATGAGCATTATGCTCTATCCTCTGCCAGCTCTGGCGCAGATGGTGGTGCAGGAATTTAGTGCCGAGCAGCTTCCGATTGTGGATACGCCAGATCAGCTCCAACCTCAATCGAAGATACCGGAACCAGTGCAGTCAACACCACAGGAGCCCGCACCTTCCCAGACTGATGCCCATGATGAAGTGATTGCCAGTCTGCCTATAGGCCACACATTGCTGGGCAATATTAATCGCTATCTGGAAGGCTCCAGTTCCCACTGCGGCGCTCTGTTATTGATTGATCTGGACCATTTCAACTCGATTAACGAATCTCTGGGCAAGCATATAGGGGCCCAGATTCTCGATCGTGCTCGGGAGACAATCGCCAATATGCTGGGTGCCAATATGCAGATGGATCAGGTGGCCGGTGATGCTTTTTTGTTGTTTATTGAAGACCTTGCCAGCTCCGAGCCCGATGCAGAGCAGCGCGCCACTGCCATCGCCAATGAAATTCGCTGCACTATCTCCAGGCCTTTCTTTACCGAGAACGGTGAGGTTATTGTTACCGCCAGTGTTGGCATCAGTCTGCTGGTGAAGGCTGATGCTCCGGGAATAGGCGCTTCACAGGTCATACAGCAGGCCGAGAGTGCCATGTTTGAGGCCAAGCGTCGGGGCCGCGATACAGTGATGCTGTTTGATAGCCAAATAACCCACCGTGCCCAGCAGCGCATCAGCCTGCAGTCCAGTTTGCGCAAAGCGGTAGTCAACCAGGAATTTGATCTCTACCTCCAGCCCCAGGTGTCGACCCATGATGGCTCCGTGGTAGGTGGTGAGGTTTTGTTGCGCTGGATTCATTCTGGTCAGGCCATGCACACACCGGCTGACTTTATTCCTATTCTGGAAGCCTCCGGCATGATTGTTGATGTTGGTCTGTGGGTGATTCGCACATCCTGTGAATATCTACGCAACATGCTCGACCGGGGTATCTGGACGCCAGATATGCAGTTGGGGGTGAATATCAGCCCCAAGCAGTTCCATGATCCCGGCCTGATTACCAGCCTTGAGCACAGCCTCAAGAGCTATGATATCAGCCCGGATATGATCACGCTGGAAGTCACAGAGAACTTGCTGATTGATGATTTTGAGTCGGTGGTGGATAAAATGAAAAAGATCCGCAATATGGGCACCAGATTTGCTATTGATGATTTTGGCAGCGGCTATTCCTCAATGATTTATCTCAAGCGCCTGCCCCTGAATATTCTCAAGATCGATCGAGAATTTATTGCCAACCTCAACTCCGACAAAGACACATTGGGCCTGGTCGAAGCCATTATGATGGTGTCCCGTCACTATGGTCTCGATGTGGTGGCTGAAGGCGTCGAAAAACGCGAAGTGTTGGAGATATTGCGCAGTCTTGGCTGCGATAAATATCAGGGCGCCCACTTCAGTATGCCAGTGTCTCTGGACCGCTTTCAGCAGTTGCTGGTGGCCTAGTTACAGGGCACTAAAAAATAACCATTGTTACCACCTCTCAGTGCAGGTAAAATCCGCGCCATTGCCCGTCAGGGCTATTTTTTTAACTTACATTAGCCCTATTTTGGAGAACGCTTCATGGCGACTGAACGCACCTTATCTATTATCAAACCCGATGCCGTAGCAAAAAACGTTGTTGGTCAAATTCTCAGCCGCTTTGAAGGCGCTGGACTTAAAATTGTTGCCCTGAAAATGCAGCACCTGAGCCGCGAACAGGCAGAAGGTTTTTACGCCGAGCACAGCGAGCGTCCTTTCTTTAACGACCTGGTTGCCTTTATGACTTCCGGCCCTGTTTCTGTTCAGGTTCTGGAAGGCGAAAATGCTGTTCTGACTAACCGCGATTTGATGGGTGCCACTAACCCACAGGAAGCCGAAGCTGGTACTATTCGTGCAGACTTCGCCCAGTCTATCGACGCCAATGCGGTTCACGGGTCAGACTCAACCACCTCTGCAGCCCGCGAAGTAGCATACTTTTTTGATGACAACGAGATCTGCCCTCGCTAAGAGACAGCTCTCTTAACTGAGAACCAGGACAACTATGTCCCAATCAGTAGAAGTAACATCGATCGATCAGGAACCCCAGCAAGCTAAAACCAACTTGCTGGGGTTTTCTGCGTCAAAACTCGGCGACTTTTTTGAACAGATCGGCGAGAAGCGCTTCCGCGCCACCCAGATAATCAAGTGGATTCATCAGATGGGTGAGGTTGATCTGGATAAGATGACTAATCTGTCCAAGGATCTGCGTGAAAAGCTTAAAGATATTGTCGAGATCACCTTGCCAGAAGTGGTGAGCTGTCAGGATTCCACCGACGGCACCAGAAAGTGGCTGATTAAAGTGGATGGCGGCAGCTGTATTGAAATGGTCTATATCCCCGAGCGTGAGCGCGGCACACTCTGTGTCTCCTCCCAGATTGGCTGTGCACTGGATTGCAGTTTCTGCGCCACTGGCAAGCAGGGTTTTAATCGGGATCTGACCGCTGCCGAAATTATCGGCCAGCTGTGGATTGCCGCAGATTCCTTTGGCCAGTTCGAGCACAAGGCTCCCCGCCGGGTGACGAATGTGGTGATGATGGGCATGGGCGAGCCACTGATGAACTTCGATAATGTGGTCGATGCCATGAATATTATGCTTGAGGACAACGCCTATGGCCTGTCCAAGCGCCGCGTGACCCTAAGTACTGCCGGCGTAGTTCCAGCCCTGGACAAGCTTGCCGATGTGTCCGATGTATCTCTGGCAATTTCCCTCCATGCGCCCAACGATGAACTGCGCAATGAGTTGGTGCCTATTAACCGCAAATACAACCTCAAAGAATTTATTCGCAGCGCCGCCGATTATATTGACAAGATGCCGGATAATCGCCGCAAAGCCACGGTCGAATATACCTTGATGGACCAGGTTAATGATCGAGTAGACCACGCCAGACAATTGGCGGAATTACTTAAAGACTTGCCCTGTAAGATAAATCTGATTCCGTTCAACCCATTCCCGGGCTCAGAGTACAAGAGAGTCAGCAATAACCAGCTAAACCGGTTTAGGGACATTCTGGCAAACGAAGGTTACACTGTGACAGTGCGCACCACCAGGGGCGATGATATTGCTGCCGCCTGTGGCCAGTTGGCCGGAGAGGTGAATGATCGCACCAAGCGACAGGAACGCTACAAGCGCAAACTTGATGAGGCCCAGCCGGTAAAAATTATCGACTGAGATGGCCTGGCAAGGGCTGCCAAAGGAAGCAACACACAGAGGGATTCTGACCATGAAATTAGCAAAAATTGCACTGTTAGCTGTGATGGCCGCGTCAATTCTGGGCTGTGTTTCCAGTCCAGATGCGAGAAAGAAGAGCGCGGATCCCCAGGCTGCATTTGACCAGCATATAAAGTTGGCCATGCAATATATTGGCAGCAAGAGCCGGGATCTGGCCAGAGTGCACCTGCAAAAAGCGGAGCGCTTTGAGTCCAGTGCCAACAAATCGCAATTGCACAATGGATATGCATTGCTCTATCAAATGGAGCAGGAGATAGAGCTGGCGGAGCAGCATTACCGCAAAGCTATTTCCAGCAATAAAAAAGACAGCATGGTGCGCTACAATTTTGCCGCATTTTTATACAACCAGGGCAGATTTCAGGCGGCCCTGGAGCAGATGCAGCTAGTGACAGAAGATCTGGGATATGAACGGCGAACCCAGGCGTTTTATATTTTGGGCCTGGCCCAGCGCAAAACAGGTCAGGGAGCAGAGGCGCTAAAGTCCTTTGCCAGAGCCAGCCAGCTAACCCCTGGGTTTGCGCCGCCCTATTTAGAGGCCGCCGAGATATATTTTGAGCAGCAAAAGCTGCCAAGTGCCAAGCGTGCACTGGATCAATACGCTTATCTGGCACCGCCCAGTGCCAAGAGTCTGTGGTTGGCGGTGCGCTTGGAGCACAGCTTTGGCAATAGAGATGGAGCCTCAAGTCAGGGTTTGAAGTTGAAGAATTTGTTTCCTTATTCCAGCGAAAACCTGGAATACCAAAAGTGGTTAAAGCAATAGCGAGAGAGTATTAGTGTTTAGCGGAACACCAATTATAAGACGCAAATCGCGACAGATTATGGTCGGCAATGTGCCTGTCGGCGGCGATGCGCCCATCTCTGTGCAAAGCATGACCAACACCAGTACTGCGGATGTTGCCGCCACTGTTGAGCAGATCAAACGTATTCAGGCCGCGGGCGCTGACATTGTTCGTGTCTCTGTACCCTCATTGGAAGAAGCCGAAGCCTTTGGCCAGATTCGCCGGTTGGTGGATATTCCCCTGGTGGCAGATATTCATTTTGACCACAATATTGCCCTGCGTGTGGCCGACCTGGGTGTCGACTGCCTGCGCATTAATCCGGGCAATATTACCCGTGAAGATCGTTTGCGCGAGGTGATTGCCAAGGCTCGCGATCTCAATATTCCCATCCGCATTGGTGTTAATGCCGGCTCTCTGGGCAAAGATCTGCTGCGCAAGTACAGTGAACCCACTGCTGAAGCCATGGTTGAATCTGCCATGCGCAATGTCGAGTTGCTGGATAAATACGATTTCCAGGATTTTAAAGTCAGTGTTAAGGCCTCGGATATTTTTATGGCGGTCGCCGCCTATCGCGATCTGGCCACCAGAATTGAACAGCCATTGCACCTGGGTATTACCGAGGCCGGTGGGTTGCGCTCAGGTACGGTCAAATCCGCCATAGGTCTGGGGGCTCTGCTGCTCGATGGCATTGGCGACACAGTGCGCATATCACTGGCTGCAGATCCAGCGGAAGAGGCCAAAGTAGCCTGGGACATGTTGCGCAGTCTGCGTTTGCGCAGTAAAGGCATTAACTTTATTGCCTGCCCCAGCTGTTCGCGACAGAATTTTGATGTGATCAAAACAGTGAATGAACTGGAAACCCGTCTCGACGATATTGCAGTACCCATGGATGTCTCCATTATTGGCTGCATTGTTAATGGCCCGGGTGAAGCCAAAGAATCTGACTTTGGTTTGACTGGCGGAACACCAGCCAATCTAGTCTATGTGGATGGTAAGCCGGACCACAAACTGAGTAATGACAACCTGGTTGATCAGCTGGAAGCGGAAATTCGTGCCAAAGCCGCAGCTAAAGAAAAGCAGCTGGCCGCAGATGCCGCTAACCTGATCGCCAAAGCATAAAATCAAGACTTTATAAGAGATAAAGAATAAGACATGAAAATCCAATCCATCAGGGGCATGAATGACCTGCTACCCGAACAGTCAGCAACATGGCAGTATCTCGAAAGAGCTGTGGCCGATGTGCTGGGTCGTTACAGCTATCGCGAAATTCGTTTCCCGATACTTGAGCAGACTGAGCTGTTTAAACGTGCGGTTGGAGAAGTCACCGATATTGTGGAAAAAGAAATGTACAGCTTTACGGACCGCAATGGCGACAGTCTCAGTCTGCGCCCAGAGGGAACCGCTGGCTGTGTGCGCGCCTGCACGCAAAACGGCCTGCTGCACAATCAGACCCAGCGGCTGTGGTACACCGGCCCTATGTTTCGCCATGAGCGCCCGCAAAAGGGCCGCCTGCGCCAGTTTCACCAGATCGGTGTTGAAGCCTTTGGTCTGGTCGGTCCGGATATAGATGCAGAACTGCTGTTGATCACCGCGCGACTGTGGAAGGTTTTAAACATAGATCATGCAGTCAAACTGCAAATCAATAGCCTGGGAACCTCGGCAGATCGCGCGACTTACCGCGCGGCACTGGTAGATTATCTGACGCAGCGCCATGGTCAGCTGGATGAAGACAGTCAGCGGCGTTTGAGCAGCAACCCAATGCGGATTCTTGATAGCAAAAATGAGGCCACGCAGGCACTGCTGCAAGAGGCCCCGAAACTGGCCGACTTTATTGATCAGGAATCTCGGGATCATTTTCAGCAGATTTGCGCGGTACTGGATCAAGCAGGCGTCGCCTACGAGATTAATCAGCGTCTGGTGCGCGGGTTGGATTATTACAGCAAAACCGTATTTGAATGGGTCACCGACAGTCTTGGTGCCCAGGGTACTGTCTGTGCCGGTGGTCGCTATGATGGCCTGGTGGAGCAGCTCGGTGGCAAGCCATGCCCAGGTGTAGGTTTTGCCATGGGCGTTGAAAGACTGGTGTTGCTGCTTGACGAGTTGGGCGTTGTCCCCGATAGTGTCGGCCAGCAAGTAGATCTGTATCTGCTGGCAGTGGGCAATATTGAACAGCAAGCTCTGGTGTTGGCAGAAAATCTACGCACAGACTGCGCCAATATCAGGCTCGAAGTTCACTGTGGCGGAGGCAGCTTTAAGTCGCAGATCAAAAAAGCAGATAAAAGTGGCGCTGCTATTGCGCTGATACTGGGTGAAGATGAAGCAGCATCCGGGACTATTGGGGTTAAATACCTGCGCGAAGATACGGAGCAGCAGACAGTGGCACAGGCAGACTTGCCAGAATTACTGAACAAAAAATTTAATAAAGCACTTTAAACATTGATTAATTGAGGAGCCATTGTGGCAGATCATCTATCTGAAGAAGAACAGATCGAAGCATTTAAACGTTGGTGGGCAGAGAATGGGCTGCAAACCCTTTTAAGTATCGTTCTGGTCGTTGGTGGTTATTTCGGCTGGCAGGGTTGGCAGCAACATCAGCAGGATCAAGCGGCCGAGGCCTCAGACCTGTACACAGAAATGGTTAAAATTGTATCTTCCCAGGCGCCGGGCGAGCGACTTAATGTGGCCAAGCGGGTAGCGGTTGAAGCCAGCGCTGACCAGCTAAAGCAGGACTTTGCAGGCTCAGGCTATGCTCAGTTTGCCGCCCTGCTAAAAGCGAAGCTTGCCGTGGATAATAATGAGCTTGATGCCGCAGCCACCGAACTGCAGTGGGTTCTGGATGCAGGTCCGGAGCTTGAAACAGAGCGTCTGGCGAGATTGCGACTGGCCCGGGTTGAAGCTGCCCGTGGCAATCTGGATACTGCATTGCAAATGGTTCAGGGCATAGATCCCGCAGAGATGAAATCCGCCTACGAAGAAGCCAAGGGCGACTTCTATGTGCAGCAGGGTAATACAGATTCAGCCTTCACTGCCTACCAGGCCGCGCTCGAAGCCAATCAGTCCACAGACCCAACTATTGGCAGTATACTGCAACTTAAAATCAGTCAGGTGCAGCCGGCAGAGCAGGCAAGCTCTGAGGTAGAGGCCGCTGAAGGAGACAGCCAATGAGCCAATTCAGATTAATTACCACCGCCGCCCTGTGCTCGGTCCTGTTGTCAGGCTGTAGCTGGTTTGGTGGTGACGATGATGATGCCGCTATCCAGCCGGCAGAGTTGGTCAAATTTGACCCAGAGGTCAAAGTTAAGCGCCAATGGTCCGCTAAAGTAGGCGCCGGTGCCAGAGAATACTTTCAAAGCCTTAAACCTGCAGCCAGCAGCAGCGCAGTATTTGCCGCGGGACATGAAGGAAAAGTCAGTGCTTTAGATGTGGATTCAGGCAAGTTGCTCTGGTCCACGGATCTCGAGGCACCCCTCTCTGGTGGTGTCGGCTATGGCGGTGGTCTGGTGATGGTGGGCACTATTGATGCCCAGGTCTATGCATTGAATGGCGATGATGGGTCATTGGTCTGGACTGCTGATGTCAGTTCTGAAATTCTTTCCAGCCCCCAGTCCAATGGCGAAGTGGTGGTGGTACAAACTATCGATAACAAATTATTTGCCCTGGATGCCAGCACTGGTGAAATGCTCTGGCAGCACAGTGGTGATTCACCCATTCTAACCGTGCGCGGTATTGGTGAAGCAATTGTCACCGACAATATGGTTATTTCTGGTTTTGATTCTGGAAAACTTATTGCCTTTAATCCAGACAATGGCTCACTGATTTGGGAAGGCCGCATGGCATTGCCAAAGGGTCGCACTGAACTGGAGCGTATGGTGGATATCGATGGCGCGCCATTGCTGGTGGGTGATGTCATTTACTCAGTCACTTTCCAGGGTCGTCTTGGGGCTATGTCCCGAGGCACAGGTCGTAGTCTGTGGTTCCAGGACAGTTCCTCCCATAGTTCACCAGCCCACAGTAACGGGCAGGTCTTTGTTAGTGAAGAGGAAGACAGAGTACGAGCATTTGATGCCGGCAGTGGCCAGCCAGTGTGGAACAATGACCAGCTATTTTTGCGCCGTCTGACCGGCCCGGCCAAGCTTGCAGGCACCATTGCAGTGGCTGATGCCGAGGGCTATTTGCACCTGATGGATCCGGCGGATGGACATTTTGTTGGCCGGATTAAGGTTGATGGCAGCGGTGTCAGTGCACCATTACTCACCGTGGGTAACAGCTTGATCGTGCAGAGCAACAGCGGTACTTTAAGCGCCTACAAGTTGCAGTAATCTCCAACTCCCCATGGGGACGAAGACCGAGGGCAGAAAACACTGCCGTCGGTCTCAGTGCCGTCTAGATAGCATGAAATTTCATCGCCTGACGCTGTACATACCTACCATTGCGGGGTTCACCGTAATACGCCTTTATCTCCAAGCTCTGTAACTCAAACGCATGCTTTAAATCATGCAGCTTGTTGATCAGATTATCGAGCCGGTCCAGTTCAGTAATATTAATCAAACCCAGGTTATCGCTGAGCAACCGCTGATGACCTAAATCAAAATCAATTTTTTGATGCTCAAAGTACGGCGTCAATGCATTCAACGGAATATTGTAGAGCTCAGCCAGTTTTTGCTGATACATACCAATATTGTCCTCATCAAAATCCGCAGCCTCAAGCAATGCAGCGGCAAGCAATGTTGCAGAGGGTTCGTCGCTGAGCAATTCACGCAACAACAGACCAATAGCGCGCGTTGAAATCAGTGGTGTACTCGACGCAACTTCTTCGGCACTAACCCCCAGATTACGCAACGTATCCAGCACAAAAACCTCGTGGCCCAGCTCCTCGTTGGCATAGCGCTCAAGCAACAATTTCAGCTCGCCCTCAGCGCTGTCAGCAGCACATTGCAGAGCCAGCGGAAAGTCTTTTACATAATGGTACATCTCAGTCATCCAGCCGATTAATATTCCGCGGGACAAGCCCTGTTCTCGAGCCAGTTCATTGGCAATATAGACCGAGTGCAGTTCCCCTGCCCAGATCGAAATGATATTAATAAGCGATTGGTTAATCCCATCTCGATCCAGAGGCAGAGACTCGCAACTGTCTGGATAGAGCAGGTCGATTTCAGAAAACGTATTAAAAAAGACCAGCAAATCATCGGCATTTGTCTGAGTCATTTCAGCGATTGTGGAAAGAGAATTATGCCCAGTACAATAGGGCCGAATTTTTAAAAAGCCTCGAACATATTGGGCAGGCAGTTCATATTTAGCTTTGCTGGTGATCAGAAAAGCAGGGTCATCAGGCTCAGCATCGCTGCGCATATGCCAGATATTTTCGCGCAGCTTAGGGCGCCAGCTGTGCTGGTCCATATTGTTAACAAAGCTTTTGTCTTTGGTCACCTAGTAGTCCTCCATTGAATATAAATAAAGAGTGAGAGGCCAGCACAGCCTCCCACCCGGTTTTGCAGCAGAAGTCTGTAAAAAACTTAGCCGCAGACAAAAATAACAGTCGCCCCCTCATGGGCAACCACAGCGCCTGGTGACAGCCTGACTGATTCAGTACTCTGGGTGCCAGAGACAATCTTCAGAGGAATCTGACCTCCTTTAACCAGCTGGGCAATAAGTTCAGCATTGTCTTTTACTTGATTGATCTTTTTTTCAATAGACATCTTTGTATCTCCTTATAAATAAGATTTATACAGGCAGCGCCTCTCCAACTTGCAGAGATAAAAAGCCAGTAGGGTTTTAAAAGTTGGGTAAAGGCCTAGCCGCAAACGAAGATAACGGTGGCATTTTTTTCGGCGAGTACAGAGCCCTCGGCCAGAAACACTTCCCCGGTTTTTTGGGAGCCGTTTTCAGTAACCAGTTTGAGAGGCACAGAGCCGTTTTCGAGAAGGCGAGAAAGAGAGAGAACATCATTTTTCTCTGATTGTTTTTGAACCATGATATTACATCCTTGTGTACCTGATGAGTGCCTTTCCATTACATGACACCTTGATCACTGCCTTGCCACTTCTCGCGATTACCAAAGCAGAGTGCGAGGCTACGCCTATCTGTTTTTGTTTGCAAGACAGAGAGCACAAACAACTAAAAACTCGGTGGCGAACAAGCAGTAATCAACTCGCAGGCCTCGCGCCCCACATTTTTAAAATGGTGCGGCACAGAGCTTTTAAAGTAATAGGCATCTCCAGCCTTCAATACCTTCTTCTTATCCCCCACCTGCACCTCCAGTGCACCAGTCAAAATAATGCCGCACTCCTCACCCTCATGCTGAATAGCATGCCTTCCTGTATGGGCTCCGGGTTGATAACATTCCTTCATCATCTGGATAGATTTATTATGCAGATGGTTGCCCACCTGTAAATAAGATACCCCTCCTTCACCCAACTGTAATAGTTTGTCGGCGCTGAAAAACACCTGATCGGTAAAACTAAAGTCATCGGCAAAGAAATCACTCAGGCTAATAGGAATGCCCCCTAATACCTTCTTCAGCATCCCCACCGTAGGGTTTAAAGCCCCGGATTCAATTTGCGAAATAGTGGCATTGGCCACACCAGAAGCCTTGGCCAGCTGGCGCTGAGAAAGGCCTGTTTTGCTGCGGATTTCCCGCAAGCGGGGTCCAGTTTCACTGTCCATGGGCTAGCACCTTAAAAAACAAGAATAATGTTTAGTATAGTAAACAGTTGAAAGGTAAAAGTGAATAAAATCAGTGGGTTAATAATTGGCGGGTAACTGGTTGTTTAACATGTTGCAGAGGTTTTACAGTCTCAGCAATAGCAACAGATAATCGAGAGACATAGTATGCATCATCAGCCATCAGACACCGCCATGGACGCCTACTGGATGCCCTTCACCGCCAACCGGGACTTCAAACGAACCCCGCGGTTAATCGGCTCCGCCCAGGGCCACCACTACATCAGCAACGATGGCCGCAAAATCTACGACGGTTTTTCAGGGCTCTGGACCTCAGGCATAGGCCACTGCCACCCCAAAATTGTCGAAGCCGTACAGAAGCAGGTAGGCGAACTGGACCTATGCATGGGCTTCCAGCTCGGCCACAACAAAGCCTTTGAACTGGCAGACAAGTTGACGAACTTGGCCCCTGAAGGCTTCGACCACGCCTTCTTTACCAACTCAGGCTCCGAATCTGTCGACACCGCATTAAAAATAGCCCTCGGCTACCACCGGGCAAAAGGTGATGCCAGTCGCACCCGGCTTATTGGCCGTCAGCGCGGTTACCACGGGGTGAACTTTGGAGGTATCTCCGTAGGAGGCATTGGCCCCAATCGTAAAATGTTTAGCGCCAACCTTATCAATGGCGTAGACCACTTGCCCCATACCCATAATTTAGAGCATGCCGCCTTTAGCCATGGTCAGCCCCACTGGGGCAGTCATTTGGTAGAGGAGTTAGAAACATTGGTGGCCCTACATGACGCCAGCACCATCGCCGCCGTTATCGTCGAGCCCGTGCCCGGCTCCACAGGTATCTTACCGCCACCGGTCGGCTACCTGGAGCGCCTGCGGGAAATCTGCACCAAGCACGGCATATTGCTAATTTTTGATGAAGTGATCACCGCCTTTGGTCGAGTAGGCGCACCTTTTGCCGCCCAGCGCTTTGGTGTTACCCCAGACCTGATCACCACCGCTAAAGGCCTCACCAATGGCGTAATCCCCATGGGCGCAGTGCTTGCCACCGACACTATCTATCAAGCCTTTATGCAGGGCCCAGAACAGAGTATCGAACTGTTTCATGGCTACACCTATTCCGGTCATCCGGTAGCTGCCGCAGCTGGCTTGGCCACTCTGGAAGTCTATGAGCAAGAGGGCAGCTTTGAACAGTCCCGAGAACTGGAGACAATGTTTGCCCAAGCTATCCACCAGTTTGATGACCACCCGTTGGTAATTGATGTGCGCAACTTTGGTCTGATGGGTGCTATTGAACTAGCACCTAGAGAGGGTGCACCAGGTGCCCGTGGATTAGAGGCCCATAAGCACTGCTTCTGGAATGAAGATTTAGTGATACGCAATGGCATGGATATATTGCAGTTTTCGCCATTTTTGAATTCCAAACCGGAGGATATAGAGACCATGTTTGATGCGGTGCGGCGGGTGTTGGATAGTCTTAGCTAATATTTGATAGTCTGTGTTTGATCCTGCAGCGTTCGCTGCCACTAGAAGGCTTGTCTCGGATAGGTTGCTCCGACCAATGTGGGGATAAATCATAAGTGGGGATAAATCATAGCCGTGCAGGCTGCTCCAGTACCCCCATATTAGTCGTCATACATCCGAAGAACAGTCTATATTTAAAGCACTGGATTTAAACTGCGGTATTAAAAACATCAGGATTTAAAAGACAGGCTAAGGCCTGTCTTTTTGTTGTGTTATCGAAAAAGCAAAGGAGCTGTCTGTCCATGACAATTAACAAAAAAGTTATCCTCAGCTGTGCGGTCACAGGTGAAAACCAATACAACCAGACCCATCCCAACTTCCCTATTACCCCGCAACAGATTGCCGATGCTGCCCTTGAGGCGGAGCAGGCGGGTGCCTCGTCTGTGCATCTGCATGTGCGGGACCCAGAGACTGGTGCCGGCAGTCGTGACCCGGATCTGTTTTTGGATATGGCGACCCGCGTGCGTGACAACGGTGTAAAGGCGGTGATGAATATTACCTGCGGTGGCGGGGCGATGTTTTATCCAGATCCTGAGGACGAGAGCCGGGCTGGCCCGGGCACCGATGTGGTGTCGGCGGAAGAGCGCTACAAGCATATTGAAATGTGCATGCCGGAGGTCTGTTCGTTAGATGTGACCACGCAAAATCAGCAGGATGGTACCAAGGCCTATGTTTATCTAAACACGGAATACACCTTGCGCAAAATGGCCAGGCGTTTCCAGGAATTGGGGGTTAAGCCAGAGATTGAGGTATTTGCGCCGGGGGATATTTTGCTGGCTAACCAGATGCTATCCGAGGGGCTATTTGATGCGCCGCCCAGCTATCAGATTGTCATGGGCACCCGTTGGGGATTGCCGGCCACAGCGGAGACGCTGATCTAGATGAAGAGCCTGCTGCCAGAAAATGCGGTGTGGGCGGCCTTTGGTATTGCTCGCCAACAGATGCCAATTGTGGCCCAGGCTACCTTGTTGGGTGGCAATGTGCGGGTGGGGCTGGAAGATAATTTATATTTGAGTAGGGGTGTTTTCGCCACTAACGGTCAGTTAGTTGAGCGGGCAAAAACTATTATTGAGTGCCTTGGTTATGAGGTGGCAACACCAGATGAGGCGCGAGAGATGTTGGGGTTATCTAAATGACCCAGGCGGCTCCAGCACCGATGAAAGTAGCCATGATTGGTTTGGGCGGTGTGGCTCAGGCTCATTTGCAGGCCTTTGAAGTACTCGACACATTAGACCTGGTTGCAGTCTGCGATGTTCGGGCTGAGGCAGTGGATGAGGTGAGTAGCCGTTTTCGAGCCGGGGCCTACACAGACTATAACCGGCTGTTAGCCTCTGAGTCAGTGGATCTGGTGATGGTGCTGACCCCGGCATCGACTCACCGCAGCATTGTTGAGGCGGTAGCCGCCGCTGGCTTTCATGTGTTTTGTGAAAAACCGATTGCGGTAACTCTGGAAGATGGTGAAGCCATAGTGGCAGCCTGCGAGGCTGCTGGGGTGAAGTTGTTTTACGGTTCCTGTTACCGCTATTTGCCGGCGGTGGTCAAGGCTCGGGAGCTGATTCAATCCGGCGCTATTGGCGAGGTGCAGCTGCTCACAGAACAGGTGATTGGCGGCAATGGTGCTGCGGGTTATCGCCAGTTGGCACCGATTCATTATCCGTTGGGTGGCCCCGGCGGGCCGGGTATGGGGCTAGTGGATCACGGTGTGCACCTGGTTGATATTTTCCCCTGGCTAACGGGTTCAGAGATTGTCTCGGCCCAGGGCATCGGGCAGATTTCTGGTGAGGCCCCGATCACGGAGACTATGCATATGCAGCTGGCCAATGGAGCCGTGGGGCATTTGCTCTACAACGCAGCTACCTATTCCTCGGGCGTGCCCAATGAAGGCATGTTTAGCGGCGGGCAGGGCTATCTAAGTGATTCCTCCGTGGCCGAAGCCGGTGGCTGGGAGTCAGAACCGGGGTCGATTTCTGTGTATGGCACTCAGGGTTCGCTGCGGGTCTTTCATTATACCAATGCCCTGTTTATCAATAATGGCGATGGGCCTCAGCAGGTGGCCTTAACTGGGCGGCCGGCCTTTGGGCATTTTGCCACTCAGCTGGAAGACTGCGCGGCGGTGATAGCCGCCGATGGCACGCCGAGCATTACTGGTGAAGATGGCATA
Source organism: Porticoccaceae bacterium (assembly GCA_018664075.1). Classification (GTDB taxonomy): domain Bacteria; phylum Pseudomonadota; class Gammaproteobacteria; order Pseudomonadales; family Porticoccaceae; genus HTCC2207. The sequence continues at coordinate 5,726 of JABJOY010000053.1, read as the reverse complement.
AGAGCGCTGGCAGCGATGTTGCAGGTGTACAGCTAAGCGGGCCGTAAATAACGGGGCCTAATTAGTAGATTTTAATTAATGGATTTAAATTAATAGATTTTAAGGAGAGACAATCACAATTCGATATGACGGCAAGGTAGCCATAGTGACAGGTGCCGGAAATGGACTGGGCCGCTCCCATGCGCTGGCATTGGCGGCGCGGGGTGCCAAGGTAGTGGTCAATGATTTAGGCGGCACGGTTGATGGCAGTGGCGGCGCCCTGACCGCGGCTGAGACTGTGGTGAAAGAGATAATTGCGGCTGGTGGTGAAGCCATTGCCAATGGCGCCAATGTCACCAAGGCGGATGAAGTGGAAGCTATGGTCAAACAGGCCATGGATACCTGGGGCCGAATCGATATTTTGGTTAACAATGCGGGTATCTTGCGGGACAAGTCTTTTTCCAAAATGCCGCTGTCTGATTTCCAGTTGGTGGTGGATGTACATCTGATGGGAGCAGCCACCTGTACCAAAGCGGTATGGGATATTATGAAAGCTCAGGAGTACGGCCGCATAGTAATGACCTCCAGCTCCTCTGGCCTGTATGGCAACTTTGGCCAGTCTAATTATGGCGCAGCTAAGATGGGCGTCGTTGGGTTGATGAATGTGCTGCATCTGGAGGGCGCCAAATACAATATTAAGGTCAATGCCCTGGCACCGGCAGCGGCCACCCGCATGACCGATAATCTGGGTATTGATGAAGAAGAGCTGGCGCTGATGAAGGTCGAGGCAGTGTCGGCTGGGCTGTTGTATCTGGTCAGTGAAGAGGCGGAGTCTCGTCTGGTGCTATGTGCTGGTGCTGGCGGTTATGCGGCGACCCGTATTTATGAAACTGAGGGTATCTATCTGCCTCCAGAGCAGCAGAACCCGGAAAGCATTGCCGCTAATATTGAGAGTATTCTGGATCCTGCCGGGCAGCACCTGTCAGTGCAGGGTGCGGATCAGAGTATTAAGTTTGTTAAAAAGGCCAAGGCTGCGCTCAGCGAGACCGCTTAAGCAAGGCGAGCTTAGATGACCCAAACTTAGGCGTGTTAACCAACTCAAACTACAGTAGAATGCCGCAATTAAACCCTGCGGCATTTTTTTTATCCCATGATTCCTGTAATCGCCCTTGTCGGGCGCCCCAATGTTGGCAAGTCCACGCTGTTTAATCGACTCACGCGCAGTCGAGATGCGCTGGTGGCCAACTATTCCGGCTTAACTCGCGACCGTAAATATGGCGATGGAGAGATGTATAACCGCCGCTTTATGGTCATCGACACCGGTGGTATTAGCGGTGAGGAAGAGGGAATTGATGTGGGCATGGCCGAGCAGTCGCTGCTGGCCATGGATGAAGCGGATATCGTGCTGTTTATTGTCGACTGCCGTTCGGGGATTATCGCCGCGGACTATATGATCGCCGAGAAGCTGCGCCAGAAGAACCGCAAGGTCTATCTGGTCGCCAATAAAATTGATGGGCTGGACCCGGCTGAAGCTCTGGCTGACTTCTACCAGCTGGGCTTTTCTGGCATGTTCCCCACCACTGCTACCCATGGTCGCGGTGTGCGCTCGATGATGGAGGAGTTGCTGGAGCCGTTTCCGGAATATGTTGAACCGGATAACAGTGGTTTAAACAGCATTAAGATCGGTGTGGTGGGACGGCCCAATGTGGGTAAGTCGACATTGGTTAATCGCCTGCTGGGTGAGGACCGTGTTGTAGTCTATGACGAAGCAGGCACCACTCGCGATAGTGTGTATATTGATTACGAGCGCCATGGTCAGGAGTACACGCTGATCGATACAGCAGGTATCCGCAAGCGCAAAAATATTAAGTTAGCGGTGGAGAAGTTCTCTATCGTGAAAACCCTTCAAGCCATTGATGATGCCAATGTGGTGATACTTCTCGTGGATGCCCAAGAGGGTCTGGTGGAGCAGGATTTACACCTAATGGGCTCGGTCATTGATGCGGGTCGCGGCTTGGTAGTGGGCATTAATAAATGGGATGGCTTGGACCCAGAGAAGCGCGAGAAGATTAAGGCGGATATTAAACGCCGTCTGCGTTTTGCCGAATTTGCCGATGTGCATTTTATTTCGGCACTCCATGGTACAGGTGTGGGTAATCTCTATGACTCTATCGGGGCAGCCTATTCTGCGGCCACGGATACATTGAGTGCATCGCGGTTGACCAAGGTTCTGGAAGGCGCGGTAGAAGAACATCAACCACCTATGGTGCATGGCCGTCGTATCAAATTGCGCTTCGCTCATGCGGGTGGGCGCAACCCCCCAGTCATTATTATTCACGGTAATCAAACGGATTCTGTACCGGCTCAGTACACCAGATATCTGGAGAAGATTTTTCGCCGCGAGTTGGGTTTGCATGGTACACCGGTAAAAGTTGAGTATCGGACTGGCGATAACCCCTACAAGACCAAGGCGATTACGGCAAAGGCTAAGCCTGCTGCCAAGCGCAAGAAGGTGGTTAAGTACAGCAAGCGCAATGACCCGGGTAATAAAAAGCGCTGACTCTTTGGGCGGCGCTTTTATATATGGTTAAGGGGCATTTCTGTTCTCTGCACCACCTGCCTTAGAACAAAGCTAGTTCTAAGGCTGCTTACCCCCTCAATTTGATTGAGCTTATCCAGCAAGAACCTCTGGTAATAATCCATATCCGGCATCACTACTTTTAGCAGGTAGTCTGTATCACTGCCAGTAATCAATGAGCACTCAACCACCTCCGGCCAGCTGCTGACGTTATTGTCAAAGTTCTCCAATCGGTCTGGACTCTGATGATCCAGGCTTACGGAAATATAAATACTAATGGGCAGCCCCAGTTTTTTCTGATCCAGCACTGTGATCTGGCGGCTAATAATACCGCTCTCTTGCAGCAACTTGACCCGCCGCGCACAGGGGGAGGGTGATAAGCCCACTCGCTCAGCTAATTCCAGATTGCTAATGCTGCCATCCGCCTGAATCTCTTCGAGGATACGACGATCCATCCGGTCTAGCTTTGGTATTGGCATAATTAACCTGCAAAAATCATTTAATTGGTGAATATAGCTATTAATTAATTTATCGGCAACTATAAAAGGGAGATTTAGCCCAATTAATGGCGTTAATCTAGCGGCTTAAATCGCCCGTTTTAATGAGTATGACCATGTCTTCTGATAATAAAAAACTGTCCTTTGCCACCAGATCTGTGCATTCAGGTTATAACAGTGCCGATCATGAGGGCTCTCTTAACCCGCCTATTTATATGACCTCTACCTTCGCTTTTGACAATGTGAAACAGGGCGCAGGGCGGTTTGCCGGTGAGGAGCAGGGGCATTTTTACAGCCGTATTTCCAACCCCACCCAGCAGATTTTGGAGACCCGCTTGGCGGATCTGGAAGAGGGCGAGGCAGCTCTGGCAACAGCATCTGGTATGGGAGCAATCACTGCGGCTCTGTGGACCATTGTTGGGCCCGGGGATCAGGTTTTGGTGGATAAAACTCTCTACGGCTGTACCTTCTCGTTTATGGAACATGGGCTGAAAAAGTTTGGTGTAGATATCTGTTTTGCGGATTTTACTGATCATGCTGAGGTTCAAGCCAAGCTCTCCGACAAAACCAAAGTGGTGTATTTTGAAACACCGGTCAATCCCAATATGCGAGTGATTGATATTGCAGCGATCAGTGCCCTGGCAAAGGGCTATAACCAGGATATAAAGGTGATGGTGGACAACACCTATTGCACCCCGGCGTTGCAGCGGCCATTAACAATGGGTGCTGACCTAGTGGTGCATTCGGCCACTAAATACCTCGGCGGCCATGGCGATTTGATTGCTGGAGCTGTGGTGGGTGATGCGGAGACTATTCATCAAATCCGACTATTTGGTTTAAAAGATATGACGGGCGCGGTAATTGCACCGACGACGGTATTTTTGATTTTGCGTGGCATTAAAACCTTGCAGTTACGCATGGAGCGCCACTGCCAAAATGCCCAGGCCATTGCCGAGATGCTGGAACAGCACCCGGCAGTGGGTCAGGTGTTTTTCCCTGGTTTAAAGAATGACCCCTGGCACAATATTGCCTCTAAACAGATGGATGATTTTGGTGGCATGATTGCCTTGGAGCTAAAGGGCGGCTATGAGGCTGGCGTGCGCATGCTGAACAAGCTCAAGCTGGCTAAACTGGCGGTGAGTTTGGGAGATGCAGAGACATTGATTCAGCATCCAGCGAGTATGACCCATTCTGTATATACCCCGGAGGAGCGCGCTGAACACGGAATTAGTGAGGGGCTGGTGCGAATTTCGGCTGGGCTTGAGGGGGTGGGGGATATTATTGCTGACTTGGAGCAGGCTTTGTCCTAGGGCTATTGGGCAACCAAAATGATCCCCGATCGAATTTGTAAAGGTGGTATTATTTGCGCGACCAACTTAGACAAAGGATGTAAAACCGATGAAATACTTTCCTGTTTTGGCCGCTGCGCTGGCGATAGGGCGTTCTATCTTATTATCCATGGCGTTGTTTATTGGCATGCCGGCTATGGCACAAATGACCGAACTATCCTCTGATGTAGCAGCTGACGCTCAAGTATGGATTGAGTCACCCGTTGATGGGCAGGTGGTTAGCTCACCGGTGTCTATTGTGTTTGGGAGTAAAAATGTCAGCATTGCGCCGGCAGGGATTGAGCAGAGTAACAGTGGTCACCACCATCTTATGATCGACATGGATGAGCTGCCTGGGATGAATATGCCTTTGCCTGGCAGTGCCCAGTTAATTCACTTTGGTAAGGGGCAGACATCAACTTCATTGTCTCTAGCGCCGGGAGTGCACAGTTTGCAGCTGCTGCTGGGTAACCATATACATGTGCCCCATACGCGGCCGGTGTTGTCTGAAAAAATCACAATTGTGGTGGAGTGATTCGCCAGAGCTTTATTTTAGAGGGTTTTAGTGGTGGTCTCAGTCACTGAAAAGACCACTTCGCCATCCGTCAGCTGACCTCTTAATGTATCTCCGGCACTGACCTGAGCCACTGTTTTGACCACCTTGTCACTGCTGTCGCGAATAATCGAGTAACCTCGCCCCAAGGTTTTTAATGGGCTTACGGTATCCAGCAGGTGCATAGCCTGAGCGGTTTTACTTTGCTTGAGCTCTAACTGCTGGCTTACAGCCCGCATTATCTGCTTCACCGAATTAGCTACTGCCTGCTTGCGCTGGGCAATTGCTTGTTTAGGGCTCTGCCGCACTAGCCTATCTTGTGCACTCTGCATTTGCGTTGTCTGTTGCTGCATTTTGCCGGCCATCGCCCGGCGCAAGCGTATATCCAAATGATCCAGATGCTGGGTTTGTTCCTGCAGTTTACGGCCCGGGTGTTGCAGGCGCTTTTGCAGGTAATCGGTGCGCTGTTCCAGGTGCCTGATTTTGCGGATCACTGCTTCCGCTAAAAGCATTTCAAAACCCTCAAACTGATTCAGCATATCCTCGCCGTCTGGGCTGAGCAGCTCAGCTGCTGCTGAGGGGGTGGGAGCTCTTAGATCGGCGGCAAAGTCGGCAATAGTAAAGTCCACCTCATGGCCTACAGCGCTGACCACTGGAATCTCGCTGGCAAAAACGGCGCGGGCCACGGCTTCTTCATTAAAAGGCCATAAATCCTCTAAAGAACCGCCACCACGACCAACAATCAAGGCGTCGCACTGGCCATATTGATTGGCATCTGCAATAGCCTGAAC
>JABJOY010000052.1 GCA_018664075.1 Porticoccaceae bacterium | reverse complement strand
GGCGGCAGAAAAAGGCGCTGGTGTCAGTGGCCATAATTCAGTAGCGGTTCGAGCAGGCAAGGGCATTGTTGGGGATCGCTATTATTCCGAGACTGGGAAAAATCGCTCCAACTACAAAGGCCAGCCGGACTGGGAAATCACGTTAGTTGAAGCTGAGGCCATCGAGGAATTTAATGCCAACACGGGCAATCAGTTTCACGAGAGCGATCTGCGTCGTAATCTGGTGACCCGCAATATCCGGCTAAATGATCTGGTTGGCAAGCATTTTCAGATTAACGGTACCAAATTCTACGGCGTGCAACTCTGTGAACCCTGTGCCAGCCTGCAGAAGCGTTTGGGGGTCAGGATTTTGCCGGATTTGGTGGGTAGAGGGGGGTTGCGTGCCCAGATTCTTGGCAATGGCAATCTGACCGTGGGTGATGCTCTCGAGACCAGTTAGGCCGGGATCAGCCAGCTAGAGATCGACTAGATTGACCCATCAAGACTAAAAAACCCTCTCGCTGTGGCACTGGTCGCAGCAGCAATTTGCTCTGGGGTTTCCTGCCTCACTGCGGCGATACCGGACAGCACATATTCCAAAAATGCAGGCTCATTGCGTTTGCCCTTGGGTGGGGTCGGCATATTTCTCGGTAGCAGATAGGGGGCATCGGTTTCAATCATCAACCGCTCAAGGGGAATATTGTGGACAATTTTCTGCAACTCTATGCCGCGCCTTTCATCACAGACCCACCCGGTAATACCAATATGCAGATCCATATCCAAATAGCTGAACAATGTTTTTTTATCCCCGGTAAAACAATGGATAACCCCCTGGCTAAACTGGTCTCTGTAGCTGCCTAGAATCTCCAGCTGACGCCTAGATGCATCGCGCTCATGCATAAATAGCGGCATTTTTAGTTCTATCGCCAATTCAAGCTGGGCTTCAAAAGCTAGCTCCTGGGCTTTGGGGCTGGAAAGATTGCGATTGAAGTCAAGCCCGGTCTCGCCCACTGCCACTACCTGCTGGTGGTTGGCCAGTCCCCGCAGTCTGTCCATCGACTCATTGTTGAGTGATTGGGCATCATGAGGATGTATGCCGCAGGTAGCGAACAGCATGTCTGGAAACTGGCTACTGTGTTGTTCGCATAGAGCTAACACAGCTTCACTTTCTGCGACTGAGGTGCCGGTTAGCACCAGCTGGCTGACTCCTGCATCCTGAGCCCGCTGCAATACATCTTCTATATCAGCGCTAAAACGCTTGCTGGAGAGGTTTACACCAATATCTACTAACATCACAAAGCACCGCGGTAAAGTCCCTGAGAATGGCCCACAGGGGCTTTCAGCGAATCCTGCGGGGGTATTTGGTCTGCATTATAGTCGGTAATTAAAGTAGCCTGTCTTTTTCATGCTGAGTTAACAGGGGCGTCTTGAGGCCGAGTTTGCGTGAATATAATACTGAATACATCAGCACATTACTGACATAGCTGCGAGTTTCCCGGTAGGGAATCAATGTCATCCACACATCAAAGGGCAGTTTACTCTGGCTCTTGGCTAGCCATTGATTTACCCGGCTGGGCCCGGCATTGTAAGCTGCGGTGGCCAGTATACGATTGTAGTCAAATTGTTCCAGCAGGCCCCGGTAATAGCTGGCACCAATGGCGAGGTTGGTGCCAGCATTATGCAACTGTGTTTTTGATCTGTAGGGAATCTTGTATTTTCTTGCCGTGGCACTGGCCGTGGCGGGCATCACCTGAATCAGGCCTCTGGCACCAGCACCGGAGGTTGCGGACGGGTTAAAGGCGCTCTCCTGACGGGCCAGTGCAAACAGACTATAGTCGGGGATCCCGGTTTTGCTGGCAGCGGCGCTAATTTGATCCTTGTAGGCCAGAGGGAATCTAATCTCCACATCGTCCCAGTATCTGGCCGTCCCGAGGCTGGCAATGGCTTTGTTATGCCAGCGCCACTGACTGGCCAGAACTGCTGCCGCAAGCCAGTCCTGATATTGGAAGTTGGCATTGCCACTGGCCCATTCACGATTGGCATCCAGGCTGGAGCCATGGAAATGCAATTCCCGCGCTCGTTGTATGGCTGGCATTGCTGCTATGGCATCAAGCCTTTGCTGATCAATAATCAATGGGTGATGATTAATGCTGTATTCGGCGCCAATTCTTTCACTGGCCAGAAATCCGTAGAAATCCCGCTCCTTTGCCAGCTTGCGAGTCAGCTGCAGAATTTCAGGGTTCTCTGTGGTGCTGGGGTCGGACTCCAGGCTGCGAATCTGCCAGTAGCGCCACAGTGGTTTTTCCTGACTAGCATGGGGCAGTCGCCCGAGCCAGGCCCTGACTTTGGGCCAGTCTAGCTGTGCCAGTGACTGGCGAATACGCCATTCTGTCAGGCTGCCATCGAGGGTCTGGTTAAGTAGGCGAATATTATCGATATGGTAGCTGTCCGCGGCCTTTCTGTGGCCCTGGGCATATAGGTTTTTGATAATGGCGCTGATAATCCGTGCCTGGGCGCTGTGGCTGAATTCGTGGCTCAACTGATAGCGGGTCCAGTGTTTTAATGCCTGTTGGGCGTTGCGGGCAGCTAGACGGCCAAGCCCACGCTCCAGAATATTTAGCTCTTCAACGGTTTGACTGGTGAAGTTGTGACGTTGACTAATACTGTGGGGCTTGCGATCAGCATCATAATAAAGCTGGTACAGGCGTTTGTAATTGGGACTGCGGAAGAAGCGTTTAAGGTACCGGGCGAGCTGGTAGTTATGCTTGAGCAGTGCTGCGTTAAAGCGCTGCCATGCCAGTTTCTCACTGATATGACCGCCTTTAATCAGGATGCCAAATAATTTATCGCAGGTTTTTGGCAGGGACTTGCCCTCGACCCAGACTGAGAGTCCGCCGGCAATGGCTTTACTTTTATTACCCAGCCGGTGATGGGCGAGATAGTAGTTGCACCTCTGGCTGCTGCTGGCACTACTGTCGCGATAGAACTCGGTGTAGGCAGTCCAGTAACCGTGACTGGACAAATAATCCAGCCAACGGTTTCGCAGATGGATTTCTTTTACATTGCCCTGATATCTGGCTAGGTAATCTGCAATTTTAGCTCGGTATTTATAGTGCAGGTTAGCGCTGAGGTCGGCGTAAACCAGATATTCATACAGAGGGTAGTCTTGCAGTCTGCTGCGAAAATCCCGCAGAGCCTGCCACTGACCTTTGCGCGCCATGGCAAGGGCTGTGCTGTAATCGCTGCGCTGCTGGGTTAATTTCTGCTGGGCGAATTGCTGCTGGGTTAATTGCTCTTGGAAGGGAGTTGCAGATTGACCTGTGCCTGATAGCAGAGCCAGGTGCAGAAGCAGGAAGGTCAGCAATGATGACCTAGATGCTGATATCAGAGTAAACATTATTTCCCTTAGCTGCCCGGCGACTCAAGATTTGTTTAAGTCAGAAAGTTACCAGTTCCGCCAGCAGAATGCGAGCCGGGAGGCGGGTTGATTGCGCTGACTTTATTTGTCGGTGATTCTTACTGCCAGCACATCACAGCTGGCGCCATGCAATACGGAATTACTAGTCGAACCAAAAATAAGCGCCAGTCCGTGACGACCATGACTGCCTACTACTATTAAATCAATATTTTCACTCTTGGCCATATTGTGCATCTCCTGGGCCGGGTGGCCGAGCACAATATGCTGGTCTTGCTCGGGGATATCCAGTTGTTGTGCCAGTGACGCCAGGCGGTCAGTGGCCTGCTGTTGCAGCTGGTTTTGCACATCGGAAAGATCTACAGGAATATCGCCACCGTAAGTGAAAGCCAGCGGCTCAAGAATATGGCACAGAGAGATCTTTGTGTCGCCCCGGTTAAAAAGCAGCTTGACGCGATCTATCACTTGCTGTGATTCTGTAGAGAGATCCAGGCCGACCAGGACATGTTTGTACGTGGACATGATGATTTACCCCTGTTAATTAATGGAAACGAGTATACCGAACAACGAATTGTAGTCCGTTAAAATATTCACTGTTAAGAGTAGTACGAAATGACATGGTTGTTAATACTGTTTGGTGTAGCACTGGTGTGCTCGCCATTGATGTGGCTCAAGCAATCGCCCCATCAGCGGCGCGTGACCGAGTTGCGGCGCCTTGCCAGTAGCTTGACATTGCAGGTCAGCCTGCACCGGCGCCCGGATGCCAGGGATGATGAACTGCGCCTTGAGTGCATCTGTTACCGGTTGCCATGGACTGACAGCCAGTGCCGTCAGGACTGGGTTTTGCAGAATTACAGCGAGCGAGGCTGGGATTCTCATTGCAGTGGCTGGCGCTGGTTTGGCAATCAGGCCAGGCCTGAGTTGCATGAGATCATTGCTGAGACGATCGGAAAAATGCCCGAAACGGTCAGCGCAATAATTGCCAATAGTGCCGGTATCGGCGTTATCTGGGATGAGCGGGGAGAGGTTTCTGATGTGCAGGCAATCAGTGAACTTTTGCCTGGATTGCGACAAAAAGCCGAAGAAATTTGTCTGTGAGGGTTGACCAGAGGTTAGGCAAACGCGTATATATGCGGTCTTTGGAGTTGTCAAAGTGGGCAAATTGATGGGTTTGCCACTGGGATTTAATAGAATTGGAATTGTATTATTAAGGAATTGAAGCCCCTATGGGTAAATCATTAGTTATTGTAGAGTCACCGGCGAAAGCCAAAACGATCAACCGCTATCTGGGTGATGACTTTGTGGTCAAATCCAGTGTCGGGCATGTTCGCGACCTTCCTACCGGTGCCAATCGCACCACTACTGACCCCAAAGAGCGGGCTCGTCAGGCGGCCATCACGCGCAAAATGTCTGCCGAAGAAAAAGTCGTTCACAAACAGAAGAAAACCAGAACCCAGCTGGTTAAAAGTATGGGCATCGATCCTGAAAATGACTGGCAGGCGGAGTATGCAGTACTGCCGGGCAAAGAAAAGGTAGTTGCCGAACTTAAGAAACTGGCCAAAAATGCTGACACTGTCTATCTGGCAACGGATATGGATAGAGAGGGAGAGGCCATTGCCTGGCATTTGACCAAGGTGATTGGCGGTGAAGACAGCCGCTATAAGCGGGTTGTTTTTAATGAAATTACCAAAAAGGCGATACGCAAAGCCTTTGAAGATCCAGGCGAACTGGACACCAATCGAGTAGATGCCCAGCAGGCACGCCGCTTTCTCGATCGGGTGGTTGGCTTTATGGTATCGCCGCTGCTGTGGGCAAAGGTGGGCCGCGGCCTTTCCGCTGGTCGCGTGCAGTCGGTGGCAGTAAAGCTGATTGTCGAGCGTGAGCGCGAGATTCGCGCCTTTATTCCGGAAGAGTACTGGACAGTGCAGGCAGATCTTGAGAACCAGCAGGGTCAGGATTCTGATGACGAGTTTAAGCTGCGCTTTGATATTAAAAAATATCAGGGCAAGGGTTTCCGTCCGGTCAATAAAGATCAGGCCGATACTGCTCTGGCCACATTGCGCGAAGCGGACTATGTGGTCAGCAAACGGGAAGACAAGCCAACCAAATCCAAGCCTTCAGCACCATTTATAACATCAACTCTGCAGCAGGGTGCCAGCACGCGCCTCGGCTTTGGGGTTAAGAAAACCATGATGATGGCCCAGCGCCTGTATGAGGCTGGCTACATCACCTACATGCGTACCGACTCAACCAATTTGAGTGCCGACGCGGTGGGTGCCTGTCGCGACTTTATTCAGCAGCGCTTTGGGGCAAAATATTTGCCGGAGGAGCCGATTAGCTACAGCAGCAAGTCTGGTGCCCAGGATGCTCACGAAGCGATTCGCCCATCAAATGTTGATATTTCTCCCGGTGATCTGGGGGATATGGAAGTGGATGCTCGCCGGCTGTATCAGATGATCTGGCAGCAGTTTGTGGCCTGCCAGATGGCCCAGGCGGAGTTTACTGCTACTACCATTACTGTGGCTGCGGATGATTACGAGATGCAGTGCAAAGGTCGCGTAACGCGCTTTGATGGTTATCTCGCGGTTATGCCCGCCAGAGATGAAGATGATGAGCTGCCTGATCTACAGGCTGGTGATCCGATGAATATGCTGGCGCTGATTCCCCAGCAGCACTTTACCAAACCCACGTCGCGCTACTCTGAAGCGGCACTGGTCAAGGATCTGGAAAAGCGCGGTATTGGTCGCCCCTCTACCTATGCGTCGATTATCTCGACCATTCAGGATCGCGGCTATGTGCGGATTGAGAACAAGCGTCTCTACGCAGAGAAGATCGGTGATATTGTCACCGACCGGCTGTCAGAAAATTTTACCGACCTCATGGATTATGGCTTTACCGCAACCATGGAAGAACAGCTGGATGATATCGCCGAGGGCAAGCTCAACTGGAAGCAGTTGCTCAATCGTTTCTATGGGGACTTTAGCCAGAAGGTCGGCAGTGCCCAGAATGAAGAGGGCGGCATGCGCCCCAACAGTCCTTCGGCGACTGATATTGAATGCTCCAAATGCGGTCGTCCGATGATGATCAGAACCGCGGGCACCGGCGTGTTCCTCGGCTGTTCCGGCTATGCATTGCCGCCCAAAGAGCGCTGCAAGCACACGGTCAATCTGACCGCTGGCGACGAAGCCGTCAATATTGAAGAGGATGATGAAGCGGAATCCAAGCTGTTGCTGCACAAGCATCGCTGCAAGCTGTGCAACACCTCCATGGATAGCTACCTGCTGGATGAAACCCGCAAGCTACATGTCTGCGGTAATAACCCTGACTGTATTGGCCATGAAGTTGAGTTTGGCCAATATGTGATTAAGGGCTATGAAGGTCCAGTGATTGATTGTGATAAGTGCGGCAGTGAGATGCAGCTTAAAACCGGTCGCTTTGGCAAGTACTTCGGTTGTACCGGCGAGACAGCTCCAGATGAGCCCTGCAAAAATACCCGCAAGTTGCTGCGCAATGGCGAAGCTGCGCCCCCCAAGGTGGATCCAATTGCCATGCCCGAACTGCGCTGCCTCAAGGTGGAAGATCATTATGTGTTGCGGGACGGTGCCTCTGGTATTTTCCTGGCGGCCAGTCAGTTTCCCCGTCATCGCGAGACAAGGGCGCCTCTGGTTACAGAGCTGCTGCCTTACAAAGAGCAGATCGACAGCAAATATCAATTTTTGCTTACTGCACCCACCGAAGATCCGGATGGTTTACCGACTGTGGTGCGCTACAGCCGCAAGACCAAAGAGCAGTATGTGCGCAGCGAGAATGATGGCAAGCCGTCGGGCTGGAGTGCTTTTTACAGCAATGGTCGCTGGGCGGCTGCCGAAAAAGGCAGCAGCTAAGTCCTGTGGCACTCTCGGCTTATCTGTCAGCAACCAATCAAAAGCTACTGTTTGCGCGCCATTTGCTGGCACTGGCTGATACAGTAACAACACCGAACCAGAGTGGTTACAGAGACAGTCACCAGGCTGAGGCAATTGCTCAGTCGGTGGCGGTGCAGCTGTCCCAGGCCTGGCATTGGCATCTGCAGGATGTGGCCAGCAATTACAAATTAGCGGAGCCGGGGCTAGCGGTCAGCGCTGATAAACTGGTTGAACTGCTGGCGGCAGATGGCAAATGTCCGGCTGAGGCCACAGAGATGCAATATCTAGCGGCAGATACCGAATCTTGGGCAGCTGAACTATTGCGCGCAAAGGCACAGGTGTACCAGCTACCGGTGATTCGCAAAGCTGAGATGGATGCAGACCGGTTGCCCATGATTGCCGTGGATGCCAGCGCTGCAGATGGCGCCAGATTGGTCGCCTGGAATATTGAGCGGGCTGCCTATTGGCTGAGCCAGATGCAAGAACTGGTCACTCGTCAGCGGGATATGATGGTCGAGTTTTAAACTCTGTGGTCGATTACCGCCTGCCCTGATGCTAAGATTAAACAAAACCTGTGGAATAAAATAATGGCACTAACAGAATTTGAACTGGTGATGATGGAAGATGGTGAAGTTGCATTGCAGCGATCTGGCTCGGATGAGCCGCTGGTGCGCATTACCTTTTCTCCTGAGGTGCTGAACTATCTTGACGGCAAGCATGTTGAGGTAGCTAAAAGCATGATGGATGCCGGCATTCAAACTGTGTTTGAGATCAATGAGGAGAGGGCACCGGACGCTGACAGTGGCGATGAAACCCGCCCGACATTGCACTAGACCCTCTATCTGGTTCTGTTTTTTTATTTTTCGGTATTTCAGCGTCTCTTATGGCTAATACAGATATTCTTAAAGCACTGGCGGCCCAGCGCAAAGTCAGCACGGCGCGCCAGCATTTGTTGCTCTGCACTGCAGGCAAATGTGCCTCGGAGGAGCAGGCCAATGAGTCCTGGGATTATTTAAAACGACGGATTCGAGAGTTAAATTTGCTGGATGTGGATTCCGGGGTGTACAGATCCAAAGTTGACTGCCTGCGTATCTGCCGTCAGGGCCCGATTATGCTCAGCTACCCCGACGGCACCTGGTATTATGGTTGTACGCCAGAAGTAATTGAGACAATTCTCCAACAACATGTTGTCAACGGCACTCCAGTCGATGCCTACCGCTTTGCTACTACTAACCTGTTATAGTTTCAACATCGTTCGAAGATTTTTGGCAGTCTTGACCACCTGAATATTTTTGTTATATGTTTTTAAAAAATAATAGAGGTGGTTCGGTTATGCTCCGATTCCTCACCAGCGGCGAATTGTGATTTCGAGTTTGATCAATCGGGAAACCCTGTTGGCTTTGCTCTAATGGGAGGGGAGATGCCATTGGTGATCCAAGTTTCTCGGAGGCTGTCTATGATGCAGATGAGGGCGCTGACGGAGATGATGTACCTAACTATCTCGATGCCTTTCCTGATGCTGATAAATCAGTTGATGCCGATTATTCTGAGTTGGTTTTGCAAGATTATCCTGGGAAAGGAACTATAGAGAATTAATTTCACGTGAAAGCCAGCTCACCTTCTGTGAGCTGGCTGCTACGAACAGGGCAACGCTACATAGCCACTCGTACTACTCCGACGGCCAAACCTTCAATGGCAAAATCCTGAGCCCTGAGATCGACCATAATCGGTGAGTAATCGCGGTTTTCCGGCAGCAGATGAATCTCATGTTTGCTGCGGGTACGTTTTAGGCGTTTAACTGTTACCTCGCCATCTACCCGGGCGACCACAATCTGTTGATTCTCTGCCGTGGGCTGCTGATGCACGGCCAGCAGGTCGCCATCCATAATGCCAACATCGACCATACTCTGACCCTGGACACGCAAAAAGTAATCCGCATGGGGGTGGAAGCTGCCCGAGGGCATTTCCTGATAGTCTTCAATATTCTGCTCTGCCAGAATCGGCTCGCCGGCGGCTACGCGGCCAATAATAGGGATGCCATTAAACTGTTCGACTACACGGATGCCTCTGGAGGCACCGGGAATCATCTCAATAACCCCTTTGCGCGCTAGTGCGCGCAGATGGTCTTCTGCGGCATTGGCTGAGCGGAAACCCAGAGTCTGGGCAATCTCTGCCCTTGTGGGGGGATAGCCTGTCTCTTCGAGATTCTCTTTAATCAAATCAAAAATCTGTTGCTGTCGCGCGGTAAGACGTTCCATAACCTATTCCTTCTGTTTCGTGACTGTAATTATATACAGTAGGCGCTGTTTGGCAAGCTTTACTATATTTAAACAAAAACAAGGAGTAAAAATGCTCGAAGCAAAAGTACAAGAAGCATGGCGCGTTCTGCGTATACAGTCTGAATTAGTTGATGGAACAGACAGGTTATTAAAGTTAGGTGCTGCGGTTACGGTGTTTGGAGGTGCCCGTTACGACGCAGATTCCAAGCCCTACCAAGAGGCGGTGACAATGGGGCGACTCTTGGGTGAAAAGGGCGTACCGGTGATTACCGGCGGTGGCCCCGGCATTATGGAAGGGGCCAATCGCGGCTGCTTCGGCACAGATGCCCGTTCAGTGGGTCTCAATATTGAGCTGCCCTTTGAGCAGACCAGCAACCCCTACCAGAATATTTCTCTCGATTTCCGCTATTTCTTTGTGCGCAAATATCTGTTTGTAAAGCATGCGGTGGGCTTTGTTATTTTCCCCGGGGGTTACGGCACTCTGGACGAACTGTTTGAGGCCCTGACTCTGGTGCAGACCGGCAAGGTCAAGCCTTTTCCCATAGTGCTAGTGGATGTGGATTACTGGTCAGGGTTGGTGGACTGGATGAAGCTGCGCATGCTGGATCAGGGTTGTATCTCTGAGCAGGAGCTTGATCTGTTCCAGCTGGTAGACACAGGGGAGCAGGCTGCAAACCTTATTCTGCAGCATATTGATCAGGCTGGTTAAAGGGACGGCACAGGCTTGCAGCTTAGAATTCGTCCCAGCCAAACTGGCTGTCAGGCTCCAGGCTGGTTAGCAGATCGCTGCTGGAGCCTGAGCTAATTACATCGTCGGTAAATAGCCGCTGTTCTTCGGCGAGGACGAACAGGCTCTGCCAGTCTTCCGGCGGATTGCTCTCGGCGACTGTCATCTGTGACCAGCTATCGAGATCCAGTTCATCGATTTCGCCATCTTCATATTCGATATCAATGGTAGCGCTGTATTCATCTAGGGCAATAACCTGGAACAGCCTGTGAACGGCGATATCTTGATACCAATGCCCTATGGTTGGAATATGAGTGGCCATATTTGCTCTCCTGCTAAGGTGTTGGGGGAACAAAAATAGCACTATTCACTAAGCCGCGCACGGGGGGCGATTTTTCGTTTTGCACCTTAACTTGTTGACTATTCTGCATGTTGTTTTTTACATAGATGATCTAACTAACTATAAAACTTACTGTTATTTTTTCTGTGCTGAAAATTATTTAAAAGGTAAAATAGCGGAATGGAATAGCTTCAATCCCTTAAAGAATAAATCCGTCTAAACAGGAAACAATTAAATGTCATATGGCCGCCTAATGCTTGATCTCGCTGGTACCGAATTGTCTCAGCAAGAGTCTGTGCTGTTGCAAAACCCCCAGGTCGGTGGTGTGATTCTTTTTGCACGCAATATCGAATCCCCTGAGCAGGTTGCCGATCTGCTGGCCCAAGTCAGAGCGGCGAACCCTGATCTTTTGCTGGCGGTGGATCAGGAGGGTGGGCGCGTGCAGCGGTTGCAGCAGGGCTTTACGCGACTGCCTGCAATGCAGCTGTTGGGTGACCAGCTGCTGCGAGACCCGGTTGCCGGTCTGGCGCTGGCCGAGGACGTTGGCTGGCTGTTGGCCTCTGAAGTGCTGGCCTGTGGTTTTGATATTAGTTTTGCTCCGGTGCTGGATGTGGATCGGGAGACCAGCAGTATCATTGGCGATCGCGCTTTTTCTGATCAGCCTGAGCTGGTGGTGGATTTGGCTCGCGCCTTTATTGCCGGCATGCACGAGGCGGGTATGGCGGTGACTGGCAAGCATTTTCCCGGTCATGGTGGTGTGGTCGCCGACAGCCATCTTGAGGCGCCGGTGGATAATCGCAGTTGGCAGGAATTGCAGGAGCATGACCTTAAACCATTTGCGGCACTGGCCGCTGAGTTGGATGGGGTGATGCCTGCACATATTACCTTCCCTTGTGTGGATCCAGACTCTGTGGGCTTCTCTGCGTTCTGGCTGCAGCAGGTCCTGCGCCAGCAGCTGGGTTTTGGTGGGGTTATTTTTAGTGATGACCTGAGTATGAAAGGTGCAGATATTGCCGGTGGTTATTGTGAAAAAGCCGAGCTGGCTCTGGCTGCAGGCTGCGATATGATTTTAGTATGCAACTGCCCTGAGGGAGCTGTGGAAGTGGTAGACTTTATGCAGAGCAATAATATATCCGGCAGTGACAGACTAGCGGCAATGCGCGCCAGGAAGTCAGTGAGCTGGGAAATATTGGCAGTGGACAACAGACGACTTGAGACGATTGCCAAATTACAACTATTGATGGGTACAGGGCAGGGCAATGGAAAAATTTGAAGCATGGCTGGTTAATTTAACCGGTGAGCAATATCTCTGGGTGTTTGAGTTATTTATTATTGTGCTGGTGGCCCTGAGTCTGGGTTTTGTAGCCAACCGCATTATTGACCGACTGGAAAATCAGGCGGCCAAATCTTTAACCGTTTGGGATGATGCTTTAATCGAGGCCTGTCGCAGGCCGGTGATCTGGCTTATCTGGATTCTGGGTGTCAACTTTGCCGTCAGCATCGCTGCCCAGAAGATGAACTCGCCACTGCAAGCATTGATTGATCCTGTTAATCGTTTGGCGCTGATTTTTCTCGGTGCTATTTTTATCACCAATTTTATTAAGCGTGCTGAGCGCAATCTGATTCATCCGGACTATATGGCCAAGCCTATGGACCCGACGACGGTTCGCGCTGTGGGCAAACTACTGCGAGCGGCGGTCATTATTACTGCTGTGCTGGTGGCTATGCAGCTGTTTGGTTACAGCATTTCGGGCCTGCTCGCCTTTGGCGGTATTGGCGGTATTGCGGTGGGTTTTGCGGCCAAAGATTTGCTCGCTAACTTTTTTGGCGGGCTGATGATTTATCTCGATCGCCCATTTTCTGTGGGCGACTGGGTGCGTTCGCCGGATAAAGAAATTGAGGGCACAGTGGAAGATATTGGCTGGCGCCTGACCAGAATCAAAACCTTTGACAAGCGACCTCTGTATATTCCCAACTCTGTGTTTGCCAGTATTTCGGTGGAGAATCCGTCGCGTATGAGCAATCGTCGTATCTATGAAACAGTGGGTATCCGCTATGAGGATATAGGCGCCATGGCGGCGATTGTGGAGCAGGTTACAGCAATGCTCTGTGAGCACCCTGAAATTGATACCAGCCAAACCATGATTGTGAACTTTAATAAGTTCTCGCCAAGCTCGGCGGACTTTTTTGTCTACACCTTTACCAAGACCACTGAGTGGATTAAATTTCACAATATTAAACAGGATGTGTTGCTGCAGGTGGCGCAGATTGTTGAGGCCAATCAAGCGGAGATAGCCTTCCCAACGTCCACTTTGCATATTGCTGAGCTGGAGGTACTGGCGGATTCTCAGGGCGCTAATACCTAGCCTGAGAAATAATTAATAACATTAAGTTGGAATTATCCAAATTTAGCAGCTACATTTCTTTTGATAATGGTTGTGCCGCTATTATTAAATGATCGCTACTGAGTTCCCCTTTAGTTACATGGATGTTAACGGGGGTGTTGAATCATATGCCTGCCGGTATGTGATTTGTTGATAAGGAAATCAGGCTATGTGCTCGACGTTTATTGGTTCGTGCTTTTCTATTCTGTTAACAATATTACCATGTTAGCCAAGGCGCTCGGCGCTCTTGGCACCGCAATGCTGCTTTTATTAATGTTTGCTGGCTGGGGTCTGGTGATTCTGTCAGTGGCTGGATATACAGGCAGCGGCTGGAGTTTGTCCATGAATAAGCACCAGCAGGTGTGGGCCGCTATGGTTGGTTTGGCTCTGTGCGGTTATCAGACATTCTATTGGTTCAAAGCATCCATGGCCCTGCTTCGCCGCAGCCATTTGCGATTGCAATGGCTGCACAGATTTCTGGTCAATATAGGCGCTGTGATCAAGCAAGTCTATCGGCATATTTTTCAGGCGGTCGATGTGTTGTTTTGCATAGGAGGCCCAATGTTGTTGGTCACTGCTCTGGTGGGCTGGTGGATGCTGGATGAGGTCAATGGTGCTGTGCTGTTGCTCTATCTGTTGCTGATCGGAATTATTGGCGTGATCGGCGTTTATAATAATCTGGTCAGAATGCTGGCGATTGGTTATTTCAATGGCTACTGGCTGGTCGATGACAATATGCTGTCCTATCCTTTCGTCGCCCCTCTGCGGGTCTATGGCAATATCAATATTGTTGGCCTTGAAGCTGTGCCGCTGCCCTGGTTGCTGGTGGGTATGGGGCTGTTGCTGCTGGCTGTTTTTATCTGCTGCACCAGACAGAGGTCTTTGCTGAGCAGCAATTACCCCAGTCTGGTGAATTCCGCTTTTATCTATCTGAGCAAAGCGCCCCAGCGAACATTGATGGCTAATCTGTTATTGCTGCTGATTGTGGTGCTGTCTGTTTTACCCCTGATTATGACGGTTAACTGGCTGATTCCGGTGATTAATATCCACTGTTTTTATGCTGCCATAGTTATCTGGATTCTGGATAGTCTATGGTGCCGGGAGTTTGAGGAGGAGCCAGCACTGTGCGGCGACTGTCGCTATCTTTTCTCCGGTGACTGGCGGCCCTAACAAGTTGCTATTCCCCTCTGCGCTATAGTCGTATACTTCTCAGATAACCATTATTAAATGAGAGTCCAATGCGTCTGCCTGTTATTGCCTTTGTCTGTCTGAGTCTCGGTGCCTGTCTCGGTGCCCCGGATGGAGTTACTCCGGTTAAGAATTTTGATGTCAATCGCTATCTCGGCGTCTGGTACGAGGTTGCCCGCCTTGATCATTCCTTTGAGCGCGGACTTGAGGCTGTGTCTGCAGAATATTCATTGCGTGAAGACGGTGGCCTGAAGGTACTTAATTCGGGCCGCTCTGTGGCCACTGGCGTAACTGATCAGGCTGAGGGCCGGGCCTATTTTGTTGAGGCTGAGGATACCGGCTATTTGAAGGTGTCGTTCTTTGGTCCGTTCTTTGGCTCCTATATTGTTTTTGATCTGGACCAGATCAATTATCAATATGCTTTTGTGGCGGGCAACAGCACAGACTATCTGTGGCTGCTATCTCGCACGCCACAGGTGTCGGATAAGGTGATGGAAAGTTTTATCAGCCGGTCAGCAGCTCTGGGTTTTGATACCGAGGCACTGATTTTTGTTGATCATAGCCCTAAGTCCTAGTGCCGAGAGTTCTGTGGAGGGCAATTAGTCCTCCAGTAATGGCTCTTTGAGCTCCGGCTCTGCTGATTCAACTATAGGCGGATTTAACAGTTCTGGCTCATAGGCTTTGATAGTCACTATGGCACCCATCTGCGGATGATCCAGATAGTAAATTTCATCTTCATCAATACGCTTTGAGCGATTAAATACCCAGACCGCAGAGACGGGATATTGTTTAGGTTGGGCCTGCTCTGTGGCGAGTAGTGGCGTTAGTTTGTCTTCTATCAATGGGTATTTGGGGTTTTTTGTCGCGGGACGCTCAGGGCTGTCGATTACCACAAGCTCAGGGCTGTTTATTGCACTACGCTCAGGGCTGTTTGTTGCACTAAGCTCAGGGCTGTTTGTTACAAGGAACTCAGAGTCCTGTGTTGTTGGCAGTCCAAGATCATCCATTGTGGCGCTGGCCACAGATTCACTTAATTCGATTTCAGTTTCTACTGGATCCGGTTTTATCGGAAATTCCGGCAGTTCAATTAGCCTGCTGTCATCATTGGCAAATTCCAGTAGCCATAGATTGGGTTCAAAGTGCAGAAAGCGTGATTTGTAGAAGCGCAATGTGCCTTCGATCTGGTAGCGTCCCTCGAGGCTCT
>JABJOY010000007.1 GCA_018664075.1 Porticoccaceae bacterium | reverse complement strand
CAACCCTGAGGCTCAGGAACCCCAGTGAAAATAAAAGCAGAGCAGCTTCAAGCCCATCTGCAAAAGCAGCTTTTACCCATCTATGTGGTCAGCGGTGATGAATCTCTTCTGGCCCAGGAATCCATTGATGCTATTCGCGCAGCCGCTAAGGGGCATGGATTTACCGAGCGCGAACTGTTTTATTTTGAAGGTAATAATCAGCATTATGACTGGAATCCAGTTATCAACGAAGCCAACTCTCTATCGCTGTTTGCCGATAAAAAAATTCTTGAGATACGTATTGCTAGCGGCAAACCAGGAGACAAGGGCAGCAAAGCACTGACCGAAATCTGCGCCAACCTGAACCCGGATAATCTGCTGCTGATTGTGTTACCCAAACTTGAAAAAAGTGCGCAAAATAGCAAATGGATGAAGACTCTCGAATCTCTGGGCGCTCATATTCAGGTCTGGCCAGTCACAGGAACTCAATTACCGCGTTGGATTCAACAGCGGCTGCAGTCCGCCGGCATTGATGCCAACAGCGAAGCAGTGCAAATTCTCGCCGAGCGGGTAGAGGGCAATTTACTCGCTGCGGTGCAGGAAATCGAAAAACTAAAACTGCTGGCAACTGATGGCGTTGTAGATGCCAATCGCATGTCTTCGGTAGTCGCAGATAGTGCCAGATATAATCTATTTGAATTTATTGACCGCATGCTTATGGGAGATGCCCAGTCTGCAGCCCGCTCATTGCGAGGCCTGCAAAACGAAGGCACAGAATCCGTGCCGCTGCTCTGGGCCATTACCAGGGAGCTGCGTATTCTGGTTGTAGCCAGCGAGAAAGTTGCCCAGGGTGCCCATGCCGATGCTGCCCTAAAAAGTTCAGGAGTCTGGGATAAACGCATTCCACTATTCCGCAATGCCCTGCGTCGCTTAAGCCCGGCACATTTGCGCATGCTGTTATATCAGGCCGGGGCTATTGATCGTGGCATCAAAGGTCAGCGACAAGCTGAGGTCTGGGATGAAATGGCAACATTGGTACTGTCTCTGGCTGGCAGCCCGGCATTGCAGCCGGGTAGTATTAAAATTCTGCTGGATGACTAGGCTATAGCTCAACCGAGCCAGAGGTAGACCACTGCAGTAATCACCGTTACTCCAATTAAATTAAGCGTAAAACCCTCGCGCACCATCTGCTCGACAGTCATTTTCCCGGTACCAAATACAATTGCATTGGGTGCCGTGGCCACCGGCAACATAAAGGCACAGCTGGCCGACAGTGCCGCTGGCAACATCAAAATAGCTGGTTCAAAACCTGCTCCCAGAGAGGCTGCGGCAAGAATAGGCATCAATAAGGTGGTGGTCGCGGTATTGCTGGTTATCTCTGTCAAGAATGTCACCGATAGCGCGACAATAACGATAATCCCAATAATGGATAATCTTGTAACACCGGATAGAGACTGGCCAATGGCCTCGCTGATTCCTGTCACCGCAAAGGCTTTGGCGATTGCGATACCACCTGCAAATAACAGCAGTACACCCCAGTGAATGCTAGATGCCGATTCCCAGTCCAACAATTTACCTCCACTGCCATTGGGTAGCACAAACATCAGTACCACTGAGGTCAGAGCCACTGCCGCATAGTTGGCGCTGGGCACATTGAGCCAGCCGCTCCAACCCCCAGCGGGCTCACGCAAGGTAATCCAGGCCAGCGCGGTCAAAGCAAACAGCACCAGCACACGAACCTCTTCCGTACGCCAATCGCCAACTTCGGGCAGCAGCAGCGGTTCTCCCCTGTCTAAATTGCGCGTCATCCACAGTCCGGCCAGCGGAATCATCAGCAGTACCACTGGCAGAGCCCATAGCATCCATTGGCCAAACCCTATATTGACACCAGTGGCTTCGGCATAGATTTTGAGAAACACTACATTGGGTGGCGACCCTATGGGCGTGCCCAGCCCGCCTATGCTTGAGGCGTAAGCAATGCCTAAAAACAGCGGCACCGCGAGTTTTTTAGAGGTACTGTTATTGCTCTCGAGCACAGCATAGGCCACAGGCAACAGCATTAATGTGGTCGCGGTATTGGAGACCCACATGCTGAGTACCGCGGACGCAACCATAAAACCAAACACCAGTCGGCGCTGATCCTGGGCACCAAAAAAGTTGACCATTAAGAGGGCGAGTCGCCTGTGGGCTCCACTCTTTTCCATAGCTTTGGAGAGCATAGCGCCACCCATCAGCAGCAAAATTAACGGATCACCATAGGCCTGAGCCACCTGCTTGCCGTCGAGAATACCAAGCAGCGGAAATACCCCCAGAGGAATCATAGAGGTAGCGGGAATAGGTATGGGTTCAAAAATCCACCACAGAGCACAGAGCAATGTCAGGCCGGCAGCCATTGCACCTTGCTGAGCCCAACCCATTGCCATCATACCCAGGGTGAGGGCCAAAGCTGCTGCAGGTCCGACGAAAAGAGAGAGTCGCTTCAGCTGCGGTGTCATCAGTCTTCATCCTCCAGGGCATAGTCACCATTTTCATAGGCCTGAATAATCTCCAGAGCCCTGTCCCCATCGGCATCGTTAACCGTAATGGAAAGATGGCCCAGGGCTGGCAAATCTCCCATGCCTCCCTGCAATGCGGCACCCTGCAGAAATACCTGCAACCCCGCCTGCTCCATCAGCCCGGTCAATAGCTGGGCTTCAAAGTAATCACTGCCCTGATAAACCGCAATCATACTGTTCTCCTGCGTAGTTCTAAAAGCAGCCAGATGCTGGTAATACCAACTCCATTGGCCACCAGATCCCAGATATCACCATGGCGATAACTGGTCATGGACTGGGCAATCTCAATGGAAAGGCCAAACAACAATATCAAAATAGCCAACAGCCACAGGGATATTGAATGGCCATAGGCTCTGACCCCAAAAAAGTACAGCAGAGCGTATATTAAAGCGTGGCCGACCTTGTCCTGTGACTCAAAAACCTGAGAGCCCTCTACTGGCAGCATGGAAGCCACAGCAGTGGCCCCCGCACAGAGCCAGAAAATAATTTGATAATGGCTTATTGCAATCATGTTCTGCTCCAGTCCCTGAAGGTAAGCTAAGCTTAATGCTGGTTAAGTTGAGAGTTAAGCTGGTCGTTAAGCTGATGGTAGCGCTCAACTGTCCCCACATCCCACCATTGTCCGCTATAAAGCTCGCCGGCGACCCGGCCCTTATCTATCGCAGCAGTCATAACATCTAACCAGCGAAATGCCTGCTGCCCTGGATTATTTGACTGGTAGGAGGCAAACAGCTGCGGGCGCATCAGGCTAATACCGCTAAAGGTGAAGCAAGGACTACCTTCAAAACTGACCAGCTGGACGGAGAGGCCAAAGTCTCCCTTGGGATTATGCTCCGGGTTATTGACCAGCAACAGCCAGGCATCCTGATCCTGTTCCAGCGTTTTAGTGCCAATATGATGTATCGGAAAATCAGTCCACACATCACCATTAATCAGCAAAAATGGTTCTGTGCCCAGCATTGGAAGCGCCCTAGCAACACCGCCGCCGGTCTCCAGCGGCTGTGCCTCCCGGGACCAGCTAATACTCACACCAAAGTCACTGCCATCGCCAAAATAGTCCTCGATTTGCTCAGCCAGCCAACTGGTGTTGATCACCAGTTCAGTGATGCCCGCCGCGGCTAATCGCTCAATATGATGCTGCAACAATGGCTTGCCTGCGACCATAAGCAGCGGCTTGGGCGTCACCTCAGTCAGCGGGCGCATGCGCTTGCCGAAACCAGCAGCAAGAATCATGGCCTTCATAGATCTGCCTTCTGAGCTGCGTCATACCAACTCTGGGACTGCAGCAGGGGGCTGATACGCTGCTGGAACCAGCGGCAGAATTCCTCAGCTTCCGGGTACTGACGCGCTGCTTCAAGGCTGTAATCAATAACCATTGGCAAATCCTGAAGGTAGCTGTACTTGCCATCTCTCAGCGCCAAACGGGCAAAAATGCCCATCACTTTGATATGACGCTGCAGTCCCATAAGGTCAAACCAGCGCAAGAATTGCTGATCTTCGATATCTAAGCCCGGATCGGCGGTCAGCAGGCGCTGCTTAAATGCCAAGGCTCGCTGGCGGACCATTGTTGCCGGCCAGCGGATATAGCAGTCTTTCAACAGGGACACCAGATCATAGGTGACAGGGCCCCAGACCGCGTCCTGAAAATCAATCACCCCCATATCGCCATCGGCCAGCAGCATAAGATTGCGTGAATGGTAGTCCCGATGGACCAATACCTGAGGCTGCTGCAGGGCATTTTCAACCAGACAGGTAAATAGGCGTTCCAACATGGCTGTCTCGTCTTGATGCAAACTGCTACCCAGCAATTCGCCGACAAACCATTGGGGAAACAAGGCCATTTCATCGCGCAGGCGCGCGCTATTGTAGCTGGGGAATATCTGCTCATTGGGCAGCAATTGTTGAATCTGAAGCAGACAGGTTTCCGCCTGGCCATAGAGGCTATCAACTGATTGCTGGTTGAGGGCGGGAAGCAGCAATTGCTCGCCAAAATCCTCCAGCAGCATAAACCCCTGCTCTGCATTTACAGCATAAATAATCGGCGTACGCACCATCTGAGACTGCAGGGCATGGGAGATATTTAAATAGGCAGAATTATTTTCTTTGGCTGGAGGAGAGTCCACAGCAACAAGACTGGGAACCGTATTGGTTCGGTAATAACGGCGAAAGCCTGCGTCTCCGGCCAGGGGAGCAATCTGCATTGGCTCAACCAGCGCTATCGCCTCGGGAACTGAAGCTGCAACCCAGTCAAAAAACTGTTGGTAATGCTGATTAGACAAGCTTTAACACCTTATTTTTATGCGGTTTAGCCCAAGTTGTTACTCCATTAGCCTGATATGGAGCTAACAACCATAGAAAAATCCTATTCTAGCCTATTTGTAGCAATTAGAGGGGTCTACTCTGGCCAGATATCAGGTAATATAAGCACTGTTAAAACCGCACTGGATAATAGTTTTGCCCACAGCCATTGTAAATTGCAGTCGAACTAATACCCGTCTCTTTCGCCGCCTGACACTGGCCATTCTGGTCAGTCTGCCCCTGTGCTCAGTCAACGCTGAGGAACTGGAACCTGAATGGAACTGCACAGCAGATGATTCTGGCAATTGGCAGTGCGATCAGGAAGTTGGCTCCATAGCGCAAAACGGAACTGCCCGCCCAGCCCGCAGCAATAACCGGTCACGCAACCCGGATGAACCCCGGGTCGCAAAAGTACGCAACCTTGACTGGGTGCAAGAAGAAAACATGTCAGAAGACCAGAAAGCTGCGCTCGACCAATATTGCTGTGGTGCCTATACGGAACCACCACGAGACTACCCAGATGCGGATATACCGCCAGAGGAAGCCTCCCTGCGCCTCAATGCCAACAGCACAGAAGCGATTGATGAAAACATAGCTCTGCTAGAGGGTGATGTGCAAATATCCCAGGGCTACCGACAAATTAGCAGCAATAAAGCCACTGTAGATCAAGCTGCCCGCCAGGTAACACTGGAGGGTGATGTGCGCTTCCGCGAGCCAGGTATGCTATTGCTGGGTAGCAATGCGCTGATTGAGATTGATAGTAAAGAGGTGCATCTTGACGATGCCACCTATGTTCTGCATGAGGCTTCAGTGAGAGGAACGGCGGACACTTTATCCCGCACCGAAGACGGCATTATTCTGATCAATGACTCTACCTATTCCTCCTGCGCGCCGGGAGATAATGCCTGGGAACTGGTAACCAAAGAGATAGCGATTGATCAAAACACAGGTTTTGCCACAGTTAAAAATGCCCGCCTGGAAGTTAAGGATGTACCGGTTTTTTATGTGCCCTATATTAAATTCCCTGTCGATGATCGTCGTTCATCTGGCCTGCTGTTTCCAGCGATTGAAACTGGCGACAAAAATGGCTTCGACTACGCTCAACCGATTTACTGGAACATAGCGCCCAACTATGATGCAACAATCACACCTCGCTATATTCAAAAGCGTGGCACTGGTCTAGCCCTGGAGTTCCGCCACCTCAGCAAATGGTCCAAAACCAAGCTTTCAGGCAGCTACCTGGGCAACGATAAAGGCGGCAATGATGACGATGATCTGGATCCCGAGACCGGCCTTTACCGCCACCTGGGCGAGGATAGGCACCTTTCCAGTCTGAACCATACTGGCGGACGAAATAAACCCTGGTCGACCTTTATAGATATGAATTACGCCAGTGACGAAGACTATATTCGCGATCTGGGCAATCTGTCTCAGGAGAGTAATAGCATGACCCACCTGCGGCGCCGCGCCTCTATAGGCTATAAAACCAAGCACTGGAATTACAGTCTGGCAACTAAAGACTTTCAGGTTATTACTCGCGGCCTTAGCGATCAGTATTCAGTTGAGCCAGAGGTATCCATTGACGGCTACTACAGATTTGGCAGTTCATTGATACTCAACCTCAATAACAGTCATGCAATTTTTGATCACAGCAACCCCAATCTGGTCACCGGCAGCCGCAATCGCATGGACTACCATCTAAGCTGGGATAAGCGCTGGACCTGGGGCTACTTAAAACCAAAGGTCGCCCTCAAACATATATCCTATAGCCTCAAGGCGGGAGACGGAGCTGAACTTGCCGATACCAGCCCATCGGTCACTGCACCTGTCTACTCTGTCGACGCAGGTATTTTTCTGGAGCGCGATACCAACTGGCTGGGCAATTTCCAGCAGACTCTTGAGCCGCGGCTATTCTATGTCAAGTCCGACTTTGAAGATCAGTCTGATCTGCCTGACTTTGATACCTCAGCCTACAGCCCCTCTTACAGCACACTATTTCTCGATGGCCGCTTTAGTGGGAGGGATCGAATCTCTGACAATGATCGCCTGACCATCGGCCTGACCAGCAGATTTATTAACAAGAATACTGGACAGGAACGCTTTAGGGTCAGCATTGCCCAATCTATATTTTATGAAGATCGCCAAGTGACGCTGACACAGAGTAGCTCTGGCAATCTGGAGCCTGAGCTGACCAGAGATATGTCACCTATTGCCATGGAACTGGCAGCCCGGGTCAGCAACAGCTGGCGTATTACCAGCAATCTGATCTATGACAATCTCGATAATGAAATCAATAAGGGCAGTCTCGGGGCGCGCTACAATGACAATGAAAACAGGCTCTTCAATTTCACCTACAGATATAATCGCCGACTGGCTCGAGTATTTGATGACACAGATATTGACCAGGATATTGATCAGGTAGATTTTTCGGCCTTTGTGCCCACCGGCAATAATTTTAATCTGGTCGGCCGCTGGAACTATGATTTCACCAACAAGCGGGAACTAGAAACCTTTGCTGGCTTCGAATACAACAATTGTTGCTGGCGGGCCAGCCTGGTATTCAGGCGCTGGCTTGATCGCGAGGATGAAATACTGCTCCCTGAGATGGATCTCAAAACCAATCGCGGTATCTTCTTCCAAATTCAATTTAAAGGTCTGGCTGGCGTTAGCAGTCGGGTAGACACAATGCTCAAAAATGGTATTTACGGTTATGAACCTCTGGAAAACTTTTAAATCTCTAACAATCGCAACAGTCGCGGCCAGCGCAATTGCTACATGCATGGCGGCCCATGCTCAAGTAGAACTGCTGGACAAGGTCATCGCAGTAGTAGATGACGATGTCGTTCTACAGAGCGAACTGGATGCCCGAATGATTTCAATTTATACCCAAATCAAGCAGTCGGGTACTCAGGCGCCGCCTGAGGAAATTTTGCTGCAGCAGGTGCTGGATCGGCTGATCTCTGAGCGGCTGCAATTGAATATTGCTTACAATGCCGGCGTGAGAGTCAGCGATGAAGAAATCAACCAGGCTATGGCCCGTATCGCTGGCAATAATAAGGTTAGCATGGAAGATTATATTGCTAACATTCATGCCAGTGGCGGCACAGTCGCTACCGTGCGCGAGGATATCCGTAACGAAATCACCATTATGCGTGTGCAGCAGGGCAGAGTTATGCGCCGTATTTATGTCAGCGAGCAGGAACTGGATAATTTTCTCAACTCTGAAGAAGGCCGATTATTGACTAGCCCGGATGTCAATGTTGGGCAGATTTTGTTGTCGGTACCCTCAGGTTCCAGCACAGAGGAAGTAGAGAGTATTCTTGAACGCGCCAATGATTTGCGCGCTCAAATCGACAGCGGCACAGATTTTCGTCAATTGGCCATTGCCAATTCCGCCGATCAATCCGCACTCCAGGGTGGCGATTTAGGCTGGCGCAAAATGGCCCAGCTGCCCGGCATCTTTATTGATGCGGTTGAGCAGTTAGATGTGGGGCAGATATCTGAACCGATTCGCAGTGGTGCTGGCTTCCACCTGCTGAAACTCTATGAGCGTCGAGGCGGCGGTGAGCGTCTTATCGAGCAGCATTTTGCTCGACACATCCTGATTAAACCAAACCAAATTCGCGATGAAGAAACCACTATTGCCGAACTTAACAAGCTCCGTGATCGGGTGATCGCCGGGGAGGACTTTGGCGCTCTATCAAAAGAATTTTCCGAAGACCCCGGCTCTGCCCTAAAGAATGGCGAACTGGGCTGGTCGACCCCGGGCATGTTTGTGCCAGAGTTTGAAGAGACAATGAACAATATCGCTCTCAATGAAGTCAGTGCGCCTTTTAGTTCTCAGTTTGGCTGGCATATTCTGCAGGTCACCGAGCGTCGCGATCAGGATTTCAGCTCTAATATTCTGCGCAACAATGCCCAGAATATGCTTCGCCAGCGCAAGTATGAAGAAGAGCTGCAAGTATGGTTGCAAGAGATTCGTGACGAAGCCTTTATCGAGATCAAAGGGTCCGATCAGTCATGACATTAAGACTGGCACTGACACCAGGAGAGCCTTCCGGTGTTGGGCCTGACCTTGTTATTCAAACGGTTCAGCAGCCACAGGAATCCGAGCTGGTGGTGTTTGCCGATCAGGAATTGCTGACCGAGCGCGCAGCAGAACTTGGACTGCCAGTCAAAATACTGCCATTTACACCAGGTCAACCGCCCCAGCCCAGAATGGCGGGGGAGCTGGTTGTGGCACCTGTATCTCTGGCTGAACCGGCCGTCGCCGGACAGCTGAATCGCAACAATGCCAACTATGTTTTGCAGACCCTGGATGGCGCCATAGAAGCCTGTCAGTCTGGAATCTGCGACGCCATGATCACAGGCCCAGTGCAGAAGTCAGTGGTCAATGAGGCAGGTATTGCCTTCTCTGGTCACACCGAATATCTGGCGCACAAGACCAATACCCAGACAGTGGTCATGATGCTGGCGACTGAACAGTTGCGAGTGGCCCTTGCCACCACTCACCTGCCCCTGCGTGAAGTCGCTGATGCCATTGATAGCAAGCTGCTAACCGAGGTTATTGAGGTGCTCTGCAATGATCTTAAAACAATGTTTGATATCCCTCAGCCGACCATTCTAGTCTGTGGGCTCAACCCCCATGCTGGCGAGTCTGGTCATCTGGGCCTTGAGGAAATTGAGGTTATTGAGCCGGTAATTAAGCAGTTCCGTCAGCGCGGAATCAATTTGCTGGGACCACTGCCGGCGGACACTTTATTTACACCCAAGTACCTGGATAATGCAGATGCGGTGCTGGCCATGTACCACGATCAGGGGTTGCCTGTACTCAAATACCAGGGCTTTGGTCGCGCAGCCAATATCACCTTGGGGCTGCCCATTATTAGGACCTCCGTCGACCATGGCACAGCACTGGATTTAGCTGGCACAGGCAAAGCCGATAACGGCAGTCTTGAAACCGCAATCAGAGTTGCCAGACAAATGGCTAAGGCGAGAGCCCATTGAGTATTAACCATCAGGCACGCAAACGCTTTGGACAAAATTTTCTGGTCGACCAGCAAATAATCGGCCAGATTGTGTCCGCGATTAACCCGAAGGTCGATGATAACCTGGTTGAAATTGGCCCCGGTAGGGCGGCCATCACAGAACATCTTATTAAGCTTTGCCCAGCAATGTCCGTACTGGAACTGGATCGGGATCTGGTTGAGTTTCTCGGCGAGAAGTTTGTCGATTATGAGGAGTTTACGATCCACAGCGGCGATGCTCTAAAGACAGACTTTAGCCAGCTTTATGATAACCGTGAACTGCGCCTGGTGGGCAATCTGCCCTACAATATTTCTACACCGTTATTATTTCATCTGCTCAATGTGCGGCATCTTATTAAAGACATGCACTTTATGCTGCAGCGGGAGGTGGTTGACCGCATTGGTGCTGCGCCAGGGACCAAAGCTTACGGCCGCCTCTCGGTGATGATTCAGTATCACTGTCGGGTATCGCCACTGATTCCGGTGCCACCAGAATCATTTCGCCCGGCACCCAGGGTCCAGTCGGCGGTGGTGCGGCTCAAACCCCATAAAACCATGCCCTGGGTCTGTGACAATGAGGCCCTGCTCAGTAACGTGGTCAGTCAGTGCTTTCAACAGCGGCGCAAAACATTGCGCAACTGTTTACGACCATTAACTGATGATCTGGATAGCGCTGCAGAGATTATTGACCTGTCCCGTCGTGCAGAGCAGCTGTCGGTGGCAGAATTTGTCGAATTAACCAACTCAATCAATAAGAGTCGGCAGCCTTTATAGAGCTGCGGTAATAACAAAGGTCCTAGCAAGCCATGAATACTCAGCCAATAGTTGTGAGCGTCGAAACCGAATATTTATCCCATCAGTCCCAACCTGAGGATGACCGCTACGCCTTTGCCTATCATATAACGATTGAAAACTGCGGTGCCGAGACAGCCCAGCTGCTGAGCCGACACTGGGTAATCGTCGACGCCAATCAGGAACGCAAAGAGGTCAAAGGAATGGGTGTTATCGGGGAGCAGCCTCTTATTGCCGCTGGGGAGAGCTATAGCTACAGCAGTGGTGTGGTGCTTGATACGCCAGTGGGTACCATGGAAGGCTCCTATCAGCTGGTGGACGAAAATGGCGAGCCGTTCGATGCCCCTATTCGGCCATTTTTGCTGTCGACACCCAATGCAGTGCACTAGATGACCGACTATGCCGTAGGTGATGTTCAGGGCTGTCTGGATCCATTATTGCAGCTACTGGAGACTGTGGCTTTTGATGCAAAGCAAGATCGGTTGATTTCAGTGGGTGACCTGATTAATCGGGGGCCAAAATCCCTTGAGACATTGCGCTTCTGCTATGGCCTTGGCGACTCCTTTAAAATGGTACTGGGCAACCATGATCTGCATCTACTCGCCATTGCCCATGGTGTAAGGGGCCCAACGCCAAAAGATACCCTTGATGAAATTCTCAACGCCCCTGATCGGGAACAGCTACTGAGTTGGCTGCAACAGCAACCATTGCTGCTGCAAATCGGGCAGTACCATATTGTTCATGCAGGCATACCACCGATCTGGGATTTGCCTACAGCCCATAGATTAGCTGCTGAGGTGAGCAGCGTTTTAACATCAAATGTGGCCGGGGACTATTTTCACCATATGTATGGCAATCAACCAGCCCTCTGGTCCGAGCAACTGACGAGTCCAGAACGCTGGCGGGTGATCACCAACTACTTGACCAGAATGCGCTTTTGCACCGCGGAGGGAGAACTCGAGCTAGAGTCTAAATCAGCGGTTAAAGCTGCCCTGCCCTACAAGCCCTGGTTTGCCCACCACAGCCAACGCAATGCCGATGATAAAATTATCTTTGGTCACTGGGCTGCCCTTGAAGGTCGCGACTGCGGCAATAATATCTTTGCTCTGGACACTGGCTGTGTCTGGGGTGGCCCTATGCGGCTAATGAATTTGGACACTCAGGAATACTTCCATCAACTGGCTTAGGCTTAGGTTAGGGTAACCTCAATATAAGGACTGATCTGCGATGAATAAAAAATACTATCTGCCACTTCTAGTTGCACTGCTGGCATCTGCCTGCACAGAAAATAGGCCACTATCCTCAGGTATCGACACCGAGGGTATGAATCACAATGTACGCCCCCAGGATGATTTTTATGAATACGCCAATGGTGGCTGGTTGGCAGCCACAGAGATCCCAGCAGATGAAGTAGGCTGGGGAAGCTACATGACATTGCGCAAAGAGAGTCTGGAGCAGAGTAAAGCAATTGTTATTGAGGCTGCGGAAAACCCTGAATCGGATGCTGGTAAAGTCAAGATAGGGAATTATTACAGTGCCTATATGAATGAAGCGGGCATTGAGCAGCTGGGTACTACACCTATTGCTGGGGATCTGGCTGCGATCGGCAAGCTTGAAACCCATATTGATATAGCCGGCTATTTTGGGCGCAGTAATGCCATTGGTGTAGATGCACCATTTAATCTGTATGTAGGTCAGGACGACAAGGACGCGACCAGCTATGCCATGTTTTTTATGCAGTCAGGACTTGGGCTCCCAGACCGGGAGTACTACATCGACCAGTCCGAGCGGGGGCTCCTCATCATTGATAAATATAAGACTTATATTGAGGAGCTATTCGCCCATAACGGTGAGCCTGATGGTGCTGCAGCAGCGGAGCGTATCTTTGCATTAGAGAGCAAGCTGGCAGCGGCTCAGTGGTCCAAAGTTGATAATCGGGACGCGGACAAGGTCTACAATAAATATACCAGAGCGGAGCTCGCCGCCCTCTTATCGAACGTAGATCTCGACCAGTATCTAGCAGATATTGGCGCCGCTGATCTGGACTACGCCATTGTCAGCCAGCCGAGCTATATGGAACAATTCAACAGGATATTCCAGCAAACCGATGTGGCCACATGGAAAGATTACCTGCGCCTGCAGTTGACCAGTAGCTTTGCACCTTATTTGTCGACAAACTATGTCGATAGCCATTTTGAGTTCTACAGCAAGACCCTGTCCGGGCGTCAGGAGCAACAAAGCCGCTGGCGCAAGGCGGTGACGTCTATCAATCGCAATCTCGGGGAGCTGTTAGGCAAGCTATATGTTGAAAAACACTTTCCTGAGTCCTCTAAGGCGCGCATGGTTGAGATGGTCGATTATCTTATTGCAGCCTATGCAGACTCAATCAAAAATCTCGAGTGGATGACCGAGGCGACCAAGCAGCAGTCATTAATCAAGCTATCGAAATTTACACCAAAGATTGGCTACCCAGACAAGTGGCTGGACTATTCCTCAGTCCAGGTGAGCAGCGACGATCTGGTGGGTAATATAAAGCGGGTACGGATCTTCAGTCACAATCGTAATGTTGGCAAGCTGGGCAGTCCCATTGACCGGGATGAATGGTTTATGGCCCCTCAGCAGGTCAATGCCTATTACAATCCGGGCCTCAATGAAATTGTCTTTCCCGCCGCCTATCTACAGGCCCCCAACTTTTTGCCCGATGCAGATAATGCCTATAACTATGGCACCATCGGCAGCACCATCGGCCACGAGATTGGCCATGGCTTCGACGACCAGGGCAGCAAATACGACGGTGATGGCAATCTTAAGAGCTGGTGGACTGAGGAAGACCGGGATAATTTCGAGCAGCGCACCGAGAGCCTGGTAGAGCAATTTGGTAAGTTTGAACCCCTGCCCGGACTATTTGTTAATGGCGAACTGACATTGGGGGAAAATATTGGTGACCTTGGCGGCACAGCGATTGCGCTTAAAGCCTATCGCATGTCCCTTAAAGGCCAGCCATCTCCAGTTATTGACGGATTCACCGGTGAACAGCGGTTCTTTTTGGGCAATGCCCAGTCCAGCCGTCTCAAGTGGCGGCCTCAGATACTGGAATTGATTGTTAAGACTGACCCCCACTCCCCGGATAAATACCGCATCAACGGAGTGTTTGCCAATATGGCAGAGTTCTACAAGACCTATGATGTAAAAGAGGGAGATGGCCTGTATTTACCACCGGAGCAACGGGTCAAGATCTGGCAGTAACTTTTGCACAGACACTAAAAAGCCGAGCATCTAGCTCGGCTTTTTAGTTCGAAGGCGCCTATTCGGCAGCTTCTAATACTTCTTCAGCTGCTTCAACAATCTCGCGATCAACCAGCTCAACGTAGGCCATTGGCGCATTATCGCCAGTGCGATTACCGCATTTCAGAATGCGCAAATAACCACCAGGGCGCTCCTGATAACGCTTGCCCAGGTCAGAAAACAGTTTACCGACGGTCGATTTGTCGCGCAGACGATCAAAGGCCAGACGGCGGTTAGCAACATTGTCTTCTTTAGCCAATGTGATCAATGGCTCAGCAAAACGACGCAGTTCTTTGGCTTTTGGCAGAGTGGTTCTAATCAACTCGTGCTCAACCAGAGAAGCAGTCATATTGCGAAACATTGCTCTTCTGTGAGAGCCGGATTTGTTCAGTTTGCGGCCACTGTAACGATGACGCATGATTTTTATTCCTTAATTCGTTGCTGTCTCAGCAATGATATCTATACAAACTGCCCTTAGGCGAGTTCGCGTTCACTTTTCAGGCTAGCTGGTGGCCAGTTCTCAAGACGCATCCCTAGAGAAAGTCCACGAGAAGCAAGCACATCCTTAATCTCGGTTAGAGACTTCTTACCCAGATTAGGTGTTTTCAGCAGCTCAACTTCAGTGCGCTGAATCAGGTCGCCAATATAATAAATGCTCTCCGCCTTGAGGCAGTTCGCCGAACGTACAGTCAGTTCAAGATCATCAACTGGACGCAGCAAGATCGGATCGATCTCTTCTTCTTTCTCTTCTGGCTCGGCAGCAGTCTCGCCTTCGAGGTCAACGAATACAGCCATCTGCTGTTGCAGGATGGTTGCGGCACGACGGATAGCTTCTTCAGGATCAATAGTACCGTTGGTCTCTAGCTCGAGAACCAGCTTGTCCAAATCAGTGCGGTTCTCAACACGCGCACTCTCTACGCTGTAAGACACCTTAAAGATTGGGCTAAAGGACGCATCAAACTGCAGACGGCCAATAGTGCGATTCTCATCGTCATTGGCGCGAGCGTCTGACGGCTGATAGCCACGACCACGAACAATACGCAGTTGCATGTTCAGCTTGGTCTTACCAGAAATACTGGCAATAACATGGTCGGGGTTAATAACTTCGATATGGCCATCACTCTCAATATCACCAGCAGTTACAACACCTGGACCTGATGCATTAAGTGTCACTGTAGTGTCATCGCGGCCCTCCATAACGATGGCAACGCCTTTGAGGTTGAGGAGGATTTCCATCACGTCCTCTTGAACACCCTCAATGGTAGAGTACTCGTGCTCAACACCTTCGATCTCAGCCTCGATGATGGCGCAGCCAGACATGGAAGACAGCAGAATACGACGCAGGGCATTGCCCAATGTGTGACCAAAACCACGCTCGAGAGGCTCTAAAACCACTTTGGCGTGGTTAGCATCAAACGAAGTTACATCAATATTGCGCGGTGTAAGAAATTCACTAGCAGAATTTTGCATATTATTACCTGTAAGAGCTGTAAACCGATTACTTAGAGTAAAGTTCGACGATCAGATTTTCATTGATCTCGGCAGGCAAATCAGAACGGTCTGGGTTGCGCGTAAACGTGCCTTCCATCTTGTTTGTATCTACTTGCATCCATTCAACTTCACCACGTTGTGCGGCCAACTGCAGAGCAGTTTGAACGCGCAGCTGCTTCTTCGATTTTTCACGCAGTCCCACTGTATCCCCTTCCTGAACCTTGAAAGACGCGATGTTGACCTTCTGACCGTTCACGAGAATTGAGTTGTGAGCCACTAACTGACGAGATTCAGCGCGAGTCGCACCGAAGCCCATACGATAAACTACGTTATCAAGCCGACACTCAAGCAGGGTCAGGAGGTTTTCACCAGTGTTGCCCTTGAGACGAGCAGCCGCTTTATAGTAGTTGCGGAATTGCTTTTCCAGAACGCCATAAATACGACGTACTTTTTGCTTCTCACGGAGCTGAACCCCGTAGTCAGACAGTCGAC
Source organism: Porticoccaceae bacterium (assembly GCA_018664075.1). GTDB lineage: Bacteria > Pseudomonadota > Gammaproteobacteria > Pseudomonadales > Porticoccaceae > HTCC2207. The sequence continues at coordinate 1,181 of JABJOY010000007.1, read as the reverse complement.
CGCGACGCTGGCCATGCTGGCCTGGCGCACTTTCGTGACGACATTTGGATTCCAATGGGCGAACACCACTCTTCAGGAAGAGATCAGTTCCCTCACGGCGTGAAAGCTTACAAGTTGGTCCGAGATATCTAGCCATTTCTTATCTCCCTTACACGCGACGTTTTTTCGGTGGACGACAGCCATTATGGGGCACAGGCGTCACATCGGTAATGTTAGTAATTTTGTATCCAGCATTGTTGAGTGCGCGTACCGCAGACTCACGACCAGGACCAGGACCTTTGACTTGAACGTCAAGATTCTTCAAACCATAGTCTTTTGCTGCTTCGCCGGCGCGCTCTGCGGCGACCTGAGCTGCAAACGGGGTGCTTTTACGTGATCCACGGAAGCCAGATCCACCTGAGGTAGCCCAGGAAAGTGCATTTCCCTGACGGTCAGTGATCGTAACAATCGTGTTGTTGAAAGAAGCATAGATGTGGGCGATCCCGTCTATAACTGTCTTTTTGACCTTTTTACGGGCCGGTTTAGTAGCTGCTTTTGCCATTAGAAATGATCCTAATTATCTTTTTATGGGACGACGCGGGCCTTTACGGGTACGCGCATTCGTCTTAGTACGTTGTCCACGTACGGGCAAACTACGTCGATGACGCAGGCCGCGGTAGCAACCCAAATCCATCAGACGTTTAATATTCATGCTGTTCTCTCTACGGAGATCACCTTCGACTTCGTTCTGCCCTACAGCAGCACGCAGCTTGTCCAGTTGACCTTCGTCCAGTGCAGAAATTTTTGTGTCTTCTGCAATGCCCGTGTCTGCACAGATCTTCTGGGCAGTTGGGCGACCAATACCAAACACATAAGTCAGTGAAATCACTGTGTGCTTGTTATCTGGAATGTTGACACCGGCAATACGGGCCATTCACATTACTCCACTATCACTTTGGGTTTAATCAGCACTTCCGTCCCGTTGAGCAGTCGTACAGACCTGCTAAAAAGGCGCGGTAGAATACCGATAGATCTATCAAAAATCAACCAGATTATCCCTGGCGCTGCTTATGACGAGGCTCGACACTACAGATAACACGAACCACACCTTTGCGGCGGACAACCTTACAATTACGACAAATCTTTTTAACCGATGCGCGTACTTTCACAGCATCACCTCTTTATTTACGGCCAACATTTTT
>JABJOY010000051.1 GCA_018664075.1 Porticoccaceae bacterium | reverse complement strand
GTTTCCTCAACTGCTATTGCTGATTTGGCGGCAAAGTCTTCCGCGGCTTCGCCAACGGTACTGCCCTCAAGGGCGAAATTGAGGGGAATGGCGCCCATTGGCGTCATCACCTGAGCTGAACCAAAAAAGTTCACTTCCCGTTCTGGGTCATCGGAGCCATCGGCTTTTACAGGAATCAGTTTGCGGATAGCACCCAGCTTTTGGTCAGTGTAATTTTCTTCCCGAAAGAGACTATTGGGGTCCATGGCATTGTCGATTTCATTGCCGGTTTCATTCTCAGTTTGATTGCTCATAGCTATTTTTCTTAGGGTTAGTGAAAGGCCGATACCCTATCAGACATAGCCAAAAAGCTCTAGAAAACCTCTAGATAGATTTGGCCAGTCCCCTGCAGGCCAGCACACTGAGCGCAATCATAAGTGAGGATGCAAGCAGGCAGCTAATCAGGCCAAACTGCTGATACAGCAGTCCGGACAGCACTGTGCCAAGCAGGCGGCCGCCGGCATTGGCCATATAATAGAAGCCCACATCCAAAGACACTGCGTCGCGCTGGGCAAAGGCCACGATAAGGTAGGAGTGCATGCTTGAATTAATGGCAAATACTGCACCGAATAGCAGTAGGCCACCTATCAATGTATAGCTGGGGCTGACGTCTATATATAGCCCAAGCGCAATAGCGGCGGGAATCAATGTCAGCAGCAGTGCCCAGTATTCTAATCCCTGTGGATTGGGCAGCCGCTGTTGTTGGCCGGTGATTCTTGGCGCCAGTGCCTGCACTGCCCCATAGGCAATAACCCAGCTAGCCATCAATGTGCCTACTTCGATATGGCTCCACTGTAGCTGGCTGTGCAGAAATACTGGCAGTGCCACCACAAACCACAAATCTCTGGAGCAAAACAGAAATAATCGCGCCAAAGACAGCCAATTTATAGCTGGGCTTTTGGACAGACTCTCACTGAACTTCTGTCTGCGAGTATCAGGTTGATTTTGCAGTATCAGGCTGCCAATCAGCATTATTGGCAGCAGCAACAAAATCATGACTAACAGACTGCCACGAAAACCAAGGCTCGCAAGCAGAGCCCCGCCGAGAAAAAACCCCAGTCCTTTGAGTGCATTTTTTGAGCCGGTAAGCATTGCTACCCAGCGGTACAGTCGACCCTGCTCGCTGTCAGGCATCAGTGTTTTGATGCTGCTTTTGGCGCTCATTTTGTTGAGGTCTTTGGCCACTCCGGAGAGGGCCTGTGCTGCCATCACATAGATAACCGTAAGCTGGGACTGTTCCGCCAGTAGCATTCCCAGAGACAGTATCTGCAACCCCATACCAAGCTGCATGCAGTATACGGTGCCGATACGGGACGCCAGCCAACCGCCGTAGAGATTGGTCAGTATGCCGAAAAATTCGTAGAGCAAAAACAGGCTGGCAATTTCAAGTGGGCTATAACCAAGGCCGTGGAAAAACAGCAGCACCAGCATGCGCAGGGCGCCGTCGGTGAGAGTAAAGGCCCAGTAGCTAGCTGTTACCGTAATATACTGGGCCAGAGGAGAGCGCATTAGCATGGTTAGGCTTGAATGGAGGCTGCTACTAGGGCGGTTAATTCCATCATGCGATTAACATAGCCAATCTCATTGTCATACCAGATCAGCACCTTCACCTGAGTATTGTTGATCACCATAGTTGACGGGCCGTCGACAATGCCTGAGCGCCGGTCATTGGTGTAGTCCACTGATACCAGTGGCAGGGTTTCAAACCCCAGTATGCCTTGCAGGCGACCATTGGCTGCTGCTTCAAGAGCCTGATTAATCTGCTCTACAGATACTGGCTGCGCCAATTCAAACACGCAATCTGTGAGCGAGGCATTGGCCAGTGGCACGCGCACGGCCAGCCCATTAAGGCGACCTGTAAGCTCAGGAAAAATCTCGGTGATCGCGGTGGCAGACCCAGTGCTGGTGGGTATTAATGACATGCTGCTGGCGCGGGCCCGACGCAAATCACTGTGGTACTCATCAAGAATACTCTGGGTGTTAGTTATATCGTGGATGGTGGTGATCGCGCCATGCTCTATGCCAAAGGTGCTGTGCAGCACATCAATCACCGGCGCCAGGCAGTTGGTGGTACAGGATGCTGCGGTGACAATATGTTGTCCCTTATATTTGTGATCATTGACCCCCATCACCACATTTAGCACAGTGTCTTCGGGCAGGCCTTTGATTGGTGCCGAGACGACTACTTTGGCAACCCCCTGAGCAAAGTAAGGGGCCAGAGCATGTTCGGTTTTCAATGTGCCGGTGCATTCGACTACCAGGTCAACATTGGCCGTTTGCCAGGGTGTCTTGTCAATGGAGGTGCACTGGGAATAGCCGATGCACTGGCCATCAATAATAATTTGATCATTGTTATCGCTGGCCCTGATATCTTTGTCCCAGGTGCCATGGACAGAATCAAAGCGTAATAAATGAGCAGCGCTTTTGGCATCTCCAGCAATCTCGTTGATATGGACAATTTCAAACCCCGCGGCGCCCCAGGATTCCCGAAGTGCCAGGCGGCCAATGCGGCCAAAACCATTGATACCTACTTTAACTGCCATGTTTTTGTCTCGTAATAAAATCTAGCGGCCTGCAATTTTAGCGCGGTACTTTTACAGAATTATGATGGGTAAAAAACCGTAACTGGCACACAATATTACATGATGCCGGTGGTTCTGAGAACTGGGTAATACTCAACCTGTGACGGCCATCCAAGAACTACTTAACCTAAAGGCATATAAATGGGGTAATTGGTAAGACGATGAAATAGACAACAGTTTGTAACGGAATATTGAGGAAAGGACTCATGAATTTATTCAGTTTTGCTTGTACATTGACCATTGCTATTGGCACTTTATTTGGCGCATCAATTGGCTTTTACGCCTGCGGAGCAGATGCCTGGACCAGCACAGGTATTGGTTGCGGCCTTGGTCTCTGCGTCGCTATCAGTGAAGCATTTTCGGTATTCGATTAACCCAACACCAACCCCGTAAAATTCTCCCCCTATTGGGCCACCACAAGGTGGCCTTTTTTTAGGTGGCGATAATTCCTAGTGCTTGTGCCCACCGGGCCCATGGACATGGCCGTGCTCCAGCTCTTCTTCCGTGGCATCGCGGATCTCTTCGATAGTCACATCAAAATTCAGGTTCTTGCCTGCCAGAGGATGGTTACCATCCACAGTGACTACTTCGTCACTAACTGCTGTTACGGTCACCGGAACGCTGCCGCCCTGACCTGTCTGAGCTTCAAACTGCATGCCGATTTCAATGCTGTCCACGCCCTGAAACGCTTCCCGAGGCACTTCCTGAATCAGTTCGCTCTGTACTTCGCCGTAGCCTTCAGCGGCACTCACTGCAACAGTCATGCTGTCGCCGACAGACTTGCCGGTCATTGCATTTTCAAGACCGGGAATAATATTGCCGGCGCCATGCAGGTAGGCCAGAGGTTCTTTGCCGGCTGAGCTATCAAGCTGCTGGCCTTCGTCGTCAGTCAATGTGTAATGAAAGCTTACAGCACTGTTTTCTTTGATAGTCATGGTGTTTACCAGTGGCAAATTTAAGGCGCCATTATGCGATAACCGCGGCAAAATATCGAACCAGTTAAGAAAAGATGCATAGAACTCACAGTTCTGTCATATTTGTGCAATGTTACCGTCATTAAATAAGGGCTCAAAACGTGGATGACAGGGTCAATGTTATGCCCAAGCATACGATTTTATTGGTCGATGACGAAGCGGCAATTCGAGATATGCTGTCCATTGCCTTAGAGGCTGCGGACTACAATGTATTGCAGGCAGAAAATGCCCAGCAGGCTCACGCCTCTATTATTGACAGGCAACCGGATCTGGTACTGCTGGACTGGATGATGCCCGGCACTACCGGTTTGGAGCTGCTGCGCCGTCTAAAGCGTGATGAACTGACAGAAAAAATCCCCGTAATAATGCTGACCGCCAAAGCAGAGGAAGATAGCAAGATTTCCGGGCTCGACGCTGGTGCGGATGACTATATCCCCAAACCATTTTCTCCGCGGGAGCTGATTTCTCGGGTTAAAGCCGTGATGCGCCGCATTGGTCGTGAAGAGCTAAAAGATGTAATCAATGTTGGAGAGATGCACTTTGACCCCCAGAGTCACCGCGTCAGTATTAGTGGCGAGTATATTAATTTGGGTCCTACTGAGTACCGTCTTCTTCAGTTTTTTTTGACCCACCAGGAGCGCGTCTATTCCAGAGACCAGATTCTCGACTATGTCTGGGGTGGCAACGTTTATTTAGATGAGCGAACGGTGGATGTTCATATCAGACGATTGCGCAAAGCAATTTCAGTTGCAGGCCATGAGAACTATGTGCAGACTGTGCGGGGTTCGGGGTACCGTTTCTCAACTCATCTGCAAAATGGCTAAAAAGGCACTCATCCATTGCGACCGGGAATGCATACAGAGATATGGCGTATAGTTCTGGTTGGGCTGTTTTCGCTGTTTTTTGGTTGGAGTCTGGGCTTTCCCTTTGAAATTATCCTCTGTGGTGTAGGCCTTTATGTTATCTGGACCTTCCGCACTATCTCATTGTTATTCGGCTGGATTGACAAAGGTATGCGCGGAATTCCGCCGGACGCCGATGGTGTCTGGGGAGAGATAAGCGACACATTAAATCGTCAGCGGCGACGTCATCGCCGAACTCAAGAAAAGATGCGTCGAACTATCAATCGAGTTTCCCGGCTCACTGAAGCCTTGGACGAAGGGATTTTAGTCCTGCGCAGCGACCTGTCTCTGGACTGGTGGAATAGCTCCGCTGCCACCCTTTTGGGACTGAGGTCTTCGGATCGTGGCAGCGCTATTATGAATCTGATACGCGACCCCGAATTTGTTGAATATATCAACCAGGCTGACTTTCAGGGAGCAGTCAAGTTGCCATCATCCATTCAGGCAGGGCGGCTATTAAAATTTGCAGCCTCGTATTTTGGCGACGATGAAATTGTCCTGGTGATCACCGATATTACCCGCCTCAACAGTCTGGAAGAGATGCGCAAAGAGTTTGTTGGCAATGTCTCCCATGAATTGCGCACGCCATTGACAGTGATGCGCGGCTATATAGAAACCCTGCAGGACAGTCCCGATAACAACGCTGTGGTCAATCGTGCATTCGGCCAAATGGCTGATCAGGTCAATAGAATGCAGGCGCTGGCCGACGATTTGATTTTGCTGTCCAGACTGGAGGCGGACGGCCAGAAGGCCACTCTTGAGCCTGTCAATCTGCAGAACCTACTGACCAGTATTATTGCCGAAGCGGAGATATTAAGTGGTGGTCTTCACAGCCTGAGCCTGGATTGTGCAGCGACCCTGGAGGTTAACTCAGAGGGCAACAGCATGCGTAGTGCCCTGGGTAATATTATCTTCAATGCCGTGCGCCACAACCCCAAAGGTGCAGTCATTGATGTGGTCGTTGAGCAGTACTCAGACCATATCAGTATTAGTATTCAGGATGATGGCGTCGGCATAGACCCGACAGAAGTGCCGCGGCTGACCGAGCGTTTTTACCGCGGCGACAGCAGCCGCAACTCCGCCACCGGTGGCACGGGTCTGGGGCTGGCTATTGTAAAGCACAGTCTCAATCGCTGTGGTGGCGACCTGACCATTAGTAGTCGCCTGGGTCATGGATCCAGGTTTGTCTGTCGATTGCCTGTTGTATCCGCCTAGCAGCTGCGCGCCGTAGCCAGCTTTGGCTTTTCTTTTGCCCTTGGTTTCATCCTGAGACATTACAGAGCCCGGCTATGGATTTTATTTCTGCCTGGGCCGATCGCAACTTCCATGCCGGGATAATATTAATTGGTTGTCAGAGGGACTATCGCAAAGCGGCGACACTGTCACAGGCAGATGGTGAAATTTGCTGACTGAGCCGCTTTTGCATCGGGCCTGGTCGATGTTAGAACAATGTTAGAAAAGTGCAGCGCAGCGGAAACCATAGTGCAGAAAATAATCGCCTTCCCGCTCTGGGTTGGGTTCACTCCACTGGGACTCAATGGCCCAGCCTTTGGCGCAGTGATGAGCCATCTCAAGATAGAGCTTTTGGGTTGCAATGGTCACAGACTCTTCGAATTTAGCATCCGGACGCAGTGAATAGGCCTGTCGTGCGGCAAATAGTTTACTGGCGCTGTGATTCATGGATCCCGCCGCAACTATAGGCCGTTCGCTTATTCCAGATTCCGGGTTAAGGGTGCCGTCGCCATAGAGCTTGACTGCACTATCTGATTTGGTCGCACCACCTGACTTGACTGCCTTTGGCTTTCTGGCTTTTTGCTGCTCTTCGCAGGCGATTATTTTATCCATAAAGTCTGGTGCATCGGCATCATCAGTATCAAAGTCACAATTGGCGAAACTGGCACTGCTTAAAAACAGGCATAGATAAGCATAATAGGCTGTTGGACGTTTTATCTTCATGGGGTCAATTCCAGCAATATTGTATTTAATGGATTAAACAAAAAAGCACAGTGAAAAGAAAGCAGCTATAAAAAAGGGCACCGAAGTACCCTTTTTTACAGACCTTATTTTTTACAGATACCAATGGTAGCTTAGAACTTATGTTCCATGCCTACACCAAAGGAAGAATCTTCGTCGTCGGCTGAGCCCACTTCAGAATCTGTATTGTCAGTATAGAATACATAGACCTTGGTGTTTTTAGCCATCTTGTAATCTGCACCCAGAGACAGAGTTTCCTCTTCGTCGCCGTCAACATCATCTTCAATTGTGCCGTACTGAGCCTTCAATGTGGTCTTGTCCATCTTGTAGGCCGCGCTGATAAAATAACCAGATTCATCTTTGCTATTAAGGTTATCTTCATTCTGCTGATACATAAAGCCAAGCTTTAATGCGTCCATTTTGTACTGGGCAACAACGCGCAGCAGGTCCTGTTTGTCTACGTCCTGATCACCAGCTACTGCTATATACAGATTGTCCATATCATAGCTGATGGAATAGGAGATGCCGTCGGCCAGGCCGGTGTCGTCATTTCCGTCTTCATCAAAATCAGAACCTTCACCAGGAATCATGGCGACAGTGGCAGAGAAACCATTAACCTTAGGTGAGGTGTAGGCCACAATATTAGATACGCGGTTTTCACCTTCAAAGGTATTTTTAATATCACCTTCAAGATCGTTAAACAGGTCGATCTTGTTCTGCGCCAGTTTGGTCGGGGAGTCATGCTTGCCTGCCCAAACTGTACCGAAGTCACCTCTGATGCCGGTCATAATATTGCGTTGGCTAAAAGTCTGGCCTTTGCAGTCGCCATCATCAATACACATCTCGAATTCCGCTTTATAGATAGCGTAAAGTCCGTCTGCAATTTGAGTTTTTCCTTTAACGCCAACACGAGATGCATTGCTGTTTAGTTTCCATTCATCGCTTGAGCCACTGTCATTATTGACAACAGAAGCATTAACCTTGCCGTAAACT
>JABJOY010000050.1 GCA_018664075.1 Porticoccaceae bacterium | reverse complement strand
CCTGAACACCAGTAAAGCCAGCAGCCTTAACCGCTGCTGCACAGACAGCAAAGCGACGTACAATCTCGGCAATCTCCTCTGCGGTAAGCGCTACAGGCTCACCAAACTGACCACCAGGCAATCCCAGCTTAACCGCCGAGGGCGCCTTGGGAGTTTTGTTGATAATTTTTTGCGTTTGACGACCCGCATGACTGATTTGCGCCCAAAAGTGGTTGCCATTGCGGGTGGCGGCCTTTGCCCAGCTCCCCAGTGCCGCCTGCATTTCTGCATTGGGTTCAGAATCGATCACCACATTGCCCGGGCGCTCAAGGTGGTCTTTGTCCACCTGAATATTGCCCGACAGCAACATACCTGCACCCCCATCACTCCAGATACCGTAGAGTCGTTCCAGCTCAGGAGTAGGCACCCCATCGCTGGTGGCCAGCCCCTCGGTCATTGCGGCTTTGGACAGTCGGTTGGGCAGCACAGCGCCACAGGGCAAGGTCAATGGTTGAGCGACTAAATTTTTCATAGAATCATTTCTTGTTATTAGAGTTGGCTCAATCATAAAGGCGGCTAATCCCCGTTGCTAGTCCTATTCTGCATACCTCACAGCAGTACTGCTTGGTCTAATTCTGGTCTTTACCCACTACAGCCAGAAATGGACACTTAACAGCTGAAATTTGCCCCAATACTGGCTGACAAGGAACCCCATGGAATTTTTACATTATCGCAATCTGGCCAAGACTGAAACTGAGTTCCCTATCAGTGAGGTATGGGGCCAGGGGCGCAGCATTTTTGGTGGTCTGACCGCCGCGTTGGTACTGGTGCACATTGAATCCAATGTTGAATTAACCGGTCGCGATCTGCGTACAGTGAATATTCACTTCTGCGGTGCGGTCATAGCGGACATACCCTGCGAGTTCCGCCACCGCGTGCTGTCTCAGGGCAGATCTGTGATTCAAATTGAAGGGCAGCTGCTGCAGGAGGGCGAAGTCAAAACCGAAATAGTCGCCTGCTATACCACCGACCGGATCTCAGCTATTGAGATCGACTTGCCGGTCAAAACATTTCCCGTTGCGGTGCAAGATACCAAGGAGATGAACTTTGAATTTAAACAGGGTTCAGCTCCCCGGTTTGTAGGCTACTTTGATCTTCGCCAAACCAATGACAATCTGCCCTTTACCGGCTCTGACCACAGCCTGATTACGGGTTGGATGCGCTTCTTCAAGCCCAGCGAAAGTCTCAATGACGCCACAATTCTGGCGCTGATTGATGCCTGGCCCCCGGCAATACTACCTATGATGACTTCCAGAGCGCCAAGCAGCACCATTACCTGGAATATTGAATTTATGCACCCCAGAGCATCTCTCAAGGTCGAGGATCTGCTCTATTATGAATGCGCGGCCATTCAGGCTGGCCGCGGCTATGCCCATACTGAGGGGAGAATTTACCACCCCAACGGGCAGCTCCTGGCATTAAGTCGCCAAATGGTTGGTGTTTACGATAAAGTGACCTGATAACATCAAATAACAATAAAAAAGTTGGGGCACGCAAGATGAGTAAACAACTACCCACTGCTCGCCAGCCACTGGCAGGGATTGAAGTCATTGAACTGTCTAATATGATTACCTGCTCACTGGCCGCGCAAACTATGGCGGCTCAGGGTGCTAATATTATTAAGGTCGAGCCACCGGTCGGCGGTGATCAGATGCGCCCTCTGGGTACCCAGAAAGGCGGTGTCTCCGGGTTCTTCCACAACTGTAATCGGGGCAAACAGTCACTGGCCATTGATCTCAAATCTGAAGCCGGGGTAGCAGCGGTAAAAAAACTCGCTGCCCGAGCCGATATTCTGCTGCATAACTACCGCCCCGGGGTAATGGACCGCCTTGGTCTCGGCTCCGATGTGCTGCGCCAGATAAATCCCGGATTAGTCTATGTTGCTGTCAGCGGTTTTGGTACTCAGGGTCCAATGGCCGACTTCCCCGCCTTTGACCATGTGATTCAAGGCCTGGCCGGATTTACCGACCTGCAGGCACCGGAGGATAATAGTTTTGACTTTATCCGCACCTTTATCTGCGACAAAGTAACTGCTTACACTGTCGCTCAGGCAGCAACGGCGGCACTGGTGGCTAGAGCTACCACCGGAGAGGGGCAACATATTGATATCTCCATGCTCCATGCCTGTATCTCCTTTATGTGGCCTGACGGCATGATGCACAGAACCTTAAAGGACGATGACAGATTTACCATGTCGCCGGGTTCAGAGTACTTTCAGACCATTAACTACTCCGATGGAGCAGTGGCTGTCGCTCCACTAAAAGATCACCATTGGGAGGCACTATTACCCATGCTTGGTTACCCGGAGTTACTGGGCACAGCGCCCTATAATTCTGTCCCCGCGCGCATGACCAATATGAAAGAAGTGACCCAGGTGCTAAAAAATCCCCGTCGCGATATTGGTGTTGAAGCGGCAATGGAAGTTCTGGTCGCTGCAGATGTGCCCTGCGCCCCCTGTGTACAGCGAGATAATTTAGAAGCCAGTGAACAGATAGCCGCCATTGGCGCCCTTGAAACCTATATCACCAAGGCCATGGGGAAACTCACTGTACCCACACCACCAGTGCAATTCGAAGGCGCGGCGGCATCCCAGGCTGAACCCAGTCCATTGCTGGGCCAACACAGCCGCAGCATTCTGGCAGAGCTTGGTTGGGATAATGGGGCTATCGATGATTTAATCCGCTCAGGGGCAGTCGCGGAAACGCCTCTACCCTAATGATAAACTGGGCAAAAAAACAGGGTGGTCGCAAAGCCAACGTTCTATTTGGGCTTTGGGCGGTGCTATTGACTGCGCCCTGGGTCTGGGCCAGTGGCTTTAGTCTGAATGATCAATGCCCGCCGAGCTTTGCTCTGGATAGCAACAACCAATGCCAGCTGCGCAACCTCTACCAATTTTATGACTCATTGCAGGATCAGGGGCTGGGTGGCCTGAAAACCGCCCTGCCCGACCATCGCGATGACTTTAGCCCGCAACAGATTGATCTGGGTCGACTGTTGTTTTTTGATCCAGTGCTGTCGGGCGATAAAGATCTATCCTGCGCCAACTGCCACAATCCGGCCCAGGGCTTTAGTGATGGTATGGCACGCAGTGTGGGTGCCAGTGGTCAGGTGCATTCCCGCTCTGCTCCCACTTTGTGGAATAGTGCTTTTCTCAAGTCATTGTTGTGGGATGCCCGAGCCAACAGCCTTGAACAGCAGGCTTTGGGCCCATTGTTCTCCGAGATAGAAATGGCCAATACCCCAAAACAGTTGCTGACCAACCTCAATCAGGTGGAAGCCTATCCAGCGCTTTTTGCCCAGGCCTTTCCCAGCTCAGAAGATGCATTGGTTATTGCCAATATCACCACCGCATTAGCTGCCTTCCAGAGTTCATTAATTAGTCTTAACAGCCCCTATGATCGCTATGCCCACGGGGACAGAAAGGCCCTTAATCCCGAACAACTTGAAGGACTCAATGTATTCCGCTCATTTGTGGCCCGCTGTTCCCAGTGCCACACGCCGCCACTGTTCACTAATCAGCAGGTGGCTGTTATTGGCACCCCGGAGCCCGAGGGCATGGCGAGAGATATTGGTGCCCAGGCCACCTTTGGGGCCGAGCGGTTACGAGGCGGCTTTAAGGTGCCAACCCTGCGCAATATCGCCCTTACTGCGCCCTATATGCACAGCGGAAGATTTGCTACATTGCGTGGGGCTGCGGAGTTTTATACCAAGGGTCGCGGCCATGCCGTGCCTGAGGGTGAGGAGTTATTGCTGCACTGGCATATCTCCGAACCCAACCTGACCGCCACTGAGTTGGATCGGCTAGTGGATTTTATGGGCGCATTGAGCGATGAAAGCTTTATGCCCAAAATCCCCGAGCAGGTACCCTCGGGGTTGCTGAATTAAAGACTGATATAAAAAAAGAAACCATGATCTTACCAGTGGATCAGGAGAATAATAATGAATAATAAAATCAAAATCGTACTTGTGATTATTACCTTTGCCGGTGGCTGGATTCTCGGTAGCAATAACAATATTGCCCCGGTTATTACCAGTTCTATGGGTGGTGCCAGTTACGCCGGCGGCTATCAGGCCAACCAACAGCAGGCTGAGGGCGCAGTTGCGCTGCGCACCGAGCAGGGCCAGATACATGTGGTTAATGATGGCGACTCGATACAGGCCGCCGTTGAGACGGCTCAGCCCGGAGATACCATTCAGGTTATGCCCGGTACCTACTCAGAGACAGTGTATATAGATAAAGATGATATCCACCTGCTGGGTGTGATTCAGGGGGGCGCGCGGGCCACCATGGATGGTCTAGGCAAACTCAATGATGCCATTCTCTACTCTGGCAATAATATCGTCATCGAAAACTTCCGCATCACTAAGTACAAAGGCAATGGCATTATGGGCCAGGCCGGTAATAACTTTGAGATCCGCAACAATGTTATTGTCGACACCGGCATCTACGGCATCTTCCCCCAGCTGGGTACCAACGGCCTAGTTGAACACAATGTGGTTTCCGGTATTGAAGATGCGGCCATCTATATTGGTATGAGTGACAATATCCATGTGGCTTACAATGAGGTGTTCGACAGTGTTGCCGGCATCGAAATTGAAAATAGCCGCCATGCGGTGGTTGAGCACAATAATGCCCATAACAACACTGGCGGCATTCTGGCTTTTGTCACCCCCGGCCTGCCGATTAAAACCACCTATGATGTGATTATCCGCAATAACTTTGTGCTGGATAACAACACCCCCAACTTTGGTGCCCCGGGCTCTATTGTCTCTGGTATTCCGGCGGGCACTGGCATTCTGGTGATGGCTGCCGACGATGTGATTATTGAGGGCAATATTATTTCCGGTAATAAAACCGCCGGCATTATTGTCAATGACCACAGTTTTGCTACCACTATCACCATGGATGTGGAGTCGGATCCCAACTCCGACCGCACCATGATTCTCGACAATGTCATGCTCAACAATGGCTATGACACCATCGCCGAAGTCAAAGCCGTAGCACTGACCGAATTGCACACAGGTCTGGTGGATATAGTCCATGTGGGCTCCAGCGAAGGCAGCTGCATTATTAATCGTCATCGCTACAGAACAGTGGGCATTAGCGACTATGCTGACTGTGACTTTACCAACACCGACAACATAGATAATTACCTGCTTGCGGGCGGTGCGGAGCGCCGGGTGATTCATCCCTCAGAGCGTGGTGAGATCGCCTATCTGGGTGTCTGTACTGGCTGCCACAGCTACACAGGCCGACTGATTGGCCCGTCGGTTGAGGTGATTCAGGCCATGTACGCAGGCAATCCGGAAGGGCTGGTGGCCTATATCAATGCACCGGTCAAAGTGCGCGATAACTTCCCGCCGATGCCCGCCCAAAACTATCTGGATGCCGAGACTCAGATGGCCGTGGCTGAATATATGCTGGCTCTGGAGAAATAGGCCTCTGGTTATCTACAAAGGCGTCTGCCATCCCAGCCTCTGTGAGGTAATACCTGGCAGACTAATCAATAACAATAATAAAGAGAACAAGCATGCCAAGACAGATTCTGGATCATAAAAATATCCATCCCGCAGTGCAGTCCACAGTGGCAGATAACCATGCCGATATAGTGGCCGAAGTGCAGCTGGCTATCAGCAACAACAAAGTGGTTATTGTCGGCATGGCCCAGAACCCGGCACCCAAAAGAGCCCGCAAGGTGCTGGATGAACTTGGCGTAGAGCACACCTATTTGGAATACGGCAACTATTTCAGTCTCTGGCGGCGTCGCAATGCACTGAAAATGTGGAGCGGCTGGCCCTCATTCCCGATGATTTTTGTCAATGGGGTATTGATTGGCGGCTCCAGTGATATGCGCGCACTTATTGCCAGCGGCGAATTTACCGCGCTGCTGAAGTAATCAGTACGGCTCTGGATCTGGTTAACCTATTTTACTGCGGGAAACATCGATGAACACTAAGACTGTCGATAGCAACGACACAGACAAAAAAATCGGTTTTTGGCGTGGCTGGTCCATTGCCGTAGGCTGCGCCATCGGCTCAGGGGTATTTATGATGCCCACCTTGCTGGCTCCCTACGGCATGCTGGGCATGGCCGGTTGGCTGGTTGCCGGTGGCGGCACGTTGCTGGTGGCCCTGTCCCTGTCACGGCTGGTGCGGCGAATCCCCAAAATTGGCGGGCCCTATGCCTATGTTCACGAGGGTCTTGGTCATTTTGCCGGTTTTCTGATTGCCTGGACCTACTGGATTGCCTGTATTGCCGCTGTATCAGGTATCGCCATTGCCTTTGTCGGCTATTTGGGCGTATTTATTCCAGAGATCACCAACTCCAGAATTCTGTCCCTGGTATTTGCCCTGGGGCTGATCTGGACCATATTTGCTCTCAATATCCGCAGTCTTGAGGACAGCAGCAAATTCCAGGTGGTATCCACCATTCTCAAGATACTGCCCTTGCTGTTTATGATTGTGATGGGCTTTGCCCATATGCAGCCGGACAACCTGCCCGAATATAATCCAACAGACCTGCACCCGGCTGCACTCCTGGCCACGGTCACCACATTGGTTATGTGGTCGTTTGTCGGCATAGAAACCGCCTCTGTGCCAGCCCACAATATGACCGAACCCGAGAAGACCATTCCAAAGGTGTTGGTGGCTGCGGTGCTAACAATTCTAACCATCTATCTGCTGGTCAGTTTTGCCATTGCACTGGTTGTGCCCGCAGATGAACTGATGGTCTCCACCGCACCTTTTGCCCTTGCCGCCACCAAAATTATGGGGCCTGTGGGTGCAGCACTGATTACCTTCGGGGCATTGATTTCCACATTGGGGTCACTCAATGCCAATGCATTGACTGCCGGTAATGTCGCCCTGGCGGCGGCAAAAGATAATCTGTTGCCAGATCGATTTGCCATTATCAGCAAAAGCGGCACACCGAGTTTCGCCTTTGTAATCTCCGGGCTATTTGTCAGCGTTTTGCTGTTTCTGAACTACACCAAAGGGTTAGTGGCTGCCTTCACTTTTATGGCTATGCTATCGACTCTTTCAACCCTGATGGCCTATGCATTTTGTGCAGTAGCGGAATTTTATTTTCTTAAAAATGATCGCCCTGGGCCCGAGCGCAGCAAAGCCATTGGCCTTTCGATAGCAGCGTTTTTGTACGCCTTCTTTGCCATCTGGGGTGCAGGAACAGAGATTGTATTTTATTCCTTTATGTTGATTTTAATCGGCATGCCAATTTACGCTCTGGTAAAAAAATAATAACGGGAAAAGTCATCCGCCTATGTCCAGATTTAATGAATATTCCACTATCGCGCAGGTTGCTATTCGCACTGCGGCCAATGCCTTTGTCAGTACAGCGCAGCTAGAGCAGCAATGGCAGCCCCTACGCTTTCATGAACAGCCGGATCTGGATGAAGCCAATATTGAGTACCACCAGTTTAAACAACTGCTGGCTGCCGCTGGTGCAGAGATCATTGAATTGGCCGCGGCAGATAATCTCACCATAGACAGCATCTATACCAGAGACAGCATACTGGTCAGCCCCAATGGTTTAATTCTGTGCAATATGGGCCGCGCCAGCCGCACCCCGGAAGCAAAAATTAATGCCGCTGCCTATCAGGCTCTGGGCCATAGGGTGGCCGGTCAAATCACTGCACCAGGCACATTGGAGGGGGGCGATTTTATCTGGCTCGACGACCAACATGCCGCCGTGGGTCTGGGACCGCGCACCAATGCCGAAGGTATTCGCCAGTTAAAGGAGCTACTGGGGTCCGATGTTGAGCTTCATGTGGTCGAACTGCCAGAGCCCGACCATCCGGATGATGTGCTGCACCTGATGTCAATTATCTCGCCCATTGATGCAAATTTAGCCCTGATATACAGACCATTTATGCCCGCCAGCTTTATTGCCTGGCTGGACGATCTGGGCGTAAAATTTGTCGATGTGCCGGAGCGGGAGTATCCCATTATGGGCTGCAATGTTCTGGCCATAGCACCACGCAGTGCAATTATGCTGGAGAATCTGCCCGGCGTGAAAAGCGGCCTGGAACAGGCAGGCTGCACTGTCGCCACTTACAAAGGTCTGGAAATCAGCCGCAAAGGTGAAGGCGGCCCCACCTGTCTGACCAGACCATTAAAAAGACTATAACCATGAGTACCAACTATCAAAGCCTGCCCAGTTGGGCCTACAACAGCGAAGCCTTTTTTGAGCTGGAAAAACAACATCTGTTTCTGGGTAGCTGGCAGCTGGTCTGTCATTTATCCAATATCCCCAACAATGGCGACTACTTTACCTTTGAACTGTTTAATGAGCGGGTAATGGCCATCCGCGGACACGACGGTGCAGTGCGAGCCTTCCACAATGTCTGCGCCCACCGCGCGGCGCGACTGTTGGACGGAGACTCTGGCAACTGTGGCAAGCGCCTGACCTGCCCCTATCACAACTGGGGCTATGACCTTGAGGGCAACCTGACCAACGTGCCCTACCGCGATCAGTTTGTGGACTTTGATGAAAGCCAAAATGGCTTGGTGCCCGTGGAGATGGAAATCTTTCAGGGCTTTATTTTCGTGCGTCTAAAAGCTGCGGATGGCCCTAGCGTAGCTGATCAATTTGCCCCCTATCTCGAGGAAATTAAACCCTACAGATTCGAGGAACTTGAGCCTATGGCCCGGGTGGTGATGCGCCCGCGCAATGTAAACTGGAAGCAGATTGCCGATAACTATGTGGATGCACTGCATATTCCTATTGCCCATCCGGGACTCTCGGCGCTAGTGGGCAACAGTTATGGAGTAGAAGTGGGGGGCGATGGCGGCTATATCCACAAGATGTGGAGCGATGTGCGCAAGACCCGAAAAAACACCTTATCCAATCGTCTCTATGATCAGGTGCTGCCGACCATGGATCACCTGAGTGCCGACAAACAACGCCACTGGGTGTACTACAGACTGTGGCCCAATTTGGCCTTTGATGTGTATCCAGAGCAGATGGACTTTATGCAGTTTATTCCCATCAGCGCCACCACAACCATGATCCGCGAACTGCCCTATGCATTGCCCGATGATCGACGGGAAGTGCAGATTGCCCGCTATCTTAACTGGCGAATCAATCGACAGGTCAATGCGGAGGACACAGATCTGATCAGTCGGGTACAGGATGGTATGGGCACCAGTGGGTACAGCTCAGGGCCATTGGCAAAAACCGAAGTCTGCCTAATAGACAGCGCAGAAAAGATTCGCACCGCGATGCCGGTATCAAGATTAAGCCAAAAGCCTGAGGAACAGGATATGGCAGCGATCAATCAACAGATGCTGCTGTAGCCTCTACCTGGCGACGGCAGTACCCCAGTAATTATAGCCGGCGAATCTGGGCGTGCTGGGCAAATACATTTGCTCCATAGATTCAATCTTAAATCCCGCCTCGGTAATCAGGGCGGGAATATTGCGATTGAGATGGCAGCCTCCGGCAATTTTTCCCCAGTAAGGGTCGATACGATTCTGCCATTTCGAGACATTGGCATCTGGTGCCAGTCCGTGCTCGCAGAAAATCATTTTGCCCTGGGGCTTTAATACCCGCAGAATTTCTTTGTTGGCGGTGGCCACCTCTGGAATTGTGCACATGGTGTAGGTGACCAATACTGTGTCCACATGGTTGTCTGGCAGCGGAATCGCTTCAGCACCGCCGAGTATAAATTCCACCGGAATGCCTTTGTCAGCCGCCACCTTGAGCGCCATACGATTGAGTTCTTCCGAAGGGTCCAGACCAAGGATTTTATCCACCTTACTGCTATCGTAAAAAGGAATATTGAGGCCAGAACCAATGCCAACCTCCAGTACCAGCCCCTCAGCCATGGGCACTACTTTTTCACGCTGATACAAAATTGGCTTTGAGCCACAGGCGCAATTTAAAAAGTGCGGCAGAATATATTTATCATAAAAACCCATAACCAGTACCCCTGATATTTCTATCTGCTTGCTCTAATATAAAAAGCGGTTCTAAGGGCACAGCTTTACTGACCCAGAAACTGCTCCGCCGTTAAGTCGTAGCAAGTGCTGTCCAGATCAGCGACCAGCTCCAGACTGGCCTTGGCTTTTGGCAGTTCATAGCGAAAGAAAAAGTTTGTCGCTGCCAGCTTGCCAGCATAGAAATCTCGATCAGAGCTCTCGCCCTTAGCCATACCCGCAGAGGCCGCGACAGCCTGAATCAACCACATCCACGCAATAACAGCATGTCCCATGGCGTCGAGGAAGATAGTCGCATTGGCCAGAGCCAGAGAGTTATCATCACAGGCAACCACGGCAGCAATGGTCTGCTCAACCTGATCCAGGGTGGCGTTCAACTGGGTACAATAACTGGCCAACTCCGGGTAGGCTGAGGCCGAATCAATAGTGGCCTGAACTTCCTCACGCAAAATCGCTACCGCAGCACCATTGTGCATTTGCACCTTGCGACCGAGAATATCAAGACCCTGAATGCCCCAGGTACCTTCGTGAATATGGTTGAGACGATTGTCGCGGTAGAGACGCTCAACTGGATACTCGCGGGTGTAGCCGTAACCACCCAGCACCTGTATAGCAAGCTTATTGGCTTCGAGGCAGTATTCCGAAGGCCATGATTTGCAGATCGGTGTCAACAGGTCCAGCAACAGACCCATGCGGCGGTTCTGATCTGTATCCTCTGAGATCTTTTGATGATCAATAATCTGCGCGCTGTAATGCATCAGCATTTGCGCACCTTCAACAAAGGCTTTCTGGGTCATCAGCATACGTTTTATATCTGCATGCTCACTGATCATGACCTGGGGCAACTGGGGATCTTTATTTGCCAGATCTCGACCCTGGGGACGGTTGCGCGCATAGTCTAGGCTGTACAAATATCCGCCCAATGCAGTCATCACTGCAGACATTCCCACTGATATACGAGCCTCATTCATCATATGGAACATATTGGCGAGGCCCTGATTTTCATTGCCAACCAGATAGCCAATACAGTCTCCACCCTCACCAAAGTTGAGTAAGGTGTTAGTGGCACCGCGACAACCCATTTTGTGGTTTAGGCCGGCCAGAGCAACATTGTTGCGGTCGCCGAGACTACCGTCATCATTGACTCTCAGCTTTGGCACCAGAAATAACGAGATACCTTTAACACCAGCAGGGCCGCCAGGAACCTTAGCCAACACCATATGGATAATATTGTCGCTCAAATCCTGCTCGCCACCAGAGATCCACATCTTGGTGCCAGAAACCTTATAACTGCCATCTTCCAAGGGCTCGGCTTTGGTAGTGATATCTGCCAGAGATGAACCAGCCTGTGGCTCAGACAGACACATGGTGCCAAACCAGTCCCCCTCTACCAATGGGCCCAGATATTTATCTTTAAGCTCGTCGGAACCACAGGCATTGAGCATATTCGCCACGCCCTGGGTCAGGAAAAGGTAAATGTGTATAGGGTTATTGGCGCAGACAAACATGCCGTTCAATGCCTGGTCAACCATCCAGGGTAACTGCATGCCACCAACATCTGCATCGTAACCAGAGGCACATAGACCAGCTTCTTTAAATGCAGCAATAGCCTGTTTTACTTCCGGGATAGTTTCAACCTGGCCATCAACAAACTGCGGCTCATTGGCATCCAGCTTGCCGGCACAGGGTAAAAACTCCTCTTCAGCAATCGACTGACAGAGATCAAACATGGCATCCAATGATTCCCGATCATAGTCCGCATAGCGGTCGGACTGCAGCAGTTTATCCAGGCCCAGAGCCTCATAAAAAATAAAGTCCAAATCGCGACGATTGACAATCATTGACATAATAAATCTCTCTCACTTAACATTTTGAGGGCGGATTATACAAGATTTGTATACCTTATTGCGCCAACCTGCGATTGGCCTGACTGATACCATAGATAAGCCAGCCTGATTGATTAAAGTTGCTGATAGGTTAACCAGTCAGTGTAATTGAGAATAAGCTAGGACTGCTGTTGCATTTCCCAGTTCTCAATTAGCTCCTGAGTATCATGGGCCCAGGGATGGAAATCTTCGGCAAAGAAATCTTTGTAAGGCTGCCAGGTGCCGCGCAGTACGCCCTGCTTGCCAAATAAGAATACAAAACCGGATGCCCAGACTTTTAGATTCCAAAGCACTCCATCACGACGCAATATATGGCGTACACCATGGAGAATATCCCAGGTCAGAAAAAACGTGCTGCGGCGCATAGCGGCCCGGCGCATTTTCTCTGTACCACCAATAGCGCGATAGACATCAAAGGCCACGGCCTTGTGCTCCATCTCTTCCACTGCATGCCATTTCCATAGCTTGGCCATAGCAGGGTGGGCACCTTTGAACAGGTCAGCAGTGCCCAGAGCTCTCTCGGCCAGCACGGCAGTCATATGCTCCACTGCGACTGTGCCCGCCAGCTGATCGCGAGGGGGAATATTCTTTTTAACCCAGGCCATGCGCTTGCGCAGGGGCTTTTCTAGCTCTTCCAGATCATAGCCACGCTGGGCGCAGAGCAGTTCGTTATAGCGCTGGTGCTCGCGCAGATGCACGGCCTCCTGACTATAGAAATCCTTCATTTCCTGCTTGAGCTTGGGATCGGTAATGCGGTCGCGATAATGGCGCACCGAGTTAATAAAAAACTGCTCACCCAGCGGAAAGGTAATCGACATGGCGTTAAACCAAGCAGTGGCAAACTGATGGTTGTTCATCCAATCGCCCTTAAGCGCCTCAGCTAGATCCAACTGAGGATTGCGCTTGGTGATAGGCACATTTTCCGGTGTAAAAGACTGGGGCTGGCTCATAGCAGTAACCTACATTCGCTCAACAATAATTGCCGGGGCCATACCGCCGCCCGCGCACATAGTGACCAGGCCGCGCTTGAGACCGCGACGCTCTAGCTCATCAACCATAGTGCCAATCAAAACAGAGCCGGTGGCACCAATAGGATGACCCAGGGCCATAGCACCGCCATTGACATTAACCCTATCTCGATCCAGATCCAGATCGCGGATAAATTTCTCTGCAACCACGGCAAAGGCTTCATTAATTTCCCACAGATCAATATCGTCTTTGGTGAGACCCGCTTTTTCCAGCACCCGCTTGGCTGATGGCACAGGAGCATTGAGCATCAGCGCCGGGCAGTCGCCCATATTGCCGTAGGCAACCACTTTGGCACGGGGCTTCCAACCCTGCTTGGTGGCATAGTCCGGTGACGCCAACAAAACCGCAGCAGCACCGTCGACAACACCAGAGGAATTGCCTGCATGATGCACATGCTCAACATCCACATCTGGGTATTTCACTGCCATTAGCTTGGCATAGGTGGTGCCCTCTTCATCCAGAGGCATATTGGTCAGTTTTTCAAAAGACGGCTGAAGCTGACCCAGAGTTTCCATGGTGGTGCCGGGACGGGGAAATTCATCTTTATCCAGGGCCAGGGAGCCATCGTCGTGATAAACAGGTACCAGGC
Organism: Porticoccaceae bacterium; assembly: GCA_018664075.1. GTDB lineage: Bacteria > Pseudomonadota > Gammaproteobacteria > Pseudomonadales > Porticoccaceae > HTCC2207. The sequence continues at coordinate 245 of JABJOY010000050.1, read as the reverse complement.
TCTTATCAAAATGGCCGTTTTCTATGGCATGAGCAGCGCGTTGCTGACTCAGCTCTGCCAGGCGATCCAGATCCTCACGGGGAATGCCCTCAATGGTGGCTATGGTATCTGCACAGAGCTCCTGATGGGACTGGCCATACATCTCGCGCAGATGCATATTGCCTGAATCCACAAAGGGACTGGTTTCGGCAGCGAGACGGCCATAGCCAGACATCATTTCACAGCCACCGGCAATTATCATATCT
>JABJOY010000049.1 GCA_018664075.1 Porticoccaceae bacterium | reverse complement strand
GGTTGGCAGCATTGTAATGGGCAGAACCTCTTGGGAGCAGTACAGCATTGCCGATGGCTCTGACCTGATGAGTATTCTCGAACCGGATCCCGGTGTTGAGCTGCATGAGTATCTGTGCAGTCTGGGCCCCTCTGGTATGACTGCCTATTTTGGCATTATGGATATAGGGCAGCCTAAGCAGGGTGATCTCTTTGTTATCAATGCCGCAGCTGGCGGTATTGGCTGTATTGCCGGGCAGATTGCCAAGGCAGAAGGCTGCACCACTGTAGGTATTGCCGGTGGGCAGGCCAAGTGTCAATGGCTGCAGAATACTCTGGGCTACGACCAGGTTATTGACTATAAATCGGCCGAGCCTTTTGAGCAGCAGCTGCAAAAAGTGGCGCCCGAGGGTATGGATATTGTCTACGACAATGTGGGTGGGCCCATGCTCACTACCATGCTCGGCCAGCTGGCAGAAAACTCGCGTATTATTCTCTGTGGTGCTGTGTCCCAATATGAGCGAGATGGCGGCCATGAGGCGGTGGGCAATATGTGGGAGCTGATTACCAAGCGCGCCAGAGCTGAGGGCTTTATGTTCTCGGATCATGTGGATCGCTATCCGGAAGCCATTGATTATATTACCGGGATGCTGAAATCCGGCTCTTTGGTCAGCCCGGTTAACTGGTCTGAGGGTATTGAGTCTACCGGGCAGGCTTTTATCGATATGCTGGCTGGCAACAATCTGGGCAAATGCCTGATCAAGCTGTAATTCTATGCCTTTAGAAGCTGTTACTGCCGCTATCCTCGCCGAGATGGCGGCATCGGATGCACCGCAATTTCATGAGTTGCCCGCCGCTGAGAGCCGCGCTATTTATACAGCGGCCCAGACCATACCGCCCACCATTGAGCTGCATGCTGTGCACGACAGTACTGTACCTGGACCCGCTGGTGATATTGCCATTCGAATTTACCGGCCTCACAGCGGGCCAGCGCCAGTACATGTGCATTTTCACGGCGGTGGCTGGGTGCTGGGTAATCTGGTTACCCATGATGCCGACTGTCGAGAAATCTGCGCGGCCTCTGGCTGTATTGTGGTGGCTGTGGACTATCGCCTGGCCCCTGAGGATCCATTTCCTGCAGGCGCGGAAGATTGCTATGCAGTAGCCTGTTGGGCCGCGGCCAATGGTACTGAACTGGGCGCCCAGCAGGGGCCTATTAGTATTGGTGGTGATTCTGCTGGTGGCAATCTGGCCGCTGTCGTGGCGCTGATGGCGCGGGAGCGCAATGGCCCTGAATTTGCGCTGCAACTGCTTATCTACCCGATTACTGAACCCAGTATGAGCACCGAGTCCTTCCAGCAAAATGCCGAGGGTTATCTGCTGACCAAAACCATGATGAGCTGGTTCTGGGATCATTATTGCCCGGATATTGAGCAGCGCCAGAATCCTTTAATCAGTCCATTGCTGGCCGAAGATCTATCGGGTCTGCCGCCAGCCGTGGTGATTACAGCGGAGTTTGACCCCTTGCGGGATGAGGGTGAGGCCTATGCCAGACGCCTTGCCGAGTCAGGGGTGGAGGTTGAAATGCGCCGCTATGATGGCCTGATTCATGCCTTTTTCTCTCTGGCCGGCATTATTGAGGCTGCCCGAGAGGCGGTGGATCAGGTGGGCAGCGCACTGCGCCGGGCCCACAATATGCCTGACTCGCGCACAGGCTCTAAATAGCCAACTACTTCATAAAAAAGTCTGCCCGCGGCGTGCCAGTTTCATCGTAGACCGGCTCGCAGTGGTCAATACTGTATTTGAGAATATCCGTGTCCAGTATCTCGTAGTTGTAGAGTATGGCCAGCATATCTGTATAAAAGTGGCTCGCCAGATGGGCGCGCAGATGCTCAACGGACTCCCAGTTTTCGTGCACATAGATTCTGCCGGGCACTGCTGGGTCGAGGCTCCAGACATAATGGCGGCAGCCTTTTTGCAGACGGGTCTCGGCCATTAGCTGGGCGGTTTCGGGCAATACTTTTATCGCATCTTCAGGCTTGAAATTAACAGTGCCATTAATTAGTACGGTCATTAGGGTTACTCGCCGTACATAGAGTGGAAAATACGCTCTTTAAACAGCCACTGGCCATCGACTTTGATCAACTGATCATCGTATTGGCCTCTGGGGCGAATCTCTACCCCCTCTAATGTGGTGCCCACTTCAGAGGCATAGGACCTGACCTTGGCGGTATCGCCATTAACTTCAATACCACCTACATTAAAGGCCATAAAAATAAAGGGAAACATCGACATGCCGGTTTGCCAGGCATTGACTATATTGTCTTTGCCGCTGACATTTTCCATGCCTGGTATCACTGGTAGTTTCCAGCTGGAATCCTCTGCCCAGGTTGAGGCCCAGAGTTCGGTGTCGCGCTGGTTAACTGCGTCAGCATAGATATCCAGCAGCTCGCGAATAGCGAGGCGGTCTTCGATTGGTCCGGAAAAAGGCATAGGATGCTCCCTGTAGTTATTTTTATTTGGCGGAAATCACTATACCTTACAGGGCTTTAAAAAAACAATCTCAGTTGATTTTTTATTATTAAACAGGTACCTTGAAACCTAACTATGAGTCTGGGGTTAAAGCATTTACAGGCCTTCAACTAATTAAAATAAAAATGGGAAAAACCATGTCAATCCACTACCAGCAGTACTATCTTCATCAGCGCCCAAACGGAGCTACCACCGACAATGACGTTAAGGTTCGCAGCGTCGAGGTGGACGGCCTAGCCGATGGCCAGATACTGATCAAAAATGAGTATTTCTCACTGGACCCGGCGATTCGCGGCTGGATGAGCGATGAGCCCAGCTATATGCCACCTATAGAGATTGGCGATGTAATTCGCAGCTCGACTGTGGGTACTGTGGTTGAAAGCACCCACCCTGATTTTGCTGTGGGAGATGAGGTCTACGGCCTTAATGGCTGGGAACAATACAGTCTGTCTGATGGCTATTTTATTACCAAGGTGCCCAAAGATAACCAGTTTCCGCTGCACTATTATTTAAGTGCCTTCGGTGCTGTGGGCCTTACTGCTTACTTTGGTATCAAGGACGCGGCACAGCTAAAGCCAGGCGATACATTACTGATGAGTGCTGCTGCCGGTGCTGTGGGTTCGCTGGGTGGCCAGTTGGCAAAAAACATGGGTTGCCGTGTAGTGGGTCTGGCCGGTAGCGATGATAAATGTCAGTGGCTGACCCAAGACCTGGGTTTTGACGCGGCAATCAATTACAAAACTGAGTCAGGTAATCTCAATGCTGCCATCGCCGCGGCTTGCCCGGAGGGCGTTGATGTTTACTTTGATAATGTGGGCGGGGAAATTCTCGACGCGGCACTGCTCAATATTAATAGCAATGCGCGTATCGTGTTCTGTGGTTCTATCTCTACCTACAACGCCTCAGAGCCGGTTCCCGGCCCCTATAACTGGTGGCAGGTGTTGGCTAAGAGCGCCACAGTTCAAGGTTTTTTGATTAGCAATTACCTCGACCAATTTGAGGCTGGTGCAGCTGCCATTGCCGAGTTACTCCGCGAGGATAAAATCCAGTTTAAGTACGATATTGTCGATGGTTTTGATAATACATTGACGGCATTTCACAAGCTCTTTGATGGCAGTAATACGGGCAAATTAATGCTCAAGGTGTAAGTCTATGGCTGTGCAAAAACTGCAGGGCAAGCGCGCCATAGTCACAGGTGGTGCCACTGGTATTGGCTATGGTATTGCTCAGCGATTTATTGCCGAGGGCGCGGTGGTCATTATTAGCGATATAGATCAGCCCGGGGGCATAGCCGCAGCGCAGAAACTGGGGCCAAACTGCGAGTTTGTGCAGCAGGATGTTTCGCTGCCCGCCGATTGGGAGCATCTGTTTGCTGTTGCAGACGAAAGGTTTTCAGGGCTGGATATTATGGTTAATGTGGCCGGTGTCACATTGATGGGTACTATTGAGGATATGGATGTCGAGACCTGGGATAAAACCATGGGTATCAATCTGCGCAGCTGTTTTCTTGGCTGCCAGGGGGCCATCAAGCTGATGAAAGCCGATGGCGGTGGTGCCATTATCAATATGGCCTCGGTGTCTTCGTTTAAGGCCCAACCCGAGTTGGTGGCCTACAATGCCTCCAAAGCCGGAGTCGATATGATGACCAAATCTGTGGCTCTGCACTGCGCGCGCAGTGGCTATGGCATCAATGTCAATTCAATTAATCCCGGGGTTATCCAGACCGATATGCTGAAAAAGGTGATCAGCCAGGTAGAGGATGGTGAGGCGCTGATGGACAGCTATAAAGCCATGCACCCGATTGGCCGCATTGGCGAGCCTGAAGATGTGGCTGCTATGGCGGTGTATCTGGCCAGCGAAGAGGCTTCATTTATTACTGGCTCTGCATTTACTGTGGATGGTGCTCTGGGTCTTAACTAACTATTGATAGGGGTAGGACGATGACAGAAGCATTGAGAGAGGGCGGTTGTCTCTGTGGTCAGGTGCGCTATAAGGTGCCGCACACTCCGGTGGAAACCGTGGTCTGTCACTGCAAAAACTGCCAGAAGCAGGCGGGTTCTGCCTTTTCGGTAGTGGCCTTTTACCCTCGTGATAGCCTGCAATTAACCGGTGAGTTAAAGACCTTTGAGGATCTGGGCACCAGCGGTCAAACAGTATTTCGCCGCTTCTGTGGCAACTGTGGTTCGCCGGTGATTACCGATACTGAAAATGCGCCGGCTATGGGTTTAATCTTTATTAAGGCCGGTACGCTGGACCAGGTGGATGATTTAAAACCTTCAGTACATGTGTGGACTGAGAGAAAGCATTGTTGGTTGACCCTAGCTGAAGATCAGGTGCAGTTGGAGAGAGAGGGGTAGGCGCTACCCTACAGGTCGATCTTAACCAGCGCCTTACCCACAGTTTTGCCAGACATCAGGTCACAAAATGCCTTCGGTGTATTGGCAAACCCTTGGGTGATATTTTCTATCACATTGATCTTACCGGCCCGAATCCACTCCTCAAGCTGGGCCATGGCTGCTGGCACCTTAGCCTGATAAGTGGGCAGCAAAAAACCCTGCATGGTCAACTGCCGTGACACCATTTCCCAGAGATTGGTAATCGGGTTGGGGTTGTCGGTGCGGTTGTAGTCAGAGATCATGCCGCAGCTGACAATACGTCCATAGACTTTCATGGCGGGCAGCATGGCATTGAGTACCGGGCCGCCGACATTATCAAAATAGATATCTGCACCCTCAGGTGCCAGTGCTGTTACTGCCGCGGTAATATCGTCGGTTTTATAGTTAATGGCAGCATCAAAACCAAACTCGTTGACAATCAACTGCGCCTTATCATCACTGCCGACAATACCTATCACGGTGCAGCCACAGAGCTTGGCAATCTGCCCGGCCATGCTACCGGTGGCACCAGCTGCGGCACTGACCACCACAGTTTGCCCGGCCTGAATCTGGCCCACTTCATGAAGGCCAATATAGGCGGTGGCACCTGCTCCCCCCAGTGAACCCACGTAGTAGGACAGGGGAATACCCTCTTCTGGCGACAGTTTTTCTAGCAAAATAGCGTCGCTGTGGCAGATCGAATAGTCTTCCCATTGGTTGAGGGCAAATACATAGTCGCCTTCGACAAAATCTTTGTTGCAGGACTTAATTACCTGCCCGACAGAGGGCCCTCTAATAACGCCACCAATGGCAATGGGCTCAAAGTAGTTGGCTTTGCCATCTACCCAGCCGCGAATGGCGGGCTCCATAGAGAAGTACATATTGCGCAGCAAAAACTGGCCATCGCCGACATCGGCAACTGGTCCTTCCGACAACGCAAAATTTTCTGGTTGGGCGGCATCACTGACGTAGGAGGCGAGAACAATTTGCCGGTTAATCATGGTTAGTCTAGCTCCAGTTGCAGATTGCCATTGTCAGCCAGACTGACATCATAGGTTTTTAGCGGCACTCTAGTCAGTTCGCCCAGGGGCTGGCCGGTGCGTAGATCAAAGCGTACGCCGTGCAATGGGCAGGCCAGATAGCAGTTTCGTATCCGGCCCCCGGTCAGCTCTGCACGCTGATGAGTACATTGGTTGTCCACAGCATAAAATTCTCCGTTGGCCTTACAGATCAGAATATTTTTGCCATTGAGGGTAACAGGCACAGTCTGCTTGTCGCTGATATCGACGGCGGGTATTAAGGTATCTGTAATGGCCATAGAGCTCTCGTTAGTTACAGTGCAGACGCAAATGCATCAGGCATTAAGGTATTTATCAATGGTTTGATGTAGGTGACGAATACGGCTCTCCTGATAGCTGGCCAGACTGACGGCGCCTTTTCTGGAGGCAATCATGCCTTTCTGTACCGCGGCCATATTGCTGTCGTCCTGATCAAATACCGGCCCCAGACCACCAATTTCTGGCGCTTCACTAAAGGCCTGATCCGGACGCAGGATATTCTTCTCAGCGGGCTCTGGCTTTTGGGTACCCTTGGGGTAGCGCATCAAAATCATGGTTTCAAAAATACAGCTATTGTGATCATCGCCATTGGGTAGGAAGCGGTAGACAATATTGCCGTTGTAGCCGATCCATACCTGAGTATTGGGAAACAGCATATACAGAATGGCATCTTCCAGCTCTGACTGAGTAGCCTGATCCAGAGGCTCACCGATCAGTTCGCTAAACATCTCGCGGTTGGTCTCGGCAATATAGGAGCGGGCAGTCAGGCCCTCGGGCATGGCATGGCCTTCGGCATTATCTGTTGCCATGCGTCCCGAGAGTTCCAAAATATCGCGCATGGTCTCTTCTTCGGTGACCTCGGGCATATGGGGGCTGGCTACACCCATGGGAGTCACAGAGCGGCTTACATGGTCGCCAAAGGTGTCGTACTGGGAGTTGGCATCGCCGGTAAAGGTGAGGATTTCGCTGTGAGTCTCAAGAGTGTGGAAAGACTCCATAAAGGCCTCGGCACCGACTTTCCAGTTGCACTGCACTACACGCTGAACATGGGCGCCTTTGTAGTAGTCGTGCAGAGGGAAGCGAGAAAAATGCTCGGGCAACGGATTGAGATAGTCTTCCAGAGACTGGCAGTTTTCATCAAAATTAATAAACACAAAGCCGCCCCAGGTATCGACTTTCACCTGTGGCAGGCTCATATCTTTCTGGTCCAGATGGCTAAAGTCCCACTTGCAGGGAATGCCTTTAAAGTTGCCATTAATATCCCAGGTGGCGCCGTGGAACGGGCAGACAAATTCCTCCGCATGGCCATCGCAGTCGCGCAGAATGCGACCCCGGTGCAGGCAGGAGTTAATAAAGGCTTTAATTTCATTTTCGCCGGTGCGGGTAACAATAATTGACTGATCGACAATCTCATACACATGGTGGTCGCCCACCTCAGGAATGTCTTCTTCGCGACAGGTCATCTGCCAGACCTTGGGCCAAAGCTTTTGTTTTTCCAGCTCGTGAAAGTCTCGTGAAATCCAGCGGTCTACAGACAGATCTTCATCGCCCATATAGGGGTTGGTGTCTTCCCGCAAGTAGGCTGGTACTTCGATGGTTTCATTATCTAATAGATCCTGATAGCTCAGGCCCTCGCAGCGGGCTTCACCCTGCTGCTTTACTTTAATTAGTTCAGACATCGCATTTACTCCTGCTTATTATTTTAATTATCTGGTAATAATATTTACGCCGCTGATGCCCGGGGCACCATAGACATGGGTGTAACCGACCCTGGGGTTGTTGGGCACCTGCCGTGCACCGCCTTCGCCGCGCAGCTGCACACAGACTTCATAGACCTGGCGCAGACCCGAAGCGCCCACCGGCTCGCCATTGGCCAGGCAGCCGCCATCTGTGTTGATGGGCATGGAGCCGTTGATACCTGTGGCACCTTCGCGCAGCAGTTTTTCCTGCTCGCCATGTTTGCAGAAGCCATTTTCCGCCATATGCATAATCTCTGTGCCGCTGTCGGTATCTTGCAGCTGCATCACATCGACATCTTCCGGGCCTATGCCGGCCAGCTCAAAGGCTGCCTTGGATGCGGTCACCGTGGGTGCATCTGCTACTTTCATGGCCTGGGACGGGGCAAATACTTCAAAGCTGCCATAGTGGCGGGTGCGCACGGCGGCAGCTTTTAAAAATAGTGGGTTGCTGCAGTACTGATGTGCCTTGTCGGCATTGCAAATAATCAGTGCCGCGCCGCCCTCGGCGGGGCTGCAGAACATGTATTTGCGCAGCGGGTCGCTGATCATTGCTGAGTTGGCAATCTCGTCGTAACTCAGAGCCTGCTGGCGCCAGGCTGTGGGCGTTAGCGAGCCATTGGCAAAGGCTTTTTCTGATACCCGAATCAGGGCATCTTCGGTAATGCCATGGTCATGCATATAGCGCTGAGTTTTAAGCGCAAAAAACTGCGTGGTTAGCATTAGCCCGGTTTCGCCATACCAGTCATCCAAACCCCATTCTTTGGGCTGGGGATTAAAGGCACCTCGGGGGTGTTTGTCGAAACCTACCACTACGCCCAGATCATACTCACCAGATTTAATGGCGCTGTAGGCGGCATGCAATGAACTGCCGCCGGTGGCGCAGCCATTCCAGATATTGGTAAATTGCAGACCGGTCAGCCCCAGTTCATTGACTAGCGCATCGGCATTGCCGGCGTCCTGGCTGCCACCATAGGCAAATTGCATATCTGCCCATGAGAGGCCCGCATCAGCTAATGCTGCGCGCACCGCCGAGGCGCCCTGTTGCATGCCGGACATATCCGGGGAGCGGCCAAATCTGTGCAGGCCTATGCCTATAATTGCTACGTCCATAACTATGCTTTCTCCGCTGCACTAAAACTAAAGGTCATTTTTTGCTCGCCGTTTTCATCTGTGCGAAAGGGCACAATATCCAGTTGCATGGGCATACCAATCTTAAGCTGTTCCGGGCTGTTGGCCTGGAGGCGGGCTTCAACCCGCACGCCGCCGGGCATTTCCACATAGCCTACGCCGTAGGGGCGAAATGTCTCTGGGGTTTCATCGCTAAGATAGGGCTCTTTGGGCATAAAGGTCTGAATGGTCCAGGTCCATAATATGCCGCGGTCTCCCAGTTCAATAATCTGGGTGTCCCGTGAGCCACAGCTGCGACAGTCGGGCTGCGCGGGAAAGGCGGCCTCTGCGCATTGGCTGCATCTACTACCCAGTAGCTGGGGTTGGCTTGAGGGCCAGGTAAATAGGCCTTCTTGGAGTGGAACTTGGTTGCTCATGGCTTATCTCTAAACTCTATTGATGAAGTGAAAGGCCAATGCTGTCGAGAACAGACTCGTGCATGCTTTCAGATACTGTTGGATGGGCAAAAATGGTATGGGACAGCTCCTGTTCTGTGGCCTCAAGCTGCTGGGCAATACCAAAGCCCTGAATCTGCTCTGTGACTTCCGGGCCT
>JABJOY010000048.1 GCA_018664075.1 Porticoccaceae bacterium | reverse complement strand
TTGATGGTGTGCCCGGCAGCGCCGCACCCATTGCCTGTAACTATCTTAATATTGCCGGATCGGCATGCGGCAGTTTGCTCCCCACAGGCAGCCGTATCGATATTGTCGATGGCATAGAGATAAGCTGCATTGATAATGGTATGCCAGTAGTGGTGCTGCGCGCTGAGGATATGGGGATAAGTGGCTATGAGTCGCCCGCTGAGTTAAATGCCAATGAAGCGTTAAAGAGCAAGCTCCAATCTATACGCCTGCAGATAGGCCCGAAAATGAATCTGGGTGATGTGGAGGGTGCGGCAGTCCCCAAGATGTGCATGATTTCCCCGCCCCTCAGTGACGGTATCTGTCATACGCGCACCTTTATACCCTACAAATGCCATTCCGCGATTGGGGTGTTGGGCGCGGTGTCGGCCGCAACCGCTGCGATTATCCCCGGTACTGTAGCAGAGGGTATTGCCACTGTGCCTGCAGGTCCCAGAAAGACCCTTTCAGTAGAGCATCCTTCCGGTGAGTTTTCGATCAATCTGCATATTGATGAACAGGCTGATCCGCCTCAGGTTTTAAAGGCTGGTTTACTGCGCACCGCCCGTCTGTTAAGTCGCGGTGAACTCTACGTGCCGGAACATATTTTTATCACTGAATAAATGAGAAACCAATCTGACTAAGGTTGATAAAGGAGCAGAGCAGATGAAAACCGTAGCAGTGCGCAATATTGCGCGCGCAGACCAAACAATAGTTGAAGGCCTGGGTGAGATGGGTGTGGCCACAGTTCACGAATCTCAGGGTCGCATTGGCTTATTAAAGCCTTATATGAGGCCCATCTATGCTGGCGCCCGTGTTGCAGGGTCTGCGGTGACTGTTTTGGCGCAGCCCGGTGATAACTGGATGCTGCATGTAGCGATCGAGCTTTGTCAAGCGGGTGATGTGCTGGTGGTTGCCTGTACCACCGACAATACCGATGGCATGTTTGGGGATCTATTGGCGACATCGGCTCAGGCGCGCGGTGTAAAAGGGCTGATTATTGATGCTGGGGTAAGGGACATCAGGGACCTTAAAGAAATGAATTTCCCGGTATGGTCGCGAGCTGTTAATGCCAAAGGCACAGTGAAAAATACTCTGGGTTGCGTGAATGTGCCCGTTGTTTGCGCCGGTCAGCTAATTAATCCAGGCGATATTGTCGTTGCCGACGACGATGGTGTTGCCCTGGTGTCGCGAAAAAATGCAGAGGTAGTTTTAGAAGAATCTCGTCAGCGTGAAGCCAGAGAAGTTGCCAAGCGCGAGCAATTGGCAAGCGGTGTGCTGGGATTGGATATCTACAATATGCGGCCCAGATTGGAAGAGAGTGGTTTGGTGTATCTGGACTCCCTGGACGACTAAACGGTTGAGCAAATAAACAAAGGAGTAAGATAATGATTATTGATTGTCATGGCCACTATACAACCGCACCTGATCCGCATCAGGACTATAGGGCGGCACAGATGGCTAGGTTGCAAGACCCGTCGCTATCAGAACCCCAGAGCGCCATTATCAGCGATGATCAGATACGCGAAAGCATTGAGCTAAACCAGTTAAAACTGCTCAGAGAGCGTGGGGCGGATATGACTATATTCTCGCCACGGGCCTCAACCATGGCCCATCATTTGGGTGATGAGCAGGTTTCCAAGACTTGGACGGCGGCCTGTAATAACTTGATTGCGCGGGTGGTTGAATTATTTCCTGAGCAGTTTATTGGCGTGTGCCAGTTACCCCAGTCTCCAGGTGTGCCGATTGAAAATTCTATTGCAGAGTTGGAGCGGTGCGTTTCAGAGTTGGGTTTTGTAGGTTGTAACCTTAATCCGGATCCATCGGGCGGTCACTGGACCGCGCCACCACTCACGGACCGTCATTGGTATCCGTTTTTTGAGAAAATGGTGGAGCTTGATGTTCCAGCGATGATTCATGTTTCTGGGTCCTGTAATCCCAATTTTCATGCAACTGGTGCCCATTATATCAATGCTGATACCACCGCCTTTATGCAGTTTTTGCAGGGCGATTTGTTCGCCGATTTTCCGGATCTGCGCTTTATTATTCCCCATGGTGGTGGCGCGGTACCCTATCATTGGGGGCGTTATCGCGGTCTGGCCGATATGCTTAAAAAACCAGTGCTTACTGAGCACGTGATGAAAAATGTATTCTTTGACACCTGTGTTTATCATCAGCCTGGGATTGACCTTTTATTTGAGGTGATTGATATCGACAATATCCTGTTTGGTTCAGAAATGGTTGGTGCGGTGCGTGGCATTGATCCGCAAACGGGCCAGTATTTTGATGATACCAAGCGTTATATTGATGCTCTTGATATCCCTGCCGAGGACAAGCATAAGGTGTTTGAATTAAATGCCCGGCGGCTGTACCCACGGTTAGATGCATCCCTGAAAGCGCGCGGAAAATAGAGGCTGATAAAGCAATGAGCAAGTTTCAAAAAGATACAAACTGGTTGGATTTTCACCCCAATCCATCCAAACCGGCCTTTACACCGCCCCCGGGCGCCGTGGATGCCCACTGCCATGTTTTCGGCCCCGGCGATGATTTCCCCTATTCACCTAACCGAAAATATACCCCCTGTGATGGGCCAAAAGAAAGGTTATTTGAGCTACGCGACCATCTGGGTTTTGAGCGCAACATAATCGTTCAGGCTAGCTGTCATGGCACCGATAACAGGGCTCTTATTGATGCGCTGATCCACTCGGATGGTACGGCCCGTGGTGTTGCCGTGGTGTCACCGGATATCTCCGATGCTGAATTGGCAGACATGCATAGTGCTGGTGTCCGTGGAGTTCGCTTTAACTTTGTTAAACGCCTAGTTAACCCGGTTCCTCCTGAGGTGCTTAAGTCGGTTGCCGAGCGTATCGCCAAGCTGGGTTGGCATATTATTATTTACTTTGAAGCTCCGGACCTGCCTGAATATTACGATTTCTTCGCCTCTCTCAATACCATCGTTGTGGTCGACCATATGGGCCGCCCTGATTGCAGTAAACAGACTGATGGTGAGGAATTTGAGCTGTTTTTAAAACTACTGCGGGAAAATGATAATTGCTGGACCAAGGTGACCTGCCCTGAACGACTCAG
>JABJOY010000047.1 GCA_018664075.1 Porticoccaceae bacterium | reverse complement strand
CTTTGCGCTCATCAATATCATCGTACTCAAGCATAAAGGTGGCTTTAAGATTTTGTCCCTCTGGCAGCAGAGGGTTGTAGCTATCCAGCTCTTCCTGAATACCCTCGGCTTCAAAAATACGCTCCACACGCAGCATTTCCTGAATCTGATAGCGAATGGTGGTTTCATCTTCAAAGCACAGGCGGGCATTGTTACCAATGCACACTTCGCGGGTCTTTTTATGGGCCATAACCTGGGCTCTGAAGTCTGGGCGCTTCTCGGCGTACTGCTCTAGGGACCATAGATCGGCTCTGGTCAAATGTGTCATCTTGCAATTTCCTTAAATTTGATAGGCCTTGCGCAGCAAGGTCATAGGGTGTTCTGGCTGTTCGACTTTGTCGGACAGATTGCCAATATGGGTGGCGGCCATGGGGCAGTCACTGATAAAGAAGTCCGCATCCTGCTCAATGACTTTGCGCACCACGGGGCGGGCAATTTTTACCGATTTGTCATGGGTCTCGGTTTTCACTGCATAGGTGCCGTCGTGGCCCGAACAGCGCTCAATGGCATTGACATTGGTGTCTGGCACTAGGTTCAGAATATCCCGGGTTTTCAGGCCAATATTTTGCACTCTCAGGTGACAGGCAACCTGGTAGCTAATATCCCCAAGAGACTGCTTAAAGTCGGTGTTCAGCGCACCGGCCTTATGGCGCAGATGCAAGTATTCAAAGGGGTCATAAAAAGCCTGTTGCACTTTGATCACATCTGGGTCATCTGGGAACATCAGCGGCAGCTCCTGCTTGTACATCAGTACACAGGAGGGGATGGGTGCAATCAGGTCGTAGCCCTCATCTACCAGCTTGGCCAATACTGGAATATTGGCTTCTTTTAATTTGGCCACTGCCTGTAAATCACCCAGCTCCAGCTTGGGCATGCCACAGCACTGCTCTTTGGGCACCAGGTCAATCTGAATGCCGTTATGGGTAAATACTTTGTGGAAATCTTCGCCCAGGTGAGGACTGTTATAGTTGCCGTAGCAGGTGACATAGAGGGCGACTTTGCCTTTGGTATCACCTGCAGCCACTGGTTCAATCGGTGCTGTTGCCTCGGCTAATGGCGCAACTCGCTTATGCATGGTACTGCTGTGATACTTGGGCACTGGCGCCTGATGATGCACACCAAAACCTTTGTCCAACGCTTTGCGGAAAGTGTTGTTTTTATTCAGCGCATTAACAGTGACATCTACCAGTGGAATGCTGGCCAATTTTCCCACTGTATCTGTGCTGGTAAGAATTCTGTCGCGCAAGGAGGCACCAGACTTGGTGAACTTTACCGCTTTGGCGCGGAGCATCAGGTGAGGAAAATCTACATTCCATTCATGGGGCGGTGTGTAGGGGCACTTGGCCATATAACACATATCGCACATGTAGCATTGGTCTGATACTTTGACGTAGTCGGCTTTGTCTACACCATCAACTTCGAAGGTATCGGATTCATCGACCAGGTCGAATAATGTGGGGAAGGCGTCGCACAGGCTAACGCAGCGGCGGCACCCATGGCAGATATCAAAGACCCGTTCTAATTCCTGGTTGAGGCTGTCTTCATTGTAAAAATCATCGGACTGCCAATCCAGCGGGTGGCGGGTCGGTGCCTCTAGATTTCCTTCGCGTTGCGCCATGGTCTCTCTCCAATTTTAAGCCAATAAAAACCGGGGGTGAAAAAAATCACCCCAGATTTTCATATTACTTTAGAGCGCTAATTAGTCGTCTAAAGTATCCAGAGCCTTCTGGAAGCGATTGGCGTGGCTGCGCTCAGCTTTGGCCAAGGTTTCAAACCAGTCGGCAACTTCATCAAAGCCTTCTTCACGGGCTGTCTTAGCCATACCTGGGTACATATCAGTATATTCGTGAGTCTCACCGGCAATGGCGCTTTCAAGATTTTGCTTGGTACCGCCAAATGGCATGCCTGTAGCCGGATCGCCTGTCTCTTCCAGATATTCTAAATGTCCATGGGCGTGGCCGGTTTCGCCTTCTGCTGTTGAACGGAAAACAGTTGCTACATCGTTGTAACCTTCAACATCTGCCTTTGAGGCGAAATAAAGATAACGACGATTGGCTTGTGATTCACCGGCAAATGCGGCTTTTAAGCTCTCTTCGGTTTTTGATCCTGCTAATGACATATAAACCTCCTCAGTTTAATTATTCTCTAGCCACCACTTTAACCATACAAATAATGGTGGAATTTGAGTGTAGGGTAATTTTTTAGTCATGGTCTAATAGTTTTAATTGATCGGGCTAATCAATTTTGACCATTGTCAGGGTTGGCGTCCATTAAGACACAGGAGCCAATATGTTATCCCGGATTTGAGAATGCAGAGCAAAAAAAAGCACCTTTATCGGTGCTTTTCGTGTTCAAATATTTGCAGCTCAGGATCTCTGCTTCCAGACGTTCAATATAATTATTATCGCAATAATCAAGCCCAGGCCTTCCGACCCCAGTACCTGAATAACGCCCTGAACATTTGCGAGAATACCACCAAAGAATGGTACATCCGGGCCAAATAATGTGGACACCAAAACAGAGACGGCCAACACTAAACCCAAAATAGTGGTTGCTTCCCACAGCAGAACTTTTACTTTCTCTGTTACATCTGAAATATTCATATTAATACCTTTTTGACAGTCTAAAGGAAAAAGGAGGGCTTTAGGCCCCCCTTTTCAATAGCCAAATAGATACTTATTATTCGGCAGCACTCATTAACCAACCAGCAACAAGTAAACCTACCAGACCAGCGTCTCCAAGAGTATTAACAAAGGCCAATAGATTATCAAGAACTCCGCCTACAAATGGAACATCGCCAAATACGATACCTGCGGCTACGCCGAAAGCGATCAGAGCAATGGCCAGAGCCGTTAGAGATCCTACTACGTCTTTAAGATTATTTAGTGCATTCATTTTAAAACCCCTTATTTTTATAATTAGAAATTACGCTTTTATGCTGACCACAATTGCGACATGCATAGTACGTTTTTAGAATAACTACTCCAGACGACAAACATTAGGGTAATCTGGAATTTTCAACATATCTGTTTTTTTGCGTTAGTGCAAGGCGCTAAATCAACTGATTTGTGGTATAGATTTACCCTCTGAGTGGAGTTTACATCTATTGTATAGTTGCATTTCGCAGTTGAGAAAGGTTTTGGCTGCCAGTTAAAAACATGGCCCAGCGTAGTTGTTCTTGCAGTATGGCTATTTTTTCTATCACGGCTTCAGTTGATTCCAGAGCGGGCTTCAGAAAAGGCTGAGCCAATGCCGTTGTCTGCGCTCCCAGCCGAATGCAGCGTGCGATATCAAGGCCGTGGCGTACGCCGCCAGAGCCAATCAGATTTAATGTCGGGCAGGCCCCATGCACCGCCGGCAGCAGTTCAACTGTATCCATTCCCCAGTCGATAAAAGGTGCGGCAATCTCGCGCTCGCGGGCAGATCCATTGCGCGCCAGCTCGATACTGGCCCAGCTGGTGCCGCCGCGGCCAGCTACTTCGACCCACTGTACACCAGCATCCATCAACCTTTTGGCGCTGCCCGGCCCTATGCCAGCCCCGACTTCTTTGACGATCACTGGTACCGAGAGATTGGCTACGCAGTGCTCAATAGCTTCCAGTACCATATTCCAGTCCCGGTCTCCATTGGGCTGCACCAGCTCTTGCAATGGGTTGAGATGAATCATCAGCCCATTGGCTGCAATTGAGTCTACCGCCCGCTGAGCCATATCCAAACCCTGCTTTTGCAGCTGAGTGGCCCCCAGATTACCGAGCAAAATGGCAGAGGGTGCCCAGCGACGAGCCTGCTGCTGAGTCCCAAGTTCAAGTGCGGCCCGCTGTGAGCCCACAGCCATTGGAATATTGCAGGCCTCGGCCGCCTCGGCCAGATGCCGGTTGATTAGCTCGCCGTTATCGCAGCCACCAGTCATAGCGCCAATTAGAAATGGCGCTGAGATGGTTTGCTGGAGGAAGTTGCTGTTGAGATCTATCTCTTCCAGCGCCACCTGTGGCAGAGGATTGGGTTCGAAGCGCAGGCGATCAAAGCCTGAGCCTTGCTGAGACTGATGCTCAGACTGCAGTGCTAAATTAATATGATCCGCTTTGCGGCTGCTGATATCGGTCATGGCAGCTCTTCTCTGTTATTATTTCTATCTGCAAAATCAACCAGCAGCATATGGGGCAATGTCAGTGCGGCTAGGCCAATAAAGGTCAATTGTAGCAATGATGAGGGCGCAGGGCCCTGTAAATAATAAAACGCCAGACCCATGGCGATCCATGCTGCTCCAGTATACAAACCGGCTTCCCCCAGGCTTCGCTTACGCTCTGTCTGTTCCAGACTGCGCCACAGCCTGAGCATATGGCCGGGGCTGTGCCAGAGGCAAAAATATATTGCAAAGCTGATTAGTGGAGGCAACAGGTATACCAGTGCAATCAGCAGTAACAGGCCGAGCAGTGGTTTGCGGTACTGGGGCTGGAAGTAGGCGTAGCCGCAGTAGAGGGTAACAGTGGCAACCCACAGATAGAACAAGCTTGTTATGGCCTCCATGAGCAGGCGGGCATTGTCGGCATTGACCAGAACAGTAAAAATTGGCTCGACCAGGCCGGGCTGCAAATTGGGGATGGCAATGCAGACTAATCCTCCATGGGCAATCCAGGGCAGCCAGTCGGTACCTGTATTGGCGATATCGCTGGCACCAAAGTGCAGGGCAGAGATAAGCAGGAACACTCCCAGGCTGATCAGGGGAAATAGCCACCACAGTGCAGTTACCAGTACCGCCAGAGCAATATAGGCAAGATGGAAGCTCAGCCAGGACATTAATCCTGAGGGCCAGCCAACTCGCCGGGCAATGGCACCATCAAGACCACCATGGGGCACGCCCAGCAGTAAAATTGCGGCTAAAGCCAGCATGTCCCAACTGGTCATGACTGCAAGACCTGTTTCAGAAACGGAATTTTCGGCATTGCCAGTATCACTTTGGCCCAGTCCAGCAATGTCCCTGAGCCGAGCATAAAGCGGGCAAAGCCGTCTGCGTCCAATGCCCTGGCTGTGGCCATCATTACCGGGACGCCCAGTTCCGGCTGTGCCACCAGTACGCGATTAAATATCTTATCCATGCCGATAAGGCCGGGTGAGATGGGTGCAGGCACCAGATAGTTGCCATGACTTATGCCCTGGGCCAGTTTGGCGATTTGCGCCTGAATAGCGCTAAAGGCGTAGCCCGAAGAGAGCCTCACGGCACCGCTGGCTGCGCCAATGCAGGCAATATTGCTATCCACCGGGGTAACTGCCTGCATGGGAATCACGCCGGCCTCTTCACCCAGAGTTTCGTCTATCTCAATATTTTGCTGTTCTAACCATTGCTGGATTGCCCGTCTGTACCAGTCTTTGTCTTCGAGGCTAGTAGATATCATGGTGGATTCAATCAGCAGCCTATTTTCGCAGAAGGGCAGCGCGTAGATAAAATGCAGTCCCCGGGATTGGTCCACACGAAAATCCATCAATGTGGCTATCTGAGGGTTTTGTATTGGTGATCTGGTACGAATCTCCCAGCCCAAAAAATGCTGTCGCAGGCTGTTATCACCTATTTTGGGAGGGCGGCTATCAAAGAGCTGCGCGGCACTGTAGTTCTGGCCTGCGGCAGCAAATGTACCGCCGCTGCCAGTACTGACAATATCTTCTGCCGCAGCTCGGATCAGAACTACGCCATCTGCCAATTCCCCTTCACTGGAGGAGATATAGTCAGCTGCGCTTAGGCTGGTGTATCTGTATTGATTGCTGGAATGAATAATTTCAGTGCTATGATCAATCAGTCGCCACTGTTGCCAGCTGCCTTTGGTGGCTGCGCAGAATTCTTGCTGCTGGGCGCTGTCAGCCCATAATGCCCAGCTGCAATCCCGCTCTGCGGGGGTGCGCGGCTCTATCACCAGGGCGGATACATTTTTTAGCTTGCGGGCCAGGGTAATGCCGGCACTGCCACCACCAAAAATGGCGATATCCACTTGTTGACTCGCCTGCCTGGCGTTATTTGCTGTCGACACCGGCCAATCCCTGCAGATATTGATGTAATTCTGCTCTGTGTTGCGGCACGGCTCTGGGGCGCAGATCCATTAGACTGCGCAGGCTGAGTAGTGCCTTTTCTGCGTTGTTAACGTAAACACGGCCCTGCCACCAGCGCAGCTTGCGGCGTCTTAACACCCAGCCGATCTGGCGATAGACCCGCAGGGCCACATTGATTGAAAATCGCGAGCGAAACGGCAGCAATTGGATACCCAGTAGGGCGCTCTGATAATAGTCTTCAGCCAGATCCAGCAGCTGCTCTACTCCTTTGGCGACTGCATTGTGACAGGACGGGTCTGCCTCAGCGATCTCGGCTGCGGATAGATCAACCCAGCTGGCTGGCACATAGCGGCGGCCCATTTTGGCGTCTTCCAGCACATCTCTTGAGATGTTGGTGAGCTGCATGGCGATGCCCAGATCAATTGCAAAGCTGTCGGCACGACTGTGCTGGCAGTTGAGTACCCGGCACATCATCAGGCCCACAGTGCCGGCAACTGCATGGCAGTAACGCAGCAGCTCAGCCTTATCCTGCACATCGATAGGTTGCTGATCTTTAAGCATGCCGTCGAGCAATTCACGGGCGGCGATTAGGGGAATATTATTGTCTGTGGCCAGTTCGATAAAGGCTTCGGTTTCCGCGCCCGCATTCCGGCTTTGGCCACTCAGACGCTGACGAATATCTTCCAGAGACTCCTGACGATCAGACAGATCACCATCAGCCAGGTCATCGACAAAGCGGCAAAACTGGTACAGCCTTGCGGCTCGGTCGGCCAGTGTAGTGCCGAGAAACAGGCTGGCCCAGTAGAATGATTTGCCATGACGCGCCAGCACTTGCTTGGGTGGTGAAGACTGTGATGAGGACGGTGTTGAAGAGTCCAGCAGCGAATTTTCCATTATCTATCCGCCTGAGCCGACCTCAACACCAGTGAGCAATTCTTCAACTACTTTGGCGGAGCTGACAACGCCGGGAAGGCCTGCGCCCGGGTGGGTGCCCGCGCCAACAAAATACAGGTTGGACACTGCGCTGTCGCGGTTGTGATAGCGAAACCATGCCGACTGGGTGAGTCTTGGTTCAATAGAAAAACCGGCACCGTGCATGGAGCGATAATCCTTGGCAAAATCTTCTGGCGTCATCCAAAACACCTCTTCAATCACTGATGAGAGCTCTGGCAGTATAGTTTCTTCAAGGGCCTCTATAATGCGATCGCGCAAGACTTCCCCTTCGCTGCTCCAGTCCACATTGCCCTGCAGGTTGGGCACTGGACAGAGCACATAAAAAGATTCACAGCCCTCTGGAGCGAAGCTTTTGTCTGTGGCTGTGGGTCGATGTACATAGAGACTGAAATCTTCGCTCATCTGTTTGTCATCAAAAATCTCGGCGAGCAACTGCTTAAATCTGGGCCCCATCCAAATGCTGTGGTGGGCGACGCCCGGATAGAGTTTTTTGGTGCCGAAATACAGAACATAGAGGCCCATGCTGTACTGTTTTTTGATACTTCTCGGCAGGTTTAATTTATTATTTTGGGGCAGCAAGTGCTGGTAACAGGTCTCCGGATCGCCACCAAAGATTACCAGGTCGGCATCAATTGTCTTATTGTCGCTGAGCCGCACACCTGTGGCAGTCTTGTTGGCCAATAATATCTCGTCCACATCAGCATTGAGCACAATATTGATACCTTGGCGTTCCATAAGGGCACCGAGCTCATCAACCAGCTTGCCAGTGCCACCCATGCAGAAAAATACCCCCCAGCGCCTTTCCAGATAGTGAATCAAGGTGTAAATGGCGGTGGTTTTAAATGGATTGCCGCCCACCAACAGAGGGTGGATGGAGAAGGCCTGTCGAATCAGTGGGTGCTTTAGATGGCTGTTGACCATCTGGGAAACGGTTTTATAACATTTCAGTATCAGCAATGCTGGTATCTGTTTGACCATATCCCAGACTCTGGTGAAAGGCCGGTGAACCAGTTTCTTAAAGCCTACATCGTAGACCTTTTTGGATTTATCAAGCAGCTTTAGATAGCCGTCCGCATCCTCCGGACTAAAGCGTCGAATCTCGGTTAAGGTGTCTTCAATGCTGGCGCGGTAATCAAACTGGCTACCATCGGCAAAGTGAAATCTATAGAACGGATCCAGGGGCACAAATTCAAGATGATCTTCGAGTTTTTCGTCGAACAGCTCGAACAATTCATCAAACAAAAAAGGTGCGGTTATAACGGTGGGGCCGGCATCGTGGCGATAGCCGCCGCGCTCAAATACCTGGGCCCGGCCGCCCAGACTATCAAGGCGCTCTAACAATGTAACATCATAGCCAAGGGCTCTGAGTCTTAATGCTGTTGCTATTCCGGCGAAGCCTGCACCGATAATTACTGCTGTTTGCCCGGCTAACGATTTTTTTGAGGTCAAGCGATCTGCCCTTGGTGTCTGATGGTTGCTTTCTGTTTTACGGAGCTAACCAGCCCATGGGCCACTGGCTGCAATTGCACAGGTAACGTATTAACTAGCTGCTCTGCCTGAACCAACCAGTGATCCACTGACTGATTTGCCTGGAGGATAACATCGCTTGAGGCAATGCGGCGCTGCCAATGGGGCAGTTGACTGTTATCTTCACCCTGATACCAGAGATTGAAGTCTTCGCGGCCAATACCCTGCTGATCAAAAAGGCTCACCACCAGATTGGGCTTGCGCCCATCGAGATCACTGGAGCGGTGGGTCGAAGGAATAATGTCGTCTATATCATTGCGCCCCTGATAGGCCAGGCCGCAGAGGCCAACCAGTTTTTCCAGCTCGCCCAGGGGTTCGTGGCTTTTAGAGTTGCTGTGCAGCCCCGCCGCGACGGCAGCGCCTTTGATTGGAGCAATAAGTAAT
>JABJOY010000046.1 GCA_018664075.1 Porticoccaceae bacterium | reverse complement strand
CACCAGGCTGCGTTTAATTCTGCGCGGCAAGCGACTCGGATTATCTCTGGATGACTCCCGTGAAATTATTGATATGTATGAACCGGGAAAAACCAACGTTGATCAGCTTAAAAAGCTAATCGATGCCATTCAGGCTCAGCGCATCAAGCTCAATCAGCAACTGGACGATATCAGCAAGCTGCTTAACGACCTTAATCAGGCAGAAGCTGACTGTATTGACGCCCTTAAATCCAATGGACGAAGCTAATCTATGAATACTCCCTATCCCACCTTAAATTTTAATCTTGGCACTGATATCGACATGCTTCGCGACAGCGTTTTTCAATTTTGTGCCAATGAGATTGCCCCCCGCGCCAATAACATTGACAGTAGCAATGAGTTCCCCATGGACCTGTGGCGCAAGCTGGGTGATATGGGGTTACTGGGCATTACTGTAGATGAGCAATACGGTGGCTCGGCCATGGGTTATCTAGCCCACTGCGTGGCAATGGAGGAAATCTCCCGGGCCTCGGCATCTGTTGCCCTTTCCTACGGCGCCCATTCCAATCTGTGCGTTAACCAGCTACACAAAAATGGGACTGAGGAGCAAAAGCTCAAATACCTGCCAAAGCTTTGTTCCGGTGAACATATTGGCGCCCTTGCAATGAGTGAGCCCAATGCTGGCTCTGATGTGGTCAGCATGAAACTAAAGGCGGAAAAGCGCGGTGACCATTATGTGCTCAACGGCAACAAGATGTGGATTACCAATGGTCCAGATGCTCACACCTATATTATCTATGCCAAAACCGATGCAGAGGCTGGCTCTAAAGGCATGACTGCCTTTATTGTTGAGCGCGATTACCCCGGATTCTCCCGGCACCAAAAGCTAGATAAACTGGGCATGCGCGGCTCCAATACCTGTGAGTTGGTATTTCAGGATTGCGAAGTTCCCGCTGAGAATATCCTTGGTGGAGAAGATCGCGGTGTGGCGGTGCTGATGTCAGGTTTAGATTATGAGCGCGCGGTGTTGTCCGGTGGGCCAGTTGGCATTATGCAGGCCTGTCTGGATGTGGTGCTGCCCTATATTCATGAACGCAAACAGTTTGGTCAAGCGATTGGTGAGTTCCAGTTAATGCAGGGCAAAATTGCCGATATGTATGCTGATCTCAATGCCTCTCGAGCCTATTTATATGCTGTGGCTCGAGCCTGCGATCTGGGCCAGGACTCACGCAAAGATGCCGCGGCAGTGATTTTATTTACCGCAGAAAAAGCCACGCAAATGGCACTGCAGGCCATCCAGGCCCTGGGCGGCAATGGCTATACCAATGAATATCCTACCGGTCGATTACTCCGCGATGCCAAGCTCTACGAGATTGGCGCTGGCACCTCTGAGGTACGGCGCATGTTGATTGGCCGCGAACTGTTTTCCGAGAGTATTTAAGAGGCAGTATATGGCGATAATTAACAGCAATATCAATACCAAAAGTACAGAGTTTTCCGCTAATGCGGAATCTATGCAGACCAAGGTTGATGACTTGAAGGCAACCCTGGAAAAGGTTCGTCAAGGTGGCGGTGCCAAGGCCTGCGAGCGCCATATCAGCCGCGGCAAGTTACTGCCCCGGGAACGGGTACAGGGGCTACTTGATCCGGGCTCTCCTTTTCTGGAGCTGTCTGCTCTGGCCGCTCACAATGTCTATGGCGAGGATGTTCCAGCGGCGGGCATTATTACCGGTATTGGCCGGGTCAGTGGTGAGGAATGTGTGATCGTCGCCAATGATGCCACGGTTAAAGGTGGCAGTTATTACCCGCTTACGGTGAAGAAACATCTGCGCGCTCAGGCCATTGCTGCTGAGAATAATCTGCCCTGTATCTATCTGGTGGATTCCGGCGGTGCCAACCTGCCCCGTCAGGACGAGGTATTCCCGGACCGGGAGCACTTTGGTCGTATCTTTTTTAATCAGGCCAATATGTCGGCGCGCAATATTCCTCAGATTGCTGCGGTGATGGGTTCCTGTACAGCAGGTGGCGCCTATGTGCCAGCGATGGCTGATGAGTCAATTATTGTTAAGGAGCAAGGCACTATTTTTCTCGCTGGTCCTCCTTTGGTTAAGGCTGCTACCGGTGAGGTGGTGACGGCGGAGGACCTGGGTGGTGCTGATGTGCACTGTCGCACTTCTGGTGTAGCTGACCATTATGCCAACAATGATCACCATGCTCTGGATCTAGTCCGCAGGGCGGTGGCCAGACTCAATCGGGTTAAGCCGGTAAATGGTGATTTAAAAGAGGCGGTTGAGCCTGCCTATAACAGTGGCGAAATCTATGGTGTGGTACCGGCGGATTCGCGCAAATCCTATGATGTGCGGGAGGTGATTGCGCGCATTGTCGACGGTTCTGATTTTGATGAATTTAAGGCGCTCTATGGCACCACTCTTGTGTGCGGCTTTGCCCGAATCTTTGGTTATCCGGTGGGTATTGTGGCCAATAATGGCATTCTGTTTGGCGAGTCGGCGCAGAAAGGCGCGCACTTTATTGAGCTCTGTGCCCAGCGCAAAATCCCTCTGGTGTTTTTGCAAAATATCACTGGTTTTATGGTTGGCAAGCAGTATGAGAATGATGGTATTGCCAAGCATGGGGCGAAGATGGTGACGGCGGTGGCGACGGCTAATGTACCCAAGTTTACGGTGTTGATCGGCGGTTCTTTTGGTGCTGGTAATTACGGTATGTGTGGCCGCGCCTATGATCCTCGATTTATGTTTATGTGGCCCAATGCGCGGATTTCGGTGATGGGCGGTGAACAGGCGGCTGGGGTGTTGGCTCAGGTGACCCGAGATAAGTATGAGCGCGATGCTGTTGACTGGAGTGCTGAGGATGAGGCTGAGTTTAAGCAACCTATTATTGATAACTATGAGCATCAGGGGCATCCCTATTATGCGTCGGCCAGGCTTTGGGATGATGGGGTGATTGATCCGGCGGATACGCGGATGGTGTTGGGACTGTCGATTTCGGCAAGTCACAACCGGGAGATTGGAGAGACTAAATTTGGGCTCTTTAGGATGTGATCAGGTTTTTAGCACTGATTGCCGAGATATGCCAAGGGGCACAGCCTATGGGAACGCGCTGTAAATACATCCCTGTACGCTCTGTGGCAGCATCCCTGCTGCCAAAGGTTCCCATAGGCTGTGCCCCTTGGCATATCTCTGTATCGAGGGTAATTTTTGGTGAGTGAATTATGGATAAGGTAATTACTGATATTGATGATCTTGGGGTTGCCCGGGTTAGGTTGAATAATCCGGATAAACATAATGCTTTTGATGATCAGATTATTGGTGAACTTACAGAAGCATTTGTTGCAATCGCCGACAATTCTAATGTTCGGGTTATGGTGCTGGGCTCT
>JABJOY010000045.1 GCA_018664075.1 Porticoccaceae bacterium | reverse complement strand
CGAGCCCGTTCGGAAACACTGGCCATCGAAAAAGGTTCGATAAAAGATGCTCGCGGAGTACCAGGTGCAACATCAAATACTGCGCCACTGGATCCAACCACCGTTGTGAGTGGCCAGATCGTTGCTGGTGGTGCCGAAGAAGACGATAGTCTCAGTACATTGAGCAGCAAGACCACGCGCAATTATGAGATGGATCGGGCTGTGCGCCATGTTAAGCGTCAGGGTGGCCAGCTGGACCGAATTTCTGTAGCCGTTGTAATCAACGAGCCGATGTCAAAAAGTTTGCCCGAAGCCGCTGCGGAAGACGCTCAGGAGCTGGGTGGTACAGCAGTCGCTGGAGGTTACTCTGAGCTGGAATTAGAGCGCTTTACCAATTTGGTAAAAGGCATTGTTGGCTTTAATGCCGAGCGCGGTGACGTGGTCACCATCGTATCGGCAAAATTTGAAGAGCCGAGTATTATTGAAAACCAAATGCCCTGGTACGAGAGTGCCCAGGTGATGAGTACAGTGAAGAGTCTCGGTGCAGCGCTAACGTTTATCGCACTGCTGTTTATTGTGATCAGACCGGTTATCAAGTCTTACCTGCCGGCCATTGATATTGTCGAGGATGGTCAGGGTGCAACGGTTAAAGATGGCGAACTAACACAGGCGGAACTGCAAATGATTGAGTTAGGTGATGGTGAATCTCTCGAGGATATCAAGGCCAAACTCAAGCCCAAGAAATCAACGATATCCGCAGATATGCTGGATACAGCAAACACCTATGACGATAAGGTCGCTCTGGTCCGCCTGCTGGTGGCCGAGGACTCAGGTCGAGTTGCCAACGTACTGAAGAAAATGATCCGGCCCATGTAGGGTCTGGTGAGGAGAAAATAAAATGGCACAAGCAAACGTACAGGATACAGCCGAGATCAAAGAAGACCTTCCAATATCCGAAGAGCTTCAGGCTGAGTTGGATGCAATGACCACCACCGAGCGTGCCGCCGTTATTATGCTGCTGCTCGGTGAGCAACAGGCTGCAGATATCATCCGCTACCTCAACCCGCGAGAAGTGCAGGCGCTGGGTGGCGCAATGGTAGGTGTTGCTGATTTATCCCAGGACGCGGTTAACCTGGTGCTGGATGAATTTGTTGCCACGATTAAAAATCAGACTAACCTGGGCCTGGGCACCACCGACTATGTAGAGAACGTGCTCAAGCGCGCCCTTGGTGAAGACAAGGCGGCCACGGTACTGGGTCGCATCATGCCCGGTTCCTCAAGCAAAGGTCTGGAGATATTGCGCTGGATGGATGCGCGCTCAATTGGTGAAATGATTCGCGAAGAGCATCCCCAGGTCGTGGCTATTATCCTCTCTGTACTGGAGTATGATATTGCCGCAGATGTGCTTAACTTCCTGCCCAAAGAGAATCGCGCAGAAATTATGCAGCGTGTCGCCAGCCTGGAGACAGTGCAGCCTTCAGCGATGGAAGAACTGGAAGGTATTATGAAACAGCAGTTCTCATCCAGCTCTTCGGCCAAGTCATCAAGCTTTGGTGGGGTCAAGACGGCAGCCAAGATTATGAACTTTACCAAGGTTGATCTTGAGAGTGCGATTATGGGTGGAGTGTCAGATCTGGATGAAAATCTGGCCATGCGTATTCAGGACAGCATGTTCACCTTTGATAATTTGTCTGGCGTTGATAACCGCAGTGTGCAGGTATTGATGCGCAGTGTTGAGCCAGAGATGCTGATGACTGCTCTCAAGGGTGCAGATGAGATTGTGAAGGACAAGTTCCTCGACAATATGTCCCAGCGCGCCAAGATTATGTTCCTCGATGATATGGAAGCCAAAGGCCCAATCCGCATCACCGATGTGGAAGATGCCCAGAAAGCGATTATGCGTATTGCCCGTAAGCTGTCCGATTCCGGCGACCTGGTTCTTGCAGGGCGAGGGGATGATTTTGTCTGATAGCAACCAATCGGTCAGCTGGCGGCTCAATGACCTGTTGAAGGCGGGCAAAAAAGCCAAAGCCTTCGCCAGTGCCTCCTGGAGCCAGCCCGAGCAATCGGGGCAGTCCACTGGATTTACCCAGTGGCAGCCAACCGTGCTTAACGACCTGCCCGACGGAGCTCGTGAAACCGAGTCCCTGGATATTCAGCCGGAAACCGATGCACAAGAAGCAGAGGAGGCCCCAGAGATTGTCGAACCTGCTATTGAAGAACCGGTTGCACCAGAACCTGGAATTGGCGAAGAAGAGTTTGAAGCTGCCAAGCGAGATTCCTATGCAGAAGGCTACAGGATTGGACAGGAAGAGACACAGGCCCAGTTGCGCGAAGCCAAAGAAGGCTTTGTTGAGTTGACTCAGGCGCTGCGCGCAGCCCAGTCGGATATGACCGAATTTTACGCACCGCTAAAGAAGCTTGCCCTGCATCTGGCCGAGCAGCTTGTTCGTGGCGAACTTACATTGTCAGGCGCAGCCATAGAGCGACTGACCAAAGAAGCATTAACAGATTTAGAGCAACAGGGCGAGGGGCCTATTGTCGTGCGCCTGCACCCCATCGATCTAGAAAAATTTAATCGCCAGCTCGAGGGCGAACTTGAAGGGATTGACCTGCGCGGCGATCGTGAATTGACCCAGGGTAGTGTCAAAGTAAGCATTGATGACAGTGCCATAGAAGATTTGCTCGACAACCGCCTCAATGCGCTATCTGAAACTGTGCTGGGTTATTCCTACGGAGCCCCCAGTGCAGGCAGCAGTAATTTTGACAGCAACTTTGCCAACCCGGTAGAAGAGAAAGTTATTGAAGGTGCAGTGCTGGTGGATGATGAGCCTTACAGCGAGAATCAAGAGCCTTCCAGCGAGAATCAAGAGCCCTCCAGCGAGAATCAAGAGCCCTCCAGCGAAGAGCAACAGCCCCTGAGACAAGATAACGAGCTATCTGATTCCAGCGAACAACCAGAAAACCCAGATGCTGACCCAGACAACCCGGAGCCTGAAGTCGATGTTTGATTTTGCCACAGAAGTCGATCAGCTCGTCGCCGAGGTGCGCGCCCCAGAGGTGTCCACCAGCGGGAAGCTTGTGCGTGTGGTCGGCCTCACTCTGGAAGCCAAAGGCATCATTGCGCCCCTGGGCGCACATTGCCAGGTTGAAAACCTCGATCTGGGCACCTTTATCGATGCAGAAGTGGTCGGTTTTCAGGATGACCTGCTTTATCTTATGCCCTTTTCCGAGCCCGGCGGTATAGGCCCCGGCGCCCGCGTCTGGGTGCGCTCCAATCATTCCAAAGCCTCATTGGGCAGAGCCATGTTAGGCCGAGTTGTAGATGGGCTGGGTCAGCCAATTGATGGCAAAGGGCCAATTGCTTACAGCGAACAGCTTGGGCTAGAAGGGCTCAGCGTCAATCCTATGGAGCGCGGCCCTATCAACCAGACCCTGGATACTGGTATTAAAGCCTTAAACACCTGCCTCACCATAGGCCGCGGCCAGCGAATTGGCCTAGTTGCCGGATCCGGTGTGGGTAAATCAGTGCTGCTTGGCATGCTTACACGGAACACCGAAGCTGATGTAGTAGTGATTGGGTTAATCGGTGAGCGTGGCCGGGAAGTGCAGGAATTTATTCAGCAGACTCTCGGTGAAGAAGGTCTGGCAAAATCTGTGGTAGTCGCAGCACCAGCCAATGTCTCACCTGTATTGCGCTTAAAAGCCACAAACCTGACCCATTTGGTCGCCGAATATTTTAGAGATCGCGGGCAGAATGTATTGATGCTCTGCGACAGCTTGACCCGTGTGGCCCATGCCCAGCGAGAGATCGGACTGGCGATTGGTGAACCACCCACAGCCAAAGGCTATCCGCCTTCAGTATTTGCCTTGCTGCCCAGATTAATCGAGCGAGCAGGAGTAGGGCGCAATGGCCATGGCTCTATCACCGCAGTGTATACCGTTTTGGCAGAGGGCGATGATCGCTCAGATCCCATCGTTGACATAGCCCGAGCTTCATTAGATGGCCAGGTAATGTTATCCAGACAGCTTGCCGACGCCGCCCATTATCCAGCGATAGATTTAGCCGGATCAATATCCCGAGTGATGAACAACCTGGTATCCCCGGCTCTGCTTAAAGCAGCCAACCGTTTCCGCCGACTTTGGACCCTGTATCAGCAAAACCAGGATTTGATTCAGGTAGGCGCCTACGAGGCAGGTACCAACGCAGACTTAGATGAAGCAATTAGATTGCGCCCGGGCATGGAGGCGCTGTTGCAGCAGGGTAGTGAGGCTTCAGTCAGTATTGACGACAGTCAGAAGATGCTCCAGCAACTTACCGGTCAGGCAGGTGATTAAACTATGAATATGACAGAGCAAAAGAAACCTGTATGGCAGGTGTTGGCAGCAAAGGCGGAAAAAGAAGTTCGCCAGGCCCAGCTGGTGCTGGCAGAAATGCATCAGCGCAAAGAACAGGCCCAGGCTCGGGATGAAAAGCTTGAGCAGTTGCTGGTGGAATATGCAGCTCAGCTGCATGCAGTGCAGCGGCGAGCCCACAGTACTGCAGAAGCAGGCAATTACCGACAGTTTATTGGGCAGCTTCAGGATATTAAAAACCGCGCTAAAACTGAAATATCAGCCCTTGAAGTGGATTGCACTGATGCGCGCAAGGTGCTGATGGCAGCGGATCGCGAACGACTTAAGCTGGAGAAACTAGCCGAGCGCGCCAGACAGGAACAGGCGCGAGCCTTGGAGCTAACGGAAAACCGTGCCACCGAAGCTCAGAGCATTATTCAATACAATTTGCGACAGCAGCTTGGCCGCAGTTAAATCTGGCTTGGCACATGTCTTGCAATATCACCAGTAATAAGGCTAATTTACTGGGAAAAACGCAATGGCGGATATTAGCAACTTAATATTAAGTTCGGCACCAACAACAGGCAGCCCAGCAGAGACAACGGCTACAGAGCCGTCTGCGGCAGAAAACAAAGATCAGAGCAGCGAATTTGCGTTGCTGTTTGCCAATAAAATGGCAGACCGCCAAGCGGCACAAAGTGGCAAGCAATTGCCGCAAAGTGGCGAGGGGCTAGAGACTGGAATACAGGGTCAGGAGCTATCCGGGCTGCATAGTCATCAACTGAAAGGAGGTTTGCAGTTAATCGTGGCTGGAGAGGCGCCATCGGCGGAGGGTATTTCTGCTTTTGCCAAGTCTCAGGGTATAGATCCGACAGCGCTGAATTTACTATTAGGTGACTCCGCTGGTACAGATGGAAAAACTGTTACAACTGGCAAAGGCTCAGCTGCGAATGAGGTGTTACAGCCGATTCACAAAGCATTGCCGGATAACAGTTCGCTCCTGGACGGACAGATACCGGTTCCTTTGGTGGAGGGAAAAACCTATCAGGCAGGGGGTGGCGATATGCTGGCTGCCTGGATCGCCAGCAGTGGTACAGCCAATAATTCTCAGGCTGGAGGCACAGTACAGCAGCCTTTGGACCTGCTGGCACAGCAGAAACAGATGGCCAGCCAGGGTTTAAAGCCGGTACTGGCGGACACAGAAAAATTAGTGGCAGCAAAGTTGCAATCTCAGGGAGCGACTACTGACGCAGCCATTGCACAGAGTGCAAAACAGCTGGCCGAAGCATTAAAGCAGGCGGGCGTTGAGAGTTTGAAAAAGCAGACAACAACACAGAGCCATAGTCAGCCAGTGATTAAAGCCGAAATGACTAAAGCTGACGTGACAACGGCTGGATTGATGCCAGAAATTGCTGGGAAGATGCTATTTAAGGCTCAGGGTACAAAAAGCCAAGCTGAAAATCTGCTGGGCCTGAATAAATCGGCCCAGTCTGCTCCAGCAGTAAAACTGGAAGCTATTAACCTGGCAGTACCTGCGGTTTCAGCGGCACCGGTTAGTTTTGGTGAGTCGGCATTTTTGGCCAGTCAGCACAGCTCCGCGGAAATGCTGAACAAGCCAGTGCCAGAGAGTTTGCCAGAGGATGCGATGCAACAGGCACTGCGCAAGCAGGATGAACATATGGAGATGTCCAGGCGTTTAACTGAGGCTCTGGGGCAGCGTTTAACGGCACAGATAACCAGAGGTGCATGGCGGGTTGAAATGGACCTTCATCCTAAATCCCTGGGTAGAATTGAGATACAATTGGAAATGAAAAATGGCGAGATTGAAGCCAACTTTCATGCCGCCAACAGTGCTACTAGAGAGCTGTTAGCAGAGAGTATGCCGAGATTGCGCAGTGCGCTTGAAGAACATGGCATGGAAACTGCTTATATAGAATTAGAACTGGCAAATCAGGGCAAATCTGACGGAAATTCGACAGCCCGGCAACAGCCTGAAGAAGTCGCTGAAAATGCAGCTGCTACTGAGCCTGAGCCTACTGAAATTAACGGGCAACCATCCGCCGATGGATTGGATGTGCTTGTATAGAAGGTTATACACAACATAAGAAAGTTGGAATTAGAGGAATAGACCATGAGTGAAGAAATTTTAGAAGACGAAGAGAAGGCAAAGAGCCCTATCCTTAAGATTATTCTTATCGTCGTTGGTGTTTTGTTTATTGTCGCCATCACCATAGGGGCAACCTTGTTTGCCAGTGGCTTCTTTGATGCAGATAAAAACGATGATGCTGAAGCAGCAGTAGCAGCCCTTGAGGCAGCGGCAGCGGCTGAAGCCGAAGCGGCGGCAGAGGCAGCAGCTGGACCCAGCAAAGTACAGCTGGACAGTCCTGAATTGTCAAAATTCCAGCAGTCCTATTATCAGCTGGAAAAAGAACTCACTACCAATATCGCCAATTCAAGAAAAGTGATGCAGGCCTCTGTTGCCATCATGACTCATTACGATGAGCGGGTTGTGGAAAATGTTGAAAAGCACGCTTTCCCACTGCGCAATGTGATGTTAATTGTTATGTCACAACAGACAGAGTCTGATATTGCAGATCCGGAATTCAGATTGAACCTGGCCGACGAGCTTAAATTGGTAATGAATGCCAAGCTTGAAGAGTTGGAAGACTTTGGTGGCATCGAAGCCGTTTATTTAACTGAGTTTGTGGTTCAGTAATTTGCCGAGCAGGCAGATTTAACTACCGACATTTGTGAGGGCCAGATGGCTGAGACAACCAATTTATTATCGCCGGAAGAGCTGGATGCGCTAGCAGCAGGCCTTGAAGATGGTTCCATTGAATCTGATACAGGGCTCAATACAGGTGCTCGCGCAGTAAAACACGATCTGACCAACGAAGATTCTTCGTTGGGGGTGAATGTTGGCGCCGTCGATATGATCAACGAGCGCTTTGTGCGGCAGTTTCGCCTTGGGCTTTTGGAAGTATTGCGCACCACGCCAAAAGTTAATATCGCCAATGTTGAAATCATGAAGTTTGGTGATTATCTCAAAGATCTGAAGCCGCCATTGGCAGTGAATACCATTCGCTTAAATCCCCTGCGCGGTTATTCCATGGTGGTGATTGAGCCGTCGATAATCTTTGCGTCGCTGGATAATTTCTTCGGTGGATTTGGTCGCGGTATTGACAGCTTGCCCCCAGGGCGATTGTTCACCCCCACTGAGTCCAGCATTATCAAAATTATGATGGATGTTTTGTTTGGTTCTCTGCAGGAAGCCTGGGCACCGATTATGGCGCTTCAATGTGAGCATATTGGATCGGAGATCAACCCTCAGTTTGCCCAGATAGCAGATGAAAACGATCTGGTTGTGGTCAGCAGATTTGCCTCCGAACTTGGGAGTCAGGCCTCGGGCAATATCGATATAGTCTATCCCTACAGTTCCCTTAAGCCTATTCGAGATCTGCTGCGCGGTCGAGTACAGACCGGGGACGGCAACGATGCTTCAGACAAAGTCTGGAGTACCGAGTTGCAGTCAGCTGCCCTCGATGCGGAGCTTGAGATCAAGGTAACTCTGTCTGATATTGAGACTACGATCAAACAGTTTGAAGAAATGCGTGAAGACGACATTATTTATCTCAACAAAGCAGACTATGCCCGTATACATATCAATGATATACCGGTTTTTGATGCCGATATCGGCAGTAATGGATCTAATATGGCAGCGCAAATTGTTAAATCTCTCGCGCCGCATAAATAAGTAAATGATATTAAAATAGCGAGTAACAAAGTATGGCAGATACAGAAACTGAAGCAGTTGTGGACCAGCCCGAAGTGTCGGCAGAAGATGCAATAAAAAACAAAATTAATTCCGATGTTCTGCAGAATATTCCAGTAACAATTTCTGTTGAAGTAGGTCGCGCATCATTGAAAATTCGTGATTTAATGCGTCTTACTCAGGGTAGTGTTGTTGAGCTTGATCGTCTGGCAGGTGAACCGCTGGATCTTTTAGTGAATAATACCCTTGTAGCACAGGGTGAAGTTGTTTTGGTCAACGAGCGCTATGGTGTTCGACTGACCAGTGTCATACCTACAGCGGATCGCGTTAAAAACCTTTAGATCGGGATAAACATGGTTGCTGAATACGGTTGGGCTGAATGGCTGTCAATGATAGCTTCATTTGTACTAGTAATAGGATTGCTGGTAGCCACGTTATTCGCGCTAAAGAAAATCAACCCCGGCATTAGTGGTAGTGGCCGCATGCGCATCCTAGAAGTGAAAAATCTGGGAGCCAGGCAGAAACTCTTGCTGGTCAGTGTCAATGGCGAACAAATTCTGATAGGTTTGACGCCTCAGGGTATGTCCAGATTGGGCGGCTGGCAGCCTGATGAACAGTCGGAGATTGAAGAACAGCTGCAAAGTGCGCCCGCAGAAGAAAAAATAAACAGCTTTAAACAATTATTCAAACAAACGGTGAAGAGACAAAAGGACTAAATTTTGGCTCGATTTTTTATCAGTAAAATGCTCCCTGCTATCAAGACATTGATGCTGGGCTTTTTGATCTTCGCGTTTAATACACCGGCATTTGCAGAGGCCGGACTGCCCATCGTAAATATGGTTGAAAACGACGCCGGGGGTACTGAATATAGTCTGACATTGCAGCTTATTGCGTTGATGACGCTGCTGACATTGTTGCCCAGCCTGCTTCTGATGATGACCTCCTTCGTACGTATTATTATTGTTCTGTCCTTGCTACGTCAGGCACTGGGTACAGCACAGACTCCACCTAATCAGGTGCTCTTGGGTTTAGCCCTGTTTCTAACATTATTTATTATGGCCCCGGTTCTGAGTAGTGTTTATGACGATGCCATCACGCCTTATTTCGAGGAAAAAATTAGCTTTGATGCTGCTCTGGTAGCAGCTGAGACGCCGATGAGAAACTTTATGCTCAATCAAACCCGGGAGACAGACATTGCGATGTTTGCCGAGATAGCTGGCAATGATGAGATCGAGACCCCGGCAGATGTGCCATTTTCCACATTGGTTCCCGCCTTTATCACCTCTGAACTCAAAAGCGCCTTTGCCATTGGTTTCTTGATTTATATTCCATTTGTGGTGATCGATTTAGTGGTCGCCAGTGTTCTGATGTCTATGGGTATGATGATGTTGTCACCGATGATGATATCCATGCCATTTAAATTAATGCTATTTGTTCTGGTCGATGGCTGGTCCCTGATCATGGGGTCGCTGGCGGCAAGTTTTGTGACCGCCTAGGAGAATATTATGGATGCAGCACAGGTAATTGATTTGGGGCGCGAGTCCCTGTGGATCGCAGTTAAAGTAGCAGCACCGCTACTGGGTGTGGCTCTGGCTATTGGTCTGCTGGTCGGGATTTTGCAGGCTGCGACCTCTATTCAGGAAATGACCCTTAGTTTTATACCCAAGTTGGCATTGATGGTGTTGGCCCTAGTCATCTTTGGTGGCTGGCAGATTGCTGTAATGGTGGACTTTTTCCAGCGCATCTTTGAGCGCATTCCCACGCTGTTTATTTAATGGACCTGTTGGTCGCTGAAGTAGTAGAGCGGTTTTACATGCTGCTCTGGCCGATGATACGCATATCGGCATTTCTCCTCAGCGCTCCGCTTTTTTCTATTCGCTCTGTCACTGTGCGCATTCGCGTCCTGTTAGCCGTAGTACTGACCTGGATGGTTTATCCATTGACCAGCTGGCCCGAGCTGGATCCCTTTTCCGCGGTTGGTATTAAAGAAGTTTTTAATCAGGTATTTATCGGCGTGATGATGGGTCTCATACTGCAGGTGGTGAATGCTGCTCTGGTGGTTGGCGGTCAGGCAATCTCTGCATCAATGGGTCTGGGTATGGCCAATATGGTCGATCCCAATATGGGTAATGTACCAGTGATTTCCCAGTTCCTTATTATCTGCTCGACTCTGCTTTTTCTCGGCCTTGGCGGCCATGTGCTGGTGATTACCATGCTGCTGGAGAGTTTTAAATTGTTGCCTATAGGCGAAATGATTGGCGGTGAGGAGTTGCTCAAATTGGTGGTGCAATGGAGCAGTATGATATTTTTGGGTGCCGTCCTACTGGCTATGCCGATTCTGGTGTCGCTGCTGTTTATTAACCTGGGTCTGGGCGTGATTACCAGAGCGGCACCGGCGCTGAATATCTTTGCGGTTGGCTTTCCGGCCATGATTCTGGCCGGTATTATTCTTCTGGCTATGTCTATGAATAGCATAGGGTTTCGTATTCAGTGGCTCTGGCGTCAAGGATTTGAGACGCTGAGTCAGGCACTGGGGCTAATTTAATGTCTGATCAGGATACCAGCGAAGAACGCAGCGAAGAACCCACCGCCAAACGGCTGGAAAAGGCTCAGGAGGACGGGCAGGTTGCGCGATCCCAGGAGCTGGGGGTGGCGGCCATGATGATTGGTATTGCCTGCTTTATGTATCTTTTTGGCGGCTTCCTGCTGACCAAACTCAGTGAGGTCTTTGTCTCTGGCTTTGTGTTTGATCGCAAATCGGTGTTCTCCGACAATCTGTTGCCAGCGACTTTTGGCATCCAGGCTCTGGACAGCCTTTTGGTAATGGTGCCTATTTTTGCTCTTGCGGTGGTCATTGCGCTGGGCGCGGCCGGCGCACTGGGCGGCTTTATATTCTCCCTGAAGGCTCTGGCCCCAAAGGCCAGCAAGATAAATCCCCTAGCGGGGTTTAAAAGAATGTTTGGCATGAAGGCGGTGGTGGATCTGACCAAGGCACTGACCAAATTTACTCTGGTGGGAGGCGTATTATTTCTGGTGGTAAGCCAGAGCTTTGATCGCTTTATTGCTCTTGGTTTTATGGATGTGGGTCCGGCCATGGCTGAAGCAGGGAAAATCATTGCCGGAGGTACTGTGTTGGTGACTCTGACATTGATTATTGCCGCTGCTATTGACGTGCCCTACCAGATCTATGAATTTAACAAAAAAATGAAGATGACCAAGCAAGAGGTCAAAGACGAGTTTAAAGACACTGAAGGGCGGCCAGAGGTAAAGGCGCAAATCAGGCGCAAGCAGCGGGAAAT
The DNA here is from genome assembly GCA_018664075.1 of Porticoccaceae bacterium. Lineage (GTDB taxonomy): Bacteria > Pseudomonadota > Gammaproteobacteria > Pseudomonadales > Porticoccaceae > HTCC2207. Next base: position 15,320 of record JABJOY010000045.1, on the reverse strand, counting down.
GGCTATGGGCCAGATGATGGAAGCCGTGGCCGATGCGGATGTTATTATTGTTAACCCGGAGCATTTTGCGGTGGCGCTAAGTTATGATCCATCCAGTGACGGCGCACCGGTTTTGGTGGCCAAAGGTGTTGATTTTATTGCTCAGGGTATCCGGGAAAAAGCCGCAGAGACTGGCGTACCATTGTTTCAATCACCGACATTGGCCAGAGCGCTTTATTTTACGACAGATATTAACCAAAGCGTGCCCGAATCTTTATACTATGCCGTGGCTCAGGTGATTGCCTATGTGTTTAGCCTGAATTCTGTCGGCAGAGGTGGAGGGGCGGCAGAAAAGCCGCAGCCCGAAGTGCCCGCTGGCATGAGATACAATACAGATGGTACCTTGGCTGATTAGCAGATTATTAATTAGCAGGTTATTAATAAGGGGGTAGGGAGCATGAGAGACAACCAACAAGAGCCAACCTTTGAGTTTCAGGACTGGTTTGATGGCGGTGATATTTTTTATCGCTCCAAGGATAAGCAGCGTTTCCAGCTGGCCTTAAATGCCATGATTGACGATGACCTGGGTCTGGCGGTAATAGGCACCAACGAAACTGTGCTCGATCATTACTGCCGCATGCTGGTGGCCCGCCTGCGGGATATGAATATCTTTCAAGTGGAAGTTTTCCTGCCGACCAACACAGACAGTCTGTTAAAACGCTTTAACGAAATGCTGGCAACCATGACCATGGAGCAGGCTAGACAGCCTGCAGACCCCGCATCGCCGGTTAAATTGCTGGTAGTCAATGATGCCAAGTCGGTCAATGAGGAGCAGTGGGCGCTGTTGGTTCGACTGCTGTCTGATTTCCCCGGGGTCAATGTGCGTCTGGTCCTGTTTCTGGATAAAACCGGCTGGCCCAATTACGAAAAGCCACTGACCTTATTTGGCCGCAAACTATATCGCTGGGTGGTAGATACACCGACTCTGGATGAAGCCAGTCAGCTAATGAAAGCGGCAGTGGAACATGGTTTTGAGCGCGAGACAGAAACACTGCTGATGCATACCGGGCTGGGTGCAGCGATTCGAGGCGGCTATGCCGAGGAAGACCCGGATGAATTTATGCCGCCGTTGCCGGGCACTGACGAGAGCGACTATCTGGGAGAAGATTATTCGGAAGCCAACCCATTTCCACTGCAGCCAGTTGAATTTTTGGATGATGATATTGCTGCCGAGGAAGATGATGATGACCAGCCCCGTAAAGGTTCGGGCAAGAACTGGACGTTGATTTTGGCTTTTTTGATGAGCCTAGGAATTACCTGGGTACTGGTGTCCCAGCTTGATTCAGATAAAGGGGGCGTAGCTGCTCCCGGACTAGTAAGCAACCCGGGCAATATTACTCAATCTGCTGTTAAACAGCCTGAGTCGCCAGTATCTCAAAAACCAGAGCCTCAAAAGCCATTGCCCCAAAAGGAAAGCCAGGCTGATCAGGCAGCAGCCCTGGTAGAAGCTCTAAGGCAGGAGCAGCAGCAGACACAGGCAGTGGCACCGCAACCAGTGGTAGAGCAGATAGTGCCAGCGGCTCCAGTGGTTAAGCCAAAAGCCTTAAGCGCCCAGCAACGAGCGATTGCGGCGGTGCAAAAGGCCCGCGATACCGACTTTTTTGTTCAGCATATTGTTCTCTCTGATAAGCCACAGGCGGATCTTTACAAACAGCGTTATTCTGGATTGGGCTCGGCGATAGTGGTGCCTATCAAGACATCAACTTCTGTAGCCTATGCTGTTATCTCCGGGCCCTTTGCATCACGTGAGCGAGCAGAGAAATTTGCTAAAGGCTCGGGCCGACCTGCCGATTATTGGATTAGAGGAGCGGCGCAATTAGGAGTCGCTCTGGACAGCAACTAACCGGCTCTGGCAGAAGGGTGCAACATGATCGGTCCAGATGATGAATTGTTTAAAACCGAAGGCCCCAGTACCAGCGTTCAGGTAGAATCGGACGAAAAAAGCAGGGGCGACGAAAAAGCCCCCGCCTCTTATCAGGCTGAACCAGAGTATGCTGCTCCAGAGCTTCCGGATATCTTTTCCGACGATGAAAACCCCGAATTGAACGCTGCCCTGTCCGACCTAGGGCTGATCAGCGATAATGACCCAGACGTCGCCAATAACGAAAGTCGGCTGTTTGATGAATTATTTGAGCAGCGCATCGCTAAAGTTAGGAGCGCGACTGCCGATATTTCTCAACAACTAACATTAATTTCTTCCCCCCAGAAAGCTGGGGCGGATAACCCGGAAGAGCTATGAGTACTCCTGAAGACGAACAGAACAATGTTGACGAGCCTCAGATTGACGAGGCAGGGCTTGATGGGTCAGAGGACGCAGTTTCTGAGGAAACTTCTGAACCAGAGCAGATTCAAGAGAGCGCCGAAGATAAAGATATTTCTGCAGCGGATCAAGAGCGTTTTGCCCATTTGTTAAAAAATGCCAAGGATATTTCTGGACGTCTGGAAGTGCTGGTGCCAGGGGTGTTGGATACCGCCGATGCTACTAACAGTGCGGCGGATGTCAGCCGTCGCGCATCGTCTGCGCTGGAGAACGGGCTCGATCATTTGCAAAAGCGGGTCAATGAGCTGGTTGATGCCAGCGCCAAGAGCGCAACTCTCTCTGCACGTATTCTACTAGGCTCGGTTTCGGCGCTGCTGGTTGCCATAGGCCTGTTTGTATTTATGTCGTTCCAGCTGTCTGATCGAGTGGCCCAGGTTGATGGCATGATGGTTGCGATCAGCAAGCGGGTTGTGCAGATGAATGCAGGCCTTACTAACTTCGAAAAAATGAACTATTCCATTAATCAGCTGGCGATCAAGCAGGCCCAATTTGCAAGCAATCAAAAGCTGTTAGTACAGGCTGTTACTAATGCAGAGGCTGCTACCAAGAATCTGAATGTTCAGGTACCGGATGCGGCTGCCAAGAGTGTTGGTGTGGAGACTAACAAGCTTGCGGTTCAAGTGAAAAGCTTAAAATCTACTCTGTCCAGTCAGGGCGCCCAGCTGGATAAAGTGGCTAGCTCCGTTGTGGCTCTGGGTTCTCAGTTAAAGTCATTCGAAGGCCAGGTAGACAATGTGTCAAAGCTTAATGCGGATGTTGAAGCTTTGATTACATTGGAGCGAGACAAATATCTCGATCTGTTGCGCCGTCAGGTTGAGATTGAGGAATCGAGGCTTCCGGTAGAAGAGGAACTGGAAGAAGAGATAGATGACTCTATTGTTGTTTATCCCTATGTCAGCGCTCGCTAAGCTCTTGTTTGACACTGGCCCGGTAGCCTATAACAGAAGCTCTTCATCCTCAGCGCTGGCATCAGCGCTGTCCTCTAACGCAAGCTGTTCTGACTCTTCTTCCGCCCTCGGCAACAAGACTGAGGACAATGCCTGCTTGAGGGTCAATTCGGTGCGAGAAAAAAGCAGACTTCCGCTCTCATCTAAAGAATTTGCCAGTCTTGGCATATCCTCCGCACTTGCGGTGACTGACTCAAAAGCCACATTGTAGATAGTGGATACATGCTGAGGTGGCAGCCAGGATTCAATAGAGCCCCGCAATGTGCTAATTATTGTGGTTGGTTTGGGCTTTTTGGCAGTGCCGGCCTGTCCATCGGTAACTCCCATGGCGAAAATACTCTCAATATGTTTTTTCAGTACATGCTCGTAGCGTGGTTTCAGTGCAACCAGATCATTGCTGTTAAACCCCTCTGGTGGCTTGCCGCACATGGCATCCCACAGCGCTTTGCTGCTCAGCCCCAGAAAACTGCTGTCTACATTGCTGTCACCGCTCATACTGTCTGCTTTATCGTTCCGAGCAGAGGCGATTTTTTCCAGGTGATTGACGCGATCAATCAGATAGATAATTAAAATTACAGCAGCAGCTGTGCCGAGAAAAACAGCCAGAAGTAGTGCTGTAATCATTGTTTTTCTCCCGCTTTAATTCTTGTCATTTTCCTGCTCTGCATTGGGCGAGTCGTCTTCCTCTGATTCTATGTCGCTACCCTGCTCAGTTTCACTTCGTAAAAATTGTAGTGCTGTAATCGGCTGGTCAAGACCCAGGTCAAAAGCCACTTTGTCAGCCACCTGTTGCACCATGGTAATAGCTTTATTTATGTCAATTTGCATTGTTTGGTACATACAGCCCAGTGAAAAAATTTCATCGGCAAATTCTGCTGGTATATAAGTATATATAACACCGTTCAGTGTTTTGGCTGTCTGAAATGGACTAGCTTTGGGTGGCGTCGGGCGCTCTTTGCCCTCAGCAGCTGCAACATTACATTGGTCTTGAAATGCAACAGTCTTTTTTGCCGCTTCAATAAAAACCTTGTCAATATGGGAGCGACAGCGAATGCCAATACGAACTTTATAGGCTCTTGTAGTGCGGGAGTCATCGTTCAATTCCGCTGCTTTTACATAATCATTTTTGGCTGCGGCCATTGCAGCTTTGGCTGCCTTGTTTTTAAAGATTGATAAAACCATGATTTAATCCCCATCCACATTAAGATGGTGCCTTAACTTTTTCACGCTACTGGAAAGAATCTGACTCACTCTAGATTCACTGACATCGAGCACGGCACCAATTTCTTTTAGGTTCATCTCTTCGACATAATAGAGAGAGATCACCGTGCGCTCGCGCTCTGGCAATGTGTCAATCGAATCAACCAACGAGGCCATAAACTGCTCTTCGGCAATCTGTGCTTCCGGCTCATTGATCTCGCTGGCAGGCATATCTACTGTATCTGGCAGCTGTGACTCCAGTGAAACCGTCTGAAATCTATGGGCATGAGTGCGTTCTTTGTGGAAGCTCTCGATATCTTTACCCATAAACTCTGCCAGCTCCGACTGAGATGGCTCACGGCCAAGCTCTCCGGTCAGTGCAGCAGTGGCTTCACTGTGGTCGCGAATATTAACAATGGCGGAGCGGGGCAGATAGGAGAGTTTGCGCACCTGATCCAGAATAGCACCGCGAATACGATTTTTAGCAAAGACCTCAAAGTCGACACCTTTGGAGGCGTCGAAGGAGTTGTTGGCCTCAAACAGACCGATCATGCCCACCTGAATTAGCTCGTCCAATTCCATAAAGTTGGGCAGTCTGGTTTTCAAATGCAGGGCCACACGCTTTACCAGTCCCACATGAGCCAGCAGCGCGTCGCTGTTAGTATCAGCGTTCTGAATATCTTCATAAACCTTCAGATCGGCCATAGTAATTGCTTACCCAGTCTTTGATTGCTGCATGGCCAGGCGTTCGATAAAAAACTGAAGCCCGCCGCTCATAGAAACATTTTTATTCAGGTTGGTAACCACTTTACCCAGAGCACGGAAGTCACGACTGGCAATGCTGGATGGGGCAAAATTGACTAATGGCTGGGAGGCTTTAATCGCTCGCAATACCATTTCATCCTGGGTTATGGAATGTAAGTAATCGACTCTGCTACCCAGAAAGTTTTGAATAACCGAGTTGATGCTGCCATACAGGCGCTCACCTTCGTCCTGAGAAAATACGCCGTTAGGGATCAGGCCTATATTATTAAGCTGATAATCCTGAATCATCACCTTGATAGTGCCATAGGCATCGGCAATGGAAGATGGCTCATTTTTCAATACGATAAAGCGGTGCTGACAGGCGCGCAAAAAGGTCATTACTGTGTCTGATAGTCCGGCGGCAAGATCGACAATAAAGTAATCCAGATCTTCTTCAATATCTGAAAATGCCTGAATAATCCCAGCCGTTTCTGCCTGACTGAGGCTGGCCATATGCTGTATGCCACTGGCGCCTGGCACCAGCTTTACGCCCATAGGGCCTTCAATAATAATCTCATTGACGGTTTTTTCGCCGGACAGCACATGGCTAAAGTTATAAGGGGTGCGACAGCCCATGGCCAGCTGTGCATTAGCCAGACCGAGGTCGGCATCAAACACCATGACTTTTTTGCCCATTGAGGCGAGCATAACAGCCAGATTGACCGAAACGGTAGTTTTGCCGACGCCGCCTTTACCGCTGGCGATACCGATTATTTGAGTGGTTGTGCTGTTAGACATTCTTTAACCTTTTAGTCACCATTTTTCTGGCAAACGTATTTTTATATGCACGGGACTCGATACTGTTGGCTGGCATAAATGCCAAGCCATTGTCCGCACAGATTAAACCCAAGGGAAAACCAAAAACAGGTAGAACTTCTACCAGCTTCCCTGCGCTGCTGACGGTAATTGATGATTTCAATGCTCTTCTCATTTTCGTTGATCGCCCAATGGTAGTCAAACAAAACTAATCGGCAAATGGGCCAGCGCGTGCTGCGCCAGAGCATGTCCGGTTATTGTTGTTGCCGGGTCGATAATACTCGGCTCCGCGGCAGCCACAGAGACAGGTGTGTCCCGATTGAGTAATGTATTGATCAGTGCCCAGGGGTAGACGCCAGTTTCAAGGCGCGACAGCATCACAGATGACCATTCAATGCCCTCAGGACGAATATAGCGTTTAACAGAAGCTTCGGAGGCATCCGCGGCAACCACTAAATGTGGTTGAGCATCTGGCAGCAATTTTAAAAGGCTGCTGCTGTGGGCTTCTACATCTTCCCCGGGGGTATCTATGATAATTAATTTGCGTGAGTCCAGCTCTTGCAGCAGTTGCTCGAGCATCTCCGGACTATTGGTGCGGAAAGTCTCGACTCCTGCCTGAGAACCCACCAGTTGCGATTGATTCCAGGCCCCAAAGCGACCGTCATTGAAGCTGATAATGGCAACCTGGTGCTCGCCATAATTGAGCGCAGCCTGTTTGGCTAATCTGCCAGCCATCAAGGTTTTACCTGAGCCAGAGCTACCGGCAATTACATGAATACCTTGCATATTATCCAGCAGATCGATGCTGTTAACACTGGATCCTAAGGCTTCAGCAATCGCGGTTAAGGCCTCAGTCATATCTACACTTTGATTGATAATATCTGTTGCCAGAGCGCGCAGCCCAATGGGCATGCCGGTTTCATTAAAGGCTTCGACCAGAGGACGCATCTCATCGGCGACAGAATGAGTGCCACTCCAGGCATCCAGTTGCTGGGCCAGTTTAAATTCATTGCGCATAGCGGCGAGTTCCTGTTTCACCAGATCGACAATCTCTCTGGCTTTGAGGTTGTCTCGATCCTCAGCGATACGATTGTTCTCGGTATTCTGTTCAAGCAGAGCCTGTCGATCCAGCTCCTCTTTAAACAGGAGGTTGGTGTCGTCGGTGAAGCTATCAATAAGGTCAGAAGCAAAATCCGTTGGCATAGGGCTGTCGGCCGGATCACCACCTGTACTCTTAAATATCTGCGATTCCATAACATCGTCAAAACTGGGCATATTGCCCAGCGCCAGTCGGGGCTGAGGCTCTTCCAGACGCGGCGCCTGTAGCTCGTCCAGAGCCGCACTTGCCTGATAGGCTAAATCAATGGCGACAATAATTTCAGTCTGGTTGCTAGCCTTTTTGTTCGACACGACCAGAGCGTCGGCACCATAGAGCTCTACAACTTTCTCCATAGCACTGCGGCTGTCCGCGGCTAAAACTCTCTGTAGTTCCATTTTCCTATTACCTCAGATTAATTGCTGTTATCGACCGCGACTGTTGCGACCACTTTTACCGCCTGATCATCAGGAATTTCGCTGTATGACAGGACGGTCAGGTCACTGAGACGGTGTTTAATAATTTTTGCTAGCCAGGGGCGGATGCCTGGAGACACGACCAGCACAGCTGGATGTCCTTGGTTTTCAACTTCCTGGGTGTTTTCGGCGAGGGCTTTGAAAAGGCTCTCTGCCAGTTTGGGCTCTATAACCAGACCCTGATTGCTGCTGCTCTGCTGCAGCACATTGTGCAGCATCTGTTCCAGAGACGGATCCAGAGTGATAACGGGCAGGCTGTCTGCTACATCAATCAGGCTCTGTACAATCATACGGCCAAGTCTGGGGCGCACTGCGGCGGTGAGTTCATCTGCGTCCTGGGTGCGGCCACTCTCTGTCGACAGCACTTCAATAATGGTGCGCATATCGCGAACAGAAACCGATTCGTCGAGAATATTCTGTAACACCTTAGTAATAGTGGCCAGAGGCAATTTGCCTGGAACCAGATCTTCGACCAGTTTGGGTGATCGTCCGGCGACCTTATCCAGCAATTGCTGGGTTTCGTCGTGGCTTAACAGTTCCGCTGCATTGTCCCGCAACAGAGTGTTGAGATGGGTAGCGATCGCCGTGGCGGCATCGACCACGGTATAGCCCAATGTGCGTGCATAGTCTCGCTGAGAAGGCTCGATCCAGATAGCATCCAGACCAAAAGCGGGCTCCTTGGTGGGTATACCTTCGATAGTGCCGTGGACATGTCCGGGATTAATCGCCATTTCGCGGCCAACCTTAATCTCGCCTTTGCCGCGCACCACGCCATTCATCACAATATGATAGGTATCTGGGGCCAGATCCAGATTGTCGCGGATGCGAATAGGTTGTACCAAAAAGCCCAGCTCTGCTGAAAGCTTTTTGCGCACCCCTTTAACTCGCGGCAGCAATTGGCCGCCGGTTTCCGGGTTAACTAAAGGGATCAGTCCGTAGCCTATATCCAGGCCAACCAGATCTACCTGATCCACATCGTCCCAGTTTAATTCTTCTTTGTTGGCCTTCTCCGCAGCGCTCGCACGCAGGCTGTCGGCATCATTTTGCGCGGAAATCTTGTTGGCACCTTTAGATAGCATTATCCCGAGACCAACCACCGCCAGGGCCAGAGTGAGAAAGACCATATGAGGCATACCGGGCACCAGGCCCAGCAGCAAAAGAATACCGCCGGCAACAAACATAGCCATGGGGTTGTTAAGCTGCGACTTTGCCTGCTCGGTCATGGATTCAGAGGTAGTTACCCGGGTTACGATAATTGCGGTGGACAGGGACAGCAGCAATGAAGGGATCTGAGCCACAAGGCCGTCACCAATGGTCAGCAGTACATAGATGCGACCGGCTTCGGAGAAACTTAAATCATGTTGCGACAGTCCGATAGCCAGACCACCGATAATATTGATTAACAGAATTAGCAGGCCAGCAATGGCGTCACCGCGGACAAACTTGGATGCACCATCCATGGAACCGAAAAAGTCCGATTCCTGGGAAATCTCTTCGCGCCTTGCTTTGGCCGTGGCCTGATCGATGACTCCGGCATTTAAGTCGGCATCAATCGCCATTTGTTTGCCGGGCATGGCATCCAATGTAAAACGTGCGATAACCTCCGACACGCGGCCAGCACCTTTGGTCACAACAATAAAGTTAATGATCATAAGGATGGCAAAGATAATAAAACCAACCAGATAGTTGCCGCCGATAACAAATTCACCAAAGGCTTCAATAACCTTGCCGGCAGCGTCTGGGCCCTCGTGGCCCTTGACCAGTACCAGTCTGGTTGATGCAACATTGAGGCCCAGCCTAAGCATGGTGGCCATCAGCAAAATGGCAGGGAACGAACTGAAGTCCAGGGGTTTGGAGCTATTGATGGCGATCATAATAATGATCAGGCCAATCACAATGTTAAAGGTGAACAGGAAGTCCAGCAAAAATGCCGGTAGAGGCAGCACCAGCATCGAAATAATCAACAGCACCAGGAAGGGAATGCCCAGTCCAGACAGTTCGATTTTTGACAGGTCCTGTCGTAGGTTTGACAGTGTTGCAATAGCCATCTAATAAAAACCCTATTAAAAACAATTGGTTACAAAATTCTGTATTGACGAAGCACATTTATTTTCGCCCTTTAATGGTTATTGAGCAAAAACTGTGCCAGTCATGCCTGTTGGTGGTTAATTTGCTGGTGGACTGGGTCTGGGTGGCGTTGGTTTTTAACAGTATTGGCCCTAAAGCCTGAGCCATATGTGCCGATATTAAAGTCAGGAACCTAAGTCAATCAACTCTCTGATAAAAACGGTAGGAAGTGCAATGACAACTATTTTTTCACAGCAACTGAGCAATGGGCTCAGCAAGGCTAAAGGGTTTATCTCTATCAGCCTGTTAGCAGTGCTGGCCAGCGGCTGCGCCACAACATCTGATCAGTACTCGGATGCTTTGGTTGATAACATGATTAACAAGCAAGAGAATATTATGGCGACCGGCTATGCGGTTATCAGCGTTCAGCCCCATGATAACCCCGCTCAGCAGCGCCTGCTGTCTATTCGCGCGTCCAAGCTGGATGCCTACAGATCATTGATGGAACAGGTCTATGGTCAGTATCTGGACGCCAACACCACCGTGGCCGAAATGATTGTCGAGAGTGATGCATTTAAGGCACGGGTACAGGGCGTTATCTATGGCGCGCAGTTGGAGAGCATCTCTCCGGTCGGCGATGACACCTACGAAACCACATTGACCCTGAACCGGGATATTGTCGATGATCTGCGCGTGCTCTATCTAGAGCAGATGGCTGAAGGCGCCTAAACCAAAATGCTGATCAAAAGCACACAATTGGCACGGCTGTGTCTGACGCTGATTCTGCTAGTGATTCCACCTCAGGTGGCAGCTGAGTCTGTTAAGACTGAGAGCGCCGCGGTTAAACTGGAAGCGGTCAAGCAGGCGCTGATTGATCTGGCACTGGGCACAGAGGTCAAACTCGACAGTGCCGCCTATCTAGATAGCAATGGCGCGCTGCATGAAGCCTCGGTGATGTCGACTAATACCAAAGTGCGCGGCATTCGCGTGCTGTCATATTTGCAGGAAGCTGGAATAACCACAGCCAGAGTTGATGCCAGCATGCTTTCTGATGCCAGCTGCCCCGGATTTCGTCCAGGCATACGCCGAGAAGCTACAGTGCGTCTGGTGCTCGATCCTGCCAATGTCAGCCCCAACCGACCGGTGGGAGATCATTATTACAATGAATTATTGGCTCTCTCCGAGCAGACGTTACTGGCGTCCCTAGCTGGATCCAGGGACTGGTCGGTAAAGTCAGAGATTCATTATGCCAATGCCTATCAGGCTTTTGTGCAGGGCAGTAGTGCAGACAACGTACCTTACAGATTTGATATTGTGCTGCGTGATCGCAATCCCGCCGATGAATTGACCAGCAGAAAACAGCGAGCCCTGTACCACGGCGCACGGGCCAGTCGCGGAGCATTTAACTGGGTGGCTAAAAAGCTGCCCACAGCAGATAAGTATGAGCCCTGGCCAGCCGAATCTCTGGCCTATGAATTGATACTTATCGATCGTGCAACAGAGCAGCCACTGTGGAGCCAGACTCTGCCACTGGACTATCCCAGAGTAGAGCGCGGCTACAGCAAGGATCCACTGCCGATAAAATTCAAGCGCCAGGTGCAGGCGGTGACAGACCGCTTTATCAGTCAGGTAACAGAGCAGATGGACTGTTATGCCCAGGCCTACCAGTTGACGCCAATCAGTGGTGATAATAAGCATATGGCTATGAATGCTGGCTTTGTGGCTGGTATTAAAGTGGGCGATCAGTTTTTATTATCTGATGATGCCAATATTATGGATCGTGCAGTGAACCCAGCGGGACTGGAGAATCTGTCTCTAGCGCAGGTGGTTTCAGTCAGCGCCCACAGTGCGTCATTGAGACAGTTAGCAGGCCCACAGCGGGCTCAGGCAGATTTACGCAACCTGATTGCCGTGCATCTTTAAATGCACCAATTTTAGATATGGCGATAACAGAGGAAAGAACAATGCAAGGTTCCAATAACAAACTTATCAGTGATATGGACAGAATTCGCAGGGCCTGTCTGGTGGCATTGGTCTCTATTATTGCCACCGCTTTACTGGCAACTGTTGCCGCTGGCACTGCCAATGCAGAGAATGGTTTTACCAATACTGCAGCGTCGCAAAAGGCGCTGGCGCGACTGGTTAAAGATATCGACCTGCTGCGTCCGGCTCTGGAGGCCAAGTCTAAAGTGTCATCAGATGGTTATTATATGATTCGTCGTGGCGAGACTCTCGACGGCATTATTGCCAATGCTCTGCCGGGGCTGCCCCTGCGCAAAAATATTTTGCGTCAGGCAATAGTGCGGGCCAACCCCCATGCATTTAAGCGCAGAAACCCAAACTGGATGTACGCGGGCAAGCGCATTAAGTTGCCCGACAGCGGCGATATTCACAGGGTGATTTTTACTCAGTCCAGCGACAAAATGGACAAGGCGAAAAGTGCCCGTGAGGAGCGCAAAACCTGGGTGCATTATCCTTAGGGTGCGGTTAAGGGAAAGGTGACCATTTGCTGGGTCCAGAGCAGTTAAATTTTGTGGCCAAACCCAATCCGATTTTTTTGGAGGGGCTGGTTGCGATTCGAGTTTCTGAGCAGATGGCTAAAGATCTGGGCCTGAGAGATAACCAGGTCATTCGCGGCGTCATTGAAAACCGCGGCGACCTGCTTAAGTTAATTCTCAATAACCGCGAGATTGATTGGCCGGGCAGCAAGAGATTCAAGCCGGGTGACAGAATCGATTTTCGAGTCGAAGGCTCAGTCTATGGGCGTTCATTAAAACCAGTTCCCAGTGCCCAGCCATCCCCAGTCTCCCCATCAATGGCTCCATCAGCTCGGCTGTTAAGTCTGATCTATCGCCCGGATCAGGCTATGGTTACAGCACAATTATTGCAGCCGGCATCCCTCAGCGGGCTGCTGACTCAGCTTGCTGCCAGCGATCAGACACAGCAGTTGAGCCAGCTTATGCAGAGCATGGGGCGGCTGTCTCCGGAAATGATTAAAAATGCCCTAGTGCATTCTGGACTGTTTGGTGAGTTTTTACTCAGCGGCCAAAGTCATACTGGGCCGGATTTAAAACAGTGGCTCCGGGGTCTTTTGCGCTTTGCAATGGCCCAGTCCCAGACCCAGGCGGTAGTGGAACTTGAAGCTGCTATCGATAATCTTGAAAGTCGCCAGTTAGATAGTTTGCAGGCACAGCTAAACCGAGAGCTGTCCTATAGTTTTACCCTGCCATTTGTCGATGCCAATCCGGTTGAGGTGCAGTTTGAGCGAGGCCCCTACGACAGTGAGCATGGGGAGGCAGACTGGGTTATCAATCTGCACACCGAGTCTCAGGAGTTGGGTCAGCTGTGGCTTAAGACGACCCTCAGACCAGATAACAGTCTGGAGATGATTATGTGGGCTGAGCGAGCTGCGGTGGCACAGCTGGCCCGCACGGCAACCTCTGAGTTGGAATACGAACTACAAAGTTTTGGTTTGCAGCTCAATAAAATCACCGTACTAAACGCAACCAGGCCGGGCCTTGATCCTGCTCTCAGTAGCCCTGGCCATGTGGTGGATGTGCGCACATGAGTTACAGGCCGAGCAAGAAAGCCGTAGCTTTGGAATATGGCAAAAACCCGACACCATTATTGACCGCAAAAGGTGAAGATGGGGTGGCCGAGGCTATTATTGCTGAAGCGCGCAAACAGGGGGTGCATATTGCCGAGGATCCGCAGCTGGTGGCATTGCTCAGTCAGCTGGAACTCAACCAGGAAATTCCCGAGAATCTGTATGTGGCCGTAGCGGTAATTTTATCCTGGGTGTACTGGCTAAAAGGTATGGAGCCTGAGGATAACCCCGGGGAATAGAAGGTTCAGGCGTCGCCCATGGTTTGGCGACTGCGGTTGGAGCGCAACTTGCCCAGCCGGTCATAGACTTCCACTGTGCTCTGGGGGTCAGGAGACTGAATCGTCTGTAGGGCGCCGCGAATGGTCTCTAACTTGCGGGTAATCAGCACTTCATTGCGGCGATGCAAATCTTTGCATCCGGCGATAAGATCCATAACTTCATCCCACAGGGCCAGAGTATTGGCGGTGGTCTGCGGATCCTCACTGTAGGTTTTGACCCGCTCAAGCAGATCCTGATCACCCAGAAAGGTGAGGATTTCGAGCTTTTGAGTTTGTAATATTTCGAAGTTGCTAAGGTCTTTCTGTTTGAGTGCCTCGAACTCACTTTCGAGCACGGCCTTTAATGCCTGAGCCTTGTGTAGCACCTGGGAGAAGTATTCTGATTCTGAATTTTCCATAGCGCTAAGATACTTTTAATGGGGCTAATAAGATAGCGCTGGTTAGTAAATAACCAGCCCTAATATTATTATTTCCCGCCAATCATTTTCTCGAGTGAAACGAAGCTCTCGGCAATGCGTTTGGCATCCAGTGGATAATTGCCTTCTTCGATTGCCTGCTTGATGCGCGCTACTTTCTCAGCATCAAAATCCGCCTCGGACAGGGCAAGCTCCGCAGCTTCGCTAAGAATTACTTCATCTTGCTGGGGCTTGGCTGCAACTTTGTCTACAGCACCGGCATCAGCCTGCTTGTTTTTTACCTGGTCTGCATTCGGGTTTAACTGAACCGAAGCTCTGCCAAGTTGTGAAATTGGATCTGTCATATCTTTTACCTCAAGCAATATGCTTACAAATTACTCTGTCTTCTCAGTATATCGGCAGCATTAGAATTTTCTATAGGGCAAAATTGCATTAATTTTAATTTAATTGCAGCCTGGCCTGCAAGCCTTACAGGCCGCGGGCCTGACCTGGGCCTGTGACTAATGCACGCACTGTTTCAGCAGACTCAGGGTTCAATAATGTTATCTGTTGATCCATTTTACCACTTTCCATGGCGGTCATGGTAACGCTGATTGTTAACAGGCCAGAGCCTACACTGAGCATCACATTGTCGCCTTTATTGATCATGGCGGCGGGTCTTAGATCGGATAGACGCAGCAGTTGATTTGTTCTTATGCTGCGTATTGCTTCCATCTGCACAATGTCTTTTCTGTTTAGCAGAGCATCCTCTGGCAGATTACCGTAATACTCTTTCAATACAGTGTTATCCGCGCTGAGCTTTTGTCCCCGGCTGAGGTTGCTGGTGGTCATAATGACCATATTCTTAACATTGAAATCCCGTCGCGACAGAATATGGTCGGCGCTGAGGTCTCGGGCTGCCACAGCCTGTTCCAACAGTCGACCAGGAAAGCGCTGGCTGGGATTGGTCGATCTCAGGCCGCGGCTGATTTGGCTGACAGCATTGCTGCTAATACTCTCTCCTGCAAGCACATCCCTCTTTAGGAGAAACACCTGCGTGCTCTCCATCAGGTGCCGCTTGACTACCACTTCTCCAGCTTTCACCGCAGTTGTCAGCATATAACCCTTACCGCTGTTGGCTAAATTTTCAAGATTTTTCATTGGCGTTCTGGCTGGCCGTTGCACCACTGTCTTCTCTATATCCTGTGGTCGCAGAGATTGATTGGGCTGCATGTCTCGGCGATACACAAAACCCTGAATCAGCGGCTGAATTTTTACCCGGATAAAGGCTTTCCAATCACTGTCTGGGCACTGGGCCAGAATTGTCTGGTTGCT
>JABJOY010000044.1 GCA_018664075.1 Porticoccaceae bacterium | reverse complement strand
TTCAAGCCACTAAGAATCGCAATAGTGTCCTCCTCGCTCGGCTCCTCCACCAATACCTTTTGAAAACGCCGCTCCAGAGCAGCATCCTTCTCAATATTCTGGCGATACTCATCCAGAGTAGTAGCACCTACGCAGTGCAATTCACCCCGGGCCAGAGCAGGTTTTAACATGTTGCCCGCATCCAGCGAACCCTCAGCCTTGCCCGCACCCACCATGGTATGAATTTCATCAATAAACAGAATAATCTGCCCCTCCTGTTTGGACAGATCTTTAAGTACCGCCTTCAAGCGCTCTTCAAAGTCACCGCGAAATTTAGCACCCGCCAACAGAGCACCCAGATCCAGAGTCAAAACCCGCTTGCTCTTGAGGCCCTCAGGCACTTCACCATTGACAATCCGCTGGGCCAGACCCTCAACAATTGCGGTTTTACCCACACCGGGCTCACCGATTAATACCGGATTATTTTTAGTGCGGCGCTGCAACACCTGAATAGTGCGGCGAATCTCATCGTCTCGACCAATCACCGGATCCAGCTTGCCCTGCTCCGCTCTCTCGGTCAGATCAATCGTGTATTTATCCAGAGCCTCACGCTGACCTTCCGCATCAGCATCAGTCACAGCCTCACCCCCTCGAACAGTTTCAATCGCCACCTTGGCTTTATTTATATCACCAAACTTGGCAAGGGTTTTACCCAGCAAACCAGAGTCTTCAAGAGCAGCCCAAAGTATCATCTCACTGGAGATAAACTGATCACCTTTTTGTTGAGCCGCACGGTCAGCCATATTCATCAGTCGGCCCAGATCCTGAGACAGATTGGCATCGCCCGTGGGTGTGGTCACCTTGGCTAACTTATCAAGCTGACTGTTTAACGCTTCCTGCAAACCATTGGCATCGAAGCCCGCACGGTTGAGAATCGGCCGTACCGAGCCACCCTGCTGATTCAGCAGAGCCAAGAGTAGATGGGCGGGCTCAATAGCAGAATGATCATTGCCCACGGCAATTGACTGAGCTTCAGCAAGCGCATTTTGCAGTTGGTTAGTTAACTTATCGATTCGCATGGGATACCCCGGTTAAAATTATTGCCTGTTTTATAAGTTGGGGATAGAAACCAGACTTTTCAATAGGGTCACGCAACAGAGTTGATCAAAATCAATGAACATAAAAAAACCCCGCAACTGAACAGTTGCAGGGTTTTTTGAATAGCAGAAAAAATTACTTCTTCGGCAACCAGATTGAACCCAATTGCATAACCAGTAAAGAGGCAATAAATACGCCCTGGGCAAGATTAGGCACTAGATTGAATGCAGCACCTGGATCCATATTCTCAACAAAGCTCTGGGCAACGGGACTAATAGCCACATCTGTTGACTGAAGATAAGCCAGACCAGCAGCAATGCTGTTGTTATTCCACTCATACCAGCCAGTGTTTATAGCAATAAAGTAAGCCACTGAAAGACAGAAACCAGTTCCCGCCAGTTTCAGCAAAAGGTTGGAATCTTCAGTATTTCTGATACTGAGTGCCACTCGAAGTGCTACCCAAGCCAGAAATGCCACTGCAATAAACTGCGCACCAGCAGCAGTTTGACCCATATTATACGTTTGCCAGATATCTAATTCAGTCATTTTATACCCCTCTAGAAAGTAATTATTATTTTTTAGTTGCCTGTAAAAATCAGCTTTTTCCGACACCTCAATTTACCAGCGATTCTACTATGTAGGGATTTATGCAAAAACGCAAACCCATGGCCTGGGCAGTGCAATAGATAAAACAAAGGCGACAGCCAAAAAAAACCCGCTAAAAGCGGGTTTTTTTTGCTCGGTGATTCAGTTATTTAAGCCTGGTTGAGCGCCGTCGTCATCTCAATCACCGCTTTCTTGCCATCGCCATAGACCATCAATGTGTGGTCCATTGCGAATAGAGGATTAGGCAATCCGGCAAAGCCAGGACTCAGTGATCGCTTGATCACCACCACATTTTTGGCCTTATCCACATTCAGAATTGGCATACCATAGATTGGGCTGCCCTCGGACTCGCGGGCCATTGGGTTGGTCACATCATTGGCACCGATAATAATCACCACATCGGTATCTTCAAAAGTGGGATTGATTCTATCCATCTCCACGAGCTTGTCGTAGGGAACCTCAGCCTCGGCTAACAGCACATTCATATGGCCAGGCATACGCCCGGCTACCGGGTGAATACCATACTCGACCTCTGTGCCCTTGGCCTCCATCGCATCGGCTAGTTCCCGCACCGCGTGCTGGGCCTGAGCCATCGCCATACCATAGCCGGGCACAATCACCACACGCTCGGCCATTTCCAGCATCAAAGCCACTTCATCTGGCTGGGCGCTGGTGACCTTACCGGCATAGATTTCATCCGCATCTACGGTTTCGCCACCGGCCGCCATCTTGCCAAACAACACATTGGCCAGTGAACGGTTCATGGCCACACACATAATCTGGGTCAAAATCAGACCTGAGGTACCCACCAGAGAACCGGCGACAATCAGTACCGTATTGCCCAGGATAAAGCCCGCCAGTGCCGCAGCTATACCAGAGTAGGAGTTAAGCAGAGCAATCACCACCGGCATATCCGCGCCACCAATAGGCATCACTAGGAACAGACCCAGCATCAGAGCCAGACCCACAATACTGACCATAGCCACTGTATTGCCTGGATTCATAACTAGAGAAACCACCGCAGCCAATGCAGCGATCAGGAAGATAGCATTACCAATGGGGCCTCCGGGCAAGCCGTAGCTCTTTTTCATCAGCTCTTGCAACTTGGCAAAGGCGACAAAGCTACCGGTCAGGGTCACTGCACCAATCAGTACTGTCAGGCCAATGGATATCAGCGCAATAGTGCCCTCGGCACCCTGCCCAAAGGCACTGGTACTGATTGCTATAGGAGTAAGAATATCGGCAAAAGACGTAGGCGCCTGACCCAGCTTGGAATAGTATTCCGCCAGAGCGATCGTCAGTGAAGCACCACCACCAAAGCCATTGAGCAGTGCCACCATTTGCGGCATGGAGGTCATCTGGATTCTCAGGGCCATGGTTGCACCCACAATACCGCCCACCAACACACCGGCAATAATATAGCTGAAGTTAACAATGCTGCTATCGAGCAATGTCACCACCACCGCAATTAACATACCCAGCGCAGATAATGTATTTCCGCGCACAGCAGTCTTGGGTTTGGTCAGACCTTTAATACCGAGAATAAACAGAATACCGGCAACCAGATAAACGAAACTAACAATAGTAGGATTCATCGCTTACTTCCTCTTAAACATGGCAAGCATGCGATTAGTAACCAAATAACCACCAACTACATTGATCGTCGCCAGTGTCACAGCAATAAAGCCCAGAACATTGACCAGAATCGGAGAGCTGTCAGACCCAGCTGCCAGCAGCGCACCAACCAATGTAATACCGGAGACAGCATTGGTACCGGACATTAAAGGCGTGTGCAATGTAGGGGGTACCTTGGTGATCAGCTCGACGCCAAGAAATAGCGACAGCACAAATAGCGCTAATAATAGAATTAGAATTTCCATGGTTTATGCTCCTTCCGGCTGAGTTTGTGACGCTAGCTCTGGCAGATTGAGTAACTTGCGCATATGGGGATGAGGAATCTCACCCTCATGGGCAACAACAGTGCCCGCGACAATCTCGTCATTAAAGTCGAGGTTGAGATTACCTGCCTCGTCGACAATTAACTCAAGCAGGGTCTGCATATTTTTGCCCAGCATCTGACTGGCGTGAAAAGCCAGATCCGAGGGCACATTTTCTGGCCCCAAAATAGTCACATCATGGG
Source organism: Porticoccaceae bacterium (assembly GCA_018664075.1). Classification (GTDB taxonomy): domain Bacteria; phylum Pseudomonadota; class Gammaproteobacteria; order Pseudomonadales; family Porticoccaceae; genus HTCC2207. Next base: position 58,754 of record JABJOY010000044.1, on the reverse strand, counting down.
CAACAACTGTCTCCCCTTGCTTGGTGAGATCACAGTTGCCACCCCGCTCAGCAGCCAGATCTACAATCACGGCACCTGGCTTCATGGCTTTAACCATATCCTCTGTCACCAGAATCGGCGACTTGGCACCGGGAATAGCCGCCGTGGTAATAATAATATCCTGCTGGGCCACTACTTCAGTCATCAGCTCCCGCTGGCGACGCAAAAAGTCTTCGCCCTGCTCTTTGGCGTAGCCACCGGCGCCTTCAGACTCACCGGTATCCAGATCCAGTTCCACAGGTTTGGCGCCTACCGAGAGTATCTGCTCGCGGGCAGCGGGACGCACATCGTAGGCCTCTACCACAGCACCGAGGCGCTTGGCGGTGGCACAGGCCTGCAAGCCAGCAACACCCACACCCATAATTAACACCCGCGCTGGCTGCAGTGTGCCTGCGGCAGTCATCAACATAGGGAAAATTCTCGGCGCGGCAGAGGCGCCCATAAGCACCGCTTTGTAGCCAGCCAATGTGGCCATGGATGAAAGTACATCCATACTCTGGGCGCGACTGATGCGCGGCACCAGTTCAAGGGCAATAGCAGTTGCACCGGTCTTGGCCACCGCCTGAGCGGCCTGGGGTGAGGCCAGTGGATCCATCATGCCGATAACCAATTGCCCGCTGCGTAGCAGGGCAAGATCACCGTCACTGTTGTCATTGTTTGAGCCAAAGCTCTGGACTTGCAAAATAATATCTGCACTGGCAAAGATCTCTGCGCGGTCTGCTGTCACTGTTGCTCCTGCAGCGGTGTATTCTGCATCCGGGTAGCCTGCTGCACTACCTGCGTCTGCCTGAATAAGTACCTTGGCACTTTTGTCCGTGAGAGACTGGACATTGGCAGGGGACATGGCGACACGTTTTTCACCGGCTTTGATTTCCGAGGGAATTCCGATAATCACTCAATTCTCCTTTTTATTGGCTTTTCGTTAGTTATGGAAAAATACATTTCTATAAGCTACGTGAATGCTAACAAATAAAGTCACTTTCGCGTAATCGAATTAGGAATAATAGCTATTACAAATTAATGATAGTCCTAAAGCCCCAATGGTTGCGGGGCTTTGCGCAGGCTGTGCAGTGAATCAAAAAATGGGAGCTGGAGGTTAATCAGCCTTAATTAAGGCGGGAAACAGAAAAGTCGGCCAGATCGACAAGCTGGGTTTTAAATGTGCTCTCTGGCAGGTCATTGAGCGCCTGCTTGGCCAGCAGTGCTTCCTGGCGGGCACAATCCATGCTGTAATCGATGCCGCCAGAGCCCTGAACCAGACTGAGAATCTCGGCAAAACTTTCGGCACTCTTATTATTGATAGTCTCGGCAATCAACAAGCGCTGGGCACTGTCACCATTATCACGAGCATAGATAAGTGGCATGGTCATCTTGCCCTCAGCCAAATCATCACCGACATTTTTGCCAATCAGCGCAACATCACCCAGATAGTCCAGCACATCATCGGCAATCTGGAAGGCCATACCCAGGTGTTTGCCATAGCTGGCCATCGCAGCACGATCACCGCCAGTCAACACAGCACCAGCTTCAGCGGCTGCTTCAAACAGTTTGGCGGTCTTGCGATAGATAACCTGCAGATAAATATCTTCGCTCACCTCAGCATTGCCCGCATTGGCCAGCTGCTGAACCTCGCCCTCGGAAATCACATTGGTGGCATCAGCCATCAGGCCCATAATCGCCAAATCACCAATCTCCACCAAAATCTGAAAAGCACGGGAGTAGATAAAGTCCCCCACCAGCACACTGGGTGCATTGCCCCACTGGGCATTGGCCGTTACCCGGCCCCGACGCAGTGTCGACACATCCACCACATCATCGTGCAACAGAGTTGCAGTGTGGATAAACTCGATCACTGCAGCCAGCTTAATATGCTTGTCCCCAGCATAGCTATTGGCCAGCGCACTGAGCAGAACTACCACAGGACGCAGCCTTTTACCGCCAGACTCGACGATATACTGACCAATATTCTCAACCAGACCAACGTCAGATTGCAGTTGATCCACAATCAGCTGATTGACAGCAGAGAAATCTTTTTCGACAGCGCGATGGAAAGAGAGCATAAATTTGGGGGACACGACTAATTGTTGTTCACGCGGCATGCTAGGCAGCCAGTGCCTGCCTGTCAACAAAAATCATGATCCATCACAACCCTCAAAACCCGCAGTTCACCGGTTAAAGAGTTGAAGCAGCGTGCAGAACTGGGTACGATGCGGCCCTTACCATAACCTTCAAGGCCCACATGTCTTTTACGCCCCAATCCTCCTACACAAAAGAACAACTCCTGGCCAGCAGCCGCGGTGAATTATTCGGTCCCGGCAACGCTAAGCTACCAGCTCCGAACATGTTGATGATCGACCGTATTGTTGAAATTAGCAACGATGGCGGCAAACATGGCCTGGGACAGATTATTGCCGAAATAGACATTACCCCCGACCTGTGGTTCTTTGATTGCCACTTTGAAGGCGATCCAGTAATGCCTGGTTGCCTGGGTCTCGACGCCCTGTGGCAGCTAGTCGGTTTCTTTTTGGTGTGGAATGGCAATTCTGGCCGTGGCCGCGCTCTGGGTGCTGGCAATGTTAAATTCTTTGGCCAGATCCTTCCCACCGCCAAAAAAGTGACTTACAAGCTTGATCTGACCCGACTGATTCAGCGCAAGCTGGTTATGGGCATTGCCGATGGTTCGGTTGAAGTCGATGGCCGCGAGATATACACCGCCAAAGACTTGAAAGTCGGGCTGTTCGAAAGCACAGATAATTTTTAGTTTTAAACGCCGTAACCTAAAACTATTCGCTTAAATCAATGAGAGGATGACCAATGAAACGCGCAGTTATTACAGGGCTTGGTATTGTTTCCTGCTTGGGAAACGATAGAGAGGCTGTAACTAAGTCCCTAAGAGAAGGAATTTCAGGCATTCGTCGCCGCGAGGATTTTGCGGAAATGGGGTTGCGTTGCAATGTTGGCGCCGTACTGGATATTGACCCCAAAGACCATATAGATCGCAAAATTCTGCGCTTTATGGGCCCTTCATCCGCCTATGCCTATATAGCCACAGACCGCGCCATCGCCGATGCAGGTCTCAGCGAAGAGCAGGTATCCAATCCTCGCACAGGGCTAGTAATGGGTTCCGGCGGTGTCTCCGGCGAGATGTTTGTCGAAAGTATTGATGTCATGCGCGAGCGCGGCATTAAACGCGCCGGCCCCTACAGAGTGACCCAGATTATGGCCAGTGCTGTTTCAGCCAACGTGGCCACGCCGTTTAAGATCAAAGGCGTCAACTATAGCTTGGCCTCAGCCTGTGCCACCAGTGCCCACTGTATTGGCCACGCGGTGGAACTGATTCAGCTGGGCAAACAGGATGTGCTGCTGGCTGGTGGCTCCGACGATATGCATTGGTCCATGGCCGGTATGTTTGACGCCATGGGTGCACTGACCAGCAAATACAATGACAGCCCGGAAATTGCCTCCCGCGCCTATGATGCAGACCGGGATGGGTTTGCTCCTGGTCTGGGTGCCGGGACAGTGGTTGTGGAAGAACTGGAACATGCATTGGCCCGCGGTGCCAATATTATCTGTGAAGTGACCGGCTACGGCGCTACCTCAGATGGTGCGGATATGGTATCGCCCTCAGGGGAAGGTGCAGAGCGCTGCATGAAAATGGCCATGGAGACTGCGCCAGGCCCTATCGACTATATCAATACCCATGGCACCAGCACCCCGGTAGGTGATATTGCCGAGCTGGGCGCTATTCGCAACACCTTTGGCAACAACTGCCCGGATATCAGTTCAACCAAATCACTCTCGGGTCACAGCCTGGGCGCGGCAGGTGTCCATGAAGCAATCTACTGCATGCTGATGATGCAGGGTGACTTTGTCGCTGGCTCTGCCAATATTGACAACCTCGATGAACATGCCGCAGGCCTGCCAATATTGCTTGAGACCAAAGATAAGCAGCTCAACCGTGTTATGAGCAACAGCTTTGGCTTTGGCGGCACCAACGCCACATTGGTAATGGAACGCTACAATGGCTAGTCCTAACCAGCTGTGAAAAAAGGCGACTTAGGTCGCCTTTTTTTATACGCCTTAAAAACCAACTCGCAAAAAACCAGGTCGTAACAAAATCAGGTCGTAAAAAAAGGGAACCAACAATTTGGCTCCCCTCTTCTCAACCCAACTGCAAAGATTACAGAGCAGCTAAAATCGCCTCGGCGCTGGAACCCTCAAGAGCTGACTCGTCTACATTCAGCAGAGTCACAACCCCGTCATCAACAACCATGGCAAAGCGTTTACTGCGCGCGCCCATACCAAAACCAGAGCCATCCAGTACCAGACCCAGAGCTTCGGTGAAAGTACCATTGCCATCCGCAAGCATCTGAATATGCTCGGCATTAGCTGACTGGCCCCAGGCATGCATAACAAACACATCATTCACCGACATACAGGCAACTGTATCTACGCCCTTGGCTTTAATATCGTCCACATGAACCACAAAGCCAGGCAGATGAGCTGCAGAGCAAGTGGGTGTAAATGCGCCAGGAACCGCAAACAGCACAACTTTTTTACCGGCAAAAAGATCGCCAGTGCTGAGGCCGGTGGGGCCCTCTGCTCCCATTACTGTAAACATCCCCTCAGGAATTTTATCGCCAACTTGAATCGTCATATCAACCTCTAATTGTTTATTGTTAGTTAGCGGCGCGAACTGTCGCGCCGTTTTACAAAGTCTGTAGCTGTGGCTTAAAACGGAATCTCATCATCATTGATAAAGCCGCCAGCTGGCGCCTGCTGCTGAGGTGCCTGCTGCTGTTGCTGTTGCTGAGGAGCCTGCTGTTGGGGAGCCTGGGGCGCAGACTGCTGGGAATAATCTCCCATACCACCACCCTGTTGGCCGCCACGGCTGTCCAGCATTTGCATTTCGCTGGCAACAATCTCGGTTGTGTAGCGGTCTTGACCATCCTGACCCTGCCATTTGCGAGTGCGCAGAGAACCCTCAACATAGAGCTTGGAGCCCTTTTTCACATATTCCCCGGCAATCTCTGCCAGACGATTAAAAAATACCACCCGGTGCCATTCAGTGCGCTCCTGCTGGTCACCAGTGTTTTTGTCCTTCCATGACTCAGATGTAGCGATACTGAGATTAGTCAAGGCACCGCCAGACGGCATAAAACGCGTTTCCGGGTCCTGCCCACAGTTGCCTACAATGATGACTTTATTGACTCCGCGTGCCATTTTGTTCCCCTGTTCTCTGCTAATTTACGTTCAGTTAAAATACGGTTTCAGACTTGGCATATCCACAGTCTGCTTGTCGACTTTGATATAGGCCAGCTGCTCGCCTTTGACAATCAGTATATCTTCAACACCAGTTATAGTTGAAATTATTTTTGCAAAATCCTCGTGCTCTCGATCACCTATTTGCAATACCAGGGTTTGCATTGGGCGCGGACTCTGTAGCCCCAGCGCCAACAGCCACCAACCCAGCAAAACAATACCCAGCACAATAAATAATCCATCGACACCAAACTGCTGCAGACTCCAGCCACCCAATGTGCCGCCAACAAAGGCACCAAAGAACTGGCAGGTAGAATAAATTCCCATAGCAGTGCCGCGACTGCCAGCGGGACAGGCCTTGCTCAGCCAGGAGGGCAATGAAGCCTCTAGCAGATTAAAAGCAGCAAAGAACAGCAGCAACATCAGCGGTGTTAACAATGCAGAGCGCTGCCAGCCAAGCACCAGCACAGACACAGCCAACAGAACCACGGCAGAGCAGAAACTGAGTTTTTGGCGCTGAAATTTTTCACCCAACACCATGGCAGGAATCATCAGCACAAAACCACCACCCAATAGCGCCAGATACACCCACCAGAGTTGATCGCCCCCCAACCCCAGTTCATTGGCCAGAATATCCGGTATCACCACAAAGGCCGCCATAAGCGCTAGATGCAGCGCAAAAACACCAAAGTTCAGACGCATCAATGCAGGCTCCCGCAGCAGGCTGCCAACCTGGCTGAGATCTGCCCGAGTTTCCCGGTTCCTGTGGCTGCTGACCACATTGGGAACAAAGCGCAAAAAGATCATTATCCCCGCCACACCCAACAGTGCTGTAAACCAGAAGATCCCCGACAGCCCCAACGCGGCCGCCACCAGCGGGCCGACAATCATAGCCAGAACAAAGGACAGACCTATACTGGCACCAATGCTGGCCATAGCCACAGTGCGCTTTTCCTCAGATGTCAGGTCCGTCACCATGGCCATCAATGTGCTGGCAATTGCTCCCATACCCTGGAGACCCCGACCTATCACCAGCCCAATCATAGTATCGGCCATTGCCGCCACCAGACTGCCGAGCACAAACATCAGCAAGCCAGCCACAATCACCGGTCGTCGGCCAATTTTGTCCGACAGCAGCCCCAGAGGAATTTGCAAGACAGCCTGGGTCAGGCCATAGATACCCAACGCCAGGCCAAGCAGCAGAGGGCTGGCATCGACATACTGATGTTGATAAAGCGCCAACACCGGCAGCACCATAAACAGACCGAGCATGCGAAAGCCATAGAGGCTGGCGAGAGAGGCCACGGCACGGCGCTCTATAGCCGAGAAAGGCTTGCTGGATTGGGGAGGTCGGCTCAAGGCGGTATCAAATCTGTCAGGTGGTCAACGGCTTATGTTAACAGCGCAGCGCAGTGGCGAAAATATTTATCACAATTATTTTTCAATAAGGGTCTGTCGCTGGGTCTGGGCCGTATTCTTTAGTCAGGCATCTAAATATTCATCAATTGATTTTGCCCAAGCTCGCAGATGAGCTCTATAATTATTGGTTTAACTCAGAGATAAGAAGCAGCAATGGATACCATTCAGGTTCGCGGCGCACGCACCCACAATCTTAAAAATATTGATCTTGATATTCCCCGTGACAAGCTCATTGTGATCACTGGCCTGTCGGGTTCAGGAAAATCATCTCTGGCATTTGACACATTGTATGCGGAGGGACAGCGCCGCTATGTAGAGTCGCTGTCCACCTATGCGCGGCAATTTCTATCGATGATGGAAAAACCCGATGTCGACCATGTGGAAGGACTGTCTCCGGCCATCTCCATTGAACAGAAGTCCACCTCCCACAACCCTCGCTCAACCGTGGGCACCATCACCGAAATCTATGATTATCTGCGACTGTTATTTGCCCGCGCCGGTGAGCCCCGCTGCCCGGACCATGGCCAGCCGCTCAATGCTCAGACTGTAAGCCAGATGGTCGACCAGGTTTTGGCCCTGCCCGAGGGCAGCAAGCTGATGCTGCTGGCGCCGGTAATTAAAGATCGCAAAGGCGAGCATCTGCATCTGTTTGACAGCCTGCGCCGACAGGGCTTTATCCGCGCCAGAATTGACGGGCTGGTCTGTGATCTGGACGAAGCCCCGGCACTGGATAAAAAGAAAAAACATACCATCGAAGTGGTGGTTGACCGCTTCAAGGTCAAAGCAGATATTGGTCTGCGCCTGGCGGAGTCCTTTGAAACTGCGCTGGCTCTGGCAGAGGGCCTGGCAATGATCAGCTATATGGACGGCGACCAGCCAGACCAGATTCTCAGCGCCAAGTTTGCCTGCCCGATCTGTAACTACAGTCTCAATGAGCTGGAACCCAGGCTTTTCTCGTTTAATAACCCGGCTGGCGCCTGCCCTACCTGTGACGGTCTGGGTGTGCATCAGTTCTTTGATATTGACCGGGTAATTCAGCATCCAGAGGCTTCTATCTCCGAGGGCGCCATTCGCGGCTGGGATCGCCGCACATTGTTTTATTACAATATGCTCACCAGCCTGGCCGAGCACTACGACTTTGATATAGAACAGCCCTGGGAAAAACTCTCAGCCATCCACCAGCAAAAAATTCTGTTTGGCAGCGATGACGAAGAAATTACCTTTAACTATGTCAATGATCGCGGCACCGTCTTCCGCCGCCAGCACAAGTTCGAAGGGGTGATCCACAACATGGAGCGCCGCTACCGGGAAACTGAATCCACCTCGGTGCGGGAAGAACTGACCAAATATATGGCCACCTCCAACTGCCCGGAATGCTCGGGCACCCGCCTGCGTAAATCAGCCCGCAATGTGTTTATCGACGATCGCCGTATTGAAGATATTGTGTGCATGCCCGTAGGTGACTGCAGTGACTATTTTGAAAATCTGGATCTACCCGGACGCCAGGGAGAGATTGCCGAGAAAATTATTAAAGAAATCCGCCAGCGCTTTAACTTCCTGGTTGATGTGGGACTGAATTATCTGTCACTAAACCGCAGTGCTGACACTCTGTCCGGTGGTGAGGCCCAACGAATTAGACTGGCCAGCCAGATCGGTGCCGGTCTGGTGGGGGTTATGTATATTCTCGACGAGCCCTCCATTGGCCTGCACCAGCGCGACAACGAGCGACTGCTTAAAACATTGATTCGCCTTCGGGATCTGGGCAATACAGTGATTGTGGTTGAACATGATGAAGACGCTATCGCCTCCGCCGACCATATTATCGATATAGGCCCCGGAGCCGGTATCCATGGTGGCGAGATCGTTGCCGAAGGTACCGCCAGGCAGATTAAAGCCAACAAAAACTCTATTACCGGACAGTTTATGTCCGGCAAGCGCGGCATTGTTATTCCCAAAGTGCGCAACAAAGGGAAGGGTAAAACATTAAAAATTACCGGCGCTACAGGTAATAACCTGCAAAAAATTGATCTGGAAATACCCCAGGGCGTGTTTACCTGTATTACTGGCGTCTCCGGCTCAGGCAAATCGACGCTGATCAATGAAACCCTGTACCCGGCAGCTGCAGTGGCCCTCAACAAAGCCACCACATTAAAGCCCGCGGCCCACAGCAAAATTACCGGCCTCAGCCATCTGGATAAATGCATCGACATCAACCAGAGTCCCATTGGCCGCACTCCGCGCTCCAACCCCGCCACCTACACCGGGATTTTTACTCCGGTGCGGGAGCTGTTCGCCGGCACCCAGGAAGCCCGTTCACGGGGCTACAACCCGGGGCGCTTTAGCTTTAATGTTAAGGGCGGTCGCTGTGAAGCCTGCCAGGGGGATGGTGTCACCAAGGTCGAGATGCACTTTTTGCCCGATGTCTATGTGCCCTGCGATGTGTGCAAAGGCAAGCGCTACAACCGCGAGACTCTGGATGTGCACTTTAAAGGCAAGAATATCCATCAGGTGCTGGAGATGACCATTGAAGATGCGCGGGAATTCTTTGACGCTATTCCAGCTATCGCCCGCAAACTGCAGACGTTAATTGATGTGGGTCTGTCCTATATCAGCCTCGGCCAGTCAGCCACTACCTTATCTGGCGGTGAAGCCCAGCGGGTCAAACTGTCCAAGGAACTCTCCAAACGGGATACAGGCAAGACCCTGTATATTCTCGACGAGCCAACCACCGGGCTGCACTTCCATGATATTGAGCAGCTGTTAGCCGTGCTTCATCGCCTGCGCGACCATGGCAACACAGTGGTGGTGATTGAGCATAATCTCGATGTGATCAAGACCGCAGACTGGATTGTCGACCTGGGTCCCGAGGGAGGTTCAGGGGGTGGTCAGATTGTCGCCAGCGGCACCCCGGAGGACGTCGCCAAAGTCAAAGGCTCCCACACCGGGCATTTCCTAAAGAGTATTTTGGCGGGCTGAGTACTCGGCAACCATGCTATCAACAGCGGCTTGCTGGTACTCCCGCAAGCCGCTAAGAATTAACGTCTTCACACCACAACCCAGGGTTTCACCCTTGTCCACAAGGCGGAACTGAAATTCTGCATCACCGCGCTTGCCATTAACCTCAAGGCTGGTACCAGCCAGCTCCACCGTTGGTGCAGTCAGGTCCAGAGAATCAAAGTGCAGAGACATAGACTCATAGATCACCAGCGGGCGCTGGGGATTAATCATCACCTGATGCTCAGCCATTAATGGCACCAGCAGATGGGGAAAATTCTGCCCGGAAAACACCACATAGTTTCTCACCAGCTGCTCTATTATTTGCTGGTTATTAACCGTCTCACCGCTGCGACTGACCTGCAAATAGGATTTATCCCGCCCATCAACAATCTCAAACTGATTACCGGGGGCCGAGGGAAACAGCAGGCCAGTATCTCTTGCCACCATGCCCGCAAAGCTAAATGACATATTCTGGCTCAGCCCGTAGCGCTGCAGCACCAGAGCAAAGAGTAAATCCCCGGGCACACAGAAGCGCTTGCTATCCGGATCATGGATCGGATTGAAGTCATTGCTGATAGTCTTAGCAAAGCTACTGCCCTGCTCGGCACTGATGGTTAACTCTGATTGATTCTGATTGTAAAAATTATCAAGAAACATAACTTGCCCGGCACTGTTTAGATAAGCCGCGCATACTAATGGGTTTGGGGCTCAGGTCAAGGGCGCGCTGACCCTGAAAGGTGCAAATAGTCAGCCAGATTAGACCAGAAGTTCAAGTGCCTAGCCTCCTAATCCAGCTCCGACTCAAACTCTTCAAGCAGATCCAGGGGCTCCATTTCCTGACCCTCAAGAGCTTCATTCCAGTTGACGCCTACCATTAATACATCTGTATGCATGCCCGGCAGCCAGTCATCGAGAAACTCCTCCAGCTCAATGGCCACAGGCCGATAAATATCCCAATCACCACTGCACAGGGCCTGAGCCAGCCGCTGGTCAGACCAGAACGGCATCACATCAATACTGTCATTCTCCGTTGAACCCACCAGCGCCCAGTTGTCGCTGGTATCCTGCAGACCCCAGACACAGCCATTTTCAAGACATTCCACAATCAGGCGATCGAGGTTTTCCTGCATATCATCGGAGACTGGATCCATAACTCACACTCAGTAGGCTTATTGCCCGCCATGGTAACTGCTTTGTCAGTCAGTCACCACTGCTACCACAGGCCAGATGCGACAATTTGTCACATTGATTAAACCCTTAATTACTTTAAGCTCCCGGCCTGAATTTTCCCTGCCAATAGGTTTTTAATCATGAGATCTGCATTTATTTGCGCCGCCAGCTTTTTACTGATTCACAGCACCATAGCGGACCACAGTCACAATATTAATGAAATTACAGTACAGGCCTATCCACCGGTATCCCAGATCTCCACAGTCTCTAATTCCGGCTCTAATAAAGGGCTATTTGCCAAGCCAGATTCCGCCGAACTGCTGCGCGCCATTCCCGGGGCCAGCTTTAACAGCAACGGCGCTATTACCGGTATAGCCCAGTACCGCGGCCTTTTTGGCGATCGTGTTGCAGTGTCGCTGGACAGCTCCCCGGCCCTGACCGGCGGCCCCAATGCCATGGATACACCATTGTCCTACGCCCCAGCTTCACTGCTTAAAGAGCTTTCAGTGCATCGAGGTATCGCCCCGGTTAGCGCCGCTCAAGAGAGCCTTGGCGGCCATATCAGCGCTCACTTTGACCGCGGCAGCTTTAACAATGGCCGACGTATGCAGCTGAGTGGTTTTGCCAATAGCCGCTACGGCGACAATGGCAACCAGTCTGCCTCCAACCTGCAGCTGGTAGCGGCCAACAAACAGCATAAAGTTGCATTGCTTGCCTCCTATGATGAGGGCGACAGCGGCGAAGCTGGCGATAACCTGCAGCTGACGGGAACCCAGTATCAGCGCAGCCGCACGGATCTTAGCTACGGGCTGCAGTCCGGCGTCACCAATGCCGACTTCCATATTGGCCAAATGGATATCAGTAACTCAGGCACCCCTGCACTGGCCATGGATATCACCAGCGTAGAAACTGATCTGGCCGGTTTTAATCTCAGCACCGAGATCAATGACATCAAGATATTTGCCGACCTGGCCTGGGCCGATGTGGTCCACAGCATGGACAATCACAGCCTGCGTCAGCCCCCTATGATGACCATGGGTTACAGAACCAATCTGGCCACGGCAGAGAATCTGTCATGGACCTTCAAAGCTGTACTGCCAATCGATCAGGCTAGCCTGACATTGGGTACTGACGGCAATCTGGCCGACCATAACTCAGTGATCAACAACCCAGAGAACGGCATGTTTGAACTGGTAAACTTTAATCAGATCGAGCGCGACAGCCTGGGTATCTTTGCCGAACTGAAAGGCCAGCTCCCCAACCGCTGGAACTATGAAGCTGGTCTGCGCTTTAATCAGATCGATCTACTTGCAGGCGAAGTCAGTGCCGCAGGTATGATGGGTAGCAACGCCAGCGATCTAGCAGCAGCCTTTAATACACAGGATCGGGATATCAGCCACAACAATACCGACCTGGTAATTAAACTGAGCCGCGCCCTCAATGCCAGCACATCATTCAATGTGGATCTGGGTATTAAAAACCGCGCCCCTTCTTATCAGGAACTGTTTTTGTGGCTGCCCTTGCCGATTACCGCCGGTCTGGCGGATGGTCGCAGCTATGTGGGCAACACCCAGCTGGACTCAGAGACAGCCAACGAGATTAATCTGGCGATCAGTCACAACAGTGGTAACTTCAGCATTGCACCGCAGATTTTCTATCGCCGCATCGATAACTATATTCAGGGCACCAGCACCATGAATATGACCGCCAATATGGTCAGCAATATGATGTCAGGGGCACCGGCACTGATGCACAACAATGTCGATGCCGAGATCTATGGGCTAGACGCCAACTGGAACTACAGCATCAACGACAGCTGGTCTGTGGATGGACTGTTTAGCTATGTCCGCGGCAAGCGCACAGATATTGACGACAACCTATACCGCATTGCACCAGCCAACAACCGCATCAGTCTGCACTATCGCCCCGCCAGCCTTGAGCAAAAGTTGCAGCTCAGCATTGAGTCGCAGATCTATGCCAAGCAGAGCAAAGTGGCCAGTTTTAATAGTGAGTCCGCAACTGCAGGCTACGGCATTATTAACCTTACTGGCCAGTGGTCAGTGAGCAAAACCCTGCAGATCCAGGCTGGCGTAGCCAATCTGTTTGACCGTCTGGTGGTCAACCATCTCAGCGGTCGCAACCGCGCCATGGGCAGTGATATTGCCCTGAGTGCAGGCATACCGGATACTGGCAGAAACCTTTATATCGCACTGCAAATCAACTGGTAAGGCGGGATTTCTGATACCATTTGCCCATGACAGAACATGGTATCTATCAAACCCATTTAACCGCCCGACAGAACCTTAACCGCCTCAGTATTATTCGCGGTGTGGCTCTGCTCGGGCAGTTGCTGGCGCTGGTCTTTTTTACCTCGATCAACCCTATAGGACTGCCCACAGAAGCCATTGCCCTGGTACTGGCAATCTATGCCTCAGTCACTGTGGCAGGCTGGTTGCGCAGCAGACTAAGCATTCCCATTACCCAGCGGGAATTCTTTATTCACCTGCTGGCGGATATCTTTTTCTTTTCCATGCTAATGTACTTTAGCGGCGGCGCCTCCAATCCGTTTATCTCCTACTATCTGATTCCCATCAGTATTGCCGCCATTACCCTGCCCCGCCACTACAGCATTCTTATCGGTCTCGCCGCATTGCTGAGCTACAGCCTGCTGCTCAACTATTTTGTCGCCATTGCCGCCATCGCCCCCAGCGGCCATGGGCATCATCAGGCCAGCAGCAATAATTTGCATATTCTCGGCATGTGGGCCAACTTTGCCATTAGCACATTAATTATTACCTACTTTATTAGCCGCATGGCCAATGCCTTAAAACGGCAGCAACAACAGATTGCCGAGCAGCGGGAAGCCCAGTTGCGCGACGAACAGTTGCTGGCAGTCGGCACGTTGGCCGCAGGCACAGCCCATGAACTGGGCACACCATTAAATACCATGAAGCTGTTGGTGGATGAAATGACCGCCGAGGCCAAACATCCAGAGGCAGATCTGCAACTGCTTAACCAACAGCTGGAATTATGCAAAACCACTTTAAAACAGCTATTGATGACTGCCGAACAATCCCAGCATCACCAGCAGCAGACACAACTGTTGCAGGCCTATTTCTCCGGCTTGCTGCAGCGCTGGCTATTGATGCGGCCCAGAGCAAACGCCAATATCACCCTCGCCGACAGGGAGCAGAGCGCTAGCTTTCACCCCACCGTCGACCAGTCGATTATTAATCTGCTTAACAATGCTGCAGATGCCAGCCCCCACAATATGGATATCATCGTGGACTGGGACAATGACCAGGCCCGTATCAGTATTCGCGACTATGGCGCTGGTTTGGATGCAGACAAAGTAGATGATCTGGGCCAGGCATTTGTTACTGACAAAGCCGATGGGTTGGGGCTGGGATTGTTTTTATCCCGCGCCACCCTGACCAGATTTGGCGGCACAGTCAGTCTGCAAAATGCCCCAGAGGGCGGCACCATCACAGAGATAATACTGCCCCTAAATGACAAGTCAGCCCCAGGCAATGCCCAATGAATTATCTGCTGGTAGATGATGATGGCAGCTTTAGCGCCATTCTGGAGAGAGCCCTAACCCGCCGCGGCAATTCCGTTGCCTGCGCCAGCAACGGTGAACAGGCCGCAGTCCAATGCTCTGCTGCCAGCTTCGATCGGGTGATACTGGATCTAAAACTGGAGCAGGAATCCGGGCTATCAATACTTCAGCAGCTCAAGCAGCTGCAGCCACAGATGGATATTCTGATACTGACTGGTTACTCGAGTATTTCTACCGCAGTGGAAGCCATTAAACTCGGGGCCATCAACTATCTGTGCAAGCCAGCTTCAGCGGATGAAATTATTGCCGCCTTTGACAATACAGAGGCCAATGCTCAGGTGCCAATGGAGGATTCACCCCCCTCGGTAAATAGACTGGAATGGGAGCATATTCAGCGGGTGCTAAATGAGAATCAGGGAAATATTTCTGCCACCGCAAGAAGTCTGGGTATGCATCGCAGAACATTGCAGAGAAAACTACAAAAACGGCCAGTAAAAAACTGACCGCAGTATTAACCTAAACCTGTAATAGAGCCTCTTAATTAAGCACCCTATAGCCTCGACCTATCAGGCATCGTCGAACAATCCGGTCCTGCTCACGGCGACTGCGCTTATTGGATTTGACCCCGCCCAACACAGCACCGGCACCAGCGCTGCGCTCTGCAGTTTCATGATTACCCAGCACGGCACCTAGAACACCGCCAACCACTGCGCCTTCAACAGCGCCTTCAACCGTACGCTCGGTCACATTGATCTGGGCGGCATATTCTTCACAGTCCGCAAGATCGACCTGATACTCATAGGGGTCGACACCCAGAGTATCCACAATCACTTTCTCCGGCGCGCCATAGCGATGGCCATTGGCACAACCAGAGAGAAACAGGGCAACAACAACTGACAGACATAATTTGAGCATGGTATTTTCCTTGGCCATTAATAGATCTTGTTAACCAAACGCCTGTCAGCCAATTTGGTTGACCGCTAGTTTGATTTACAGTGACTTTGGCTTACAGTTACTTAGCGTTATTCATAATACCGCGCACTGCCGCTGGCAAGTCGGCAGGCAATACCACCAGCTTCGAATTGGGAGAGGTGGACATGGTCTTCATAGCCTCAATATATTTCTCACCCAACAGGTACATTGCCGGCAATTCTTTGTCCTGAATCGCATCATTGACCTTGGTCAGTGCACTCTTGGTGGCTTCGGCCAGCACTACCTGAGCCTCAGCATCCCGGCGCGAAGCCTCCAGACGGCCATCGGCCTCAAGAATTGCCGCGGTTTTTTCGCCATCGGCACGCGTCACGGTGGCACGGCGCTGACGCTCTGCCGCCGCCTGCTCTTCCATAGCCTGCTGCATGGTGCCACTGGGATTAATATCCTGAATCTCTACAGTCTTCAGGGTAATACCCCAGTCGGCAATATCGTCTGAAATCGAATCTTTAAGCTTGGCCTTGATCTGGTCTCTGGAAGACAGCGCATCATCCAGGGCCATTTCACCCACAATAGAACGCAGTGAAGTCTGCACCAATGTGCGAATAGCCAGCTCATAGTCTTCAACACCGTAAACTGCCTTCTCAGGGCTGACAATATTGATATAGGCCACAGCATTGGCAATGATCACCACATTATCCAGAGTAATCACTTCCTGAGAGGGAATATCCAGAACAATATCTTTGGTGGTAATCTTGAATGCAACATCATCGATATAGGGGACAATAATATTGAGCCCAGGGTTCAGAGAGCCATGGTATTTACCCAACCGCTGCACCACCCATTTAGATCCCTGTGGCACCAGACGAATGCCTTTGTACAGAGTAATAATAACCAACAAGAAAACCGCAACAACAACAAACAAACCTTCCATCTTGTATCTCTCTCTTTTTATTTAATTAAGTTTGGTAACCAGCAAAACATTTTCTGAAATCTCTTTGATATGCAGGCGATCACCCAGAGCAACCTCGCTATCACAGGAAAACTCCCACTCCTCATAACCCAGTATCGGCGTGCTAAAACGCATTTTGCCATTGCTGGTATCCGTAGGCAGCTTGATCACCTGACCAGCTTCGCCAATCGCCGACTCACTGGCTAACCCCTGTTGATTGCGGTCAGCCAGTTTCGGTTTAATCAGCATAAACCAGACCAGGGTAAAACCCACAGACGAAAGGGTCCACAGCAGCACCTGCCAGTTAAAACTCATCTCCACCACCAGACTGACCAGCCCCACCAGAATGGCGCCCAGGCCAAACCACATAATGGTAAAGCTGGGGATAAAAATCTCCGCAATCACCAATAAAATTCCAAACACCAGCCAGTGCCAGTAAAGCATCTGCATATCCATTAAATGTTCCCTTATAAGAAGTATCACCCAAGGATAACAAACTTCAGCCTTCGGCGGCATCCGTTTGCAATCCCATAATCAGCGCATCTTCGCGACCAAATTCTGTTTTGTAATAATCCCGCCGCTCTGCAATCTGCACAAAGCCTGTCTGCTGATAGAGCCTGATAGCTGCAATATTGGAGACCCTCACCTCCAGATAGAGACTTTTTACCTCGGCAGGCAGCTGTTCAATCATCCCGTCAAGCAGCTGGCGGCCCAGCCCCTGGCCCTGCAAGGCCGGGTCGATAGCAATATTGTGCAGCTCAGCCTGATCCAGCACAGTAGCAACAATGGCAAAGCCCAGCACCTTATTCTCTGCAACCAGCACATGGCCAGAATCCAGACTCTGTTGCAACTGTTGCTTGCTCCAGGC
The DNA here is from genome assembly GCA_018664075.1 of Porticoccaceae bacterium. Lineage (GTDB taxonomy): Bacteria > Pseudomonadota > Gammaproteobacteria > Pseudomonadales > Porticoccaceae > HTCC2207. The sequence continues at coordinate 41,558 of JABJOY010000044.1, read as the reverse complement.
TGAAGCTGATGTAGATAACTCAATAGCACGAACCTGGTCCAGGTCGGCAGGCTGCATATGGCGAATCGAACAATGGCTAATCAAGAGTCTGCTTTGTGAACTTGGCGCATGGGCGAGAGATAACGAATGGTCTGCCAGGTTTGACGCTTGCACTCCGGCTTATCGATCATATCCTGCAATGATGGCACCAGCAGCGCGGTGACCTGACCCAGAATATCCACCTGACCATTGCTCACCGCCCCTCGCTGCTGCTCATTTAACAGCCACTGGGACGCCGGGTCTCCAAGCAACAGAACAAGCTCGATACCTTTACTGTCAATTCTCGCTTTAAGCATAGTGGCCAGGTACCCGCGCACCTCTGCTTCATCACCCTTCATATTGGCATGGAGGGGCCATTCCACCATTTCCATCTGGGGCAATGGGCCATCGCCCTGCCCCATGGCTAGCAGAATATTGTCGAGCAATAAAATTTGTGCCGGATCGGGCAGCTGATCATCGATGGAACTGCACACCAGAAGCTTTTCACTGGCCTGCCAAAGAGCGAACTTCAGATTAATATCTTCCGCTGGCTGCAAGGTTTCGGTCTTTGCTGGTTTGCTTTCCTGCTGTGCTATTAACGTCTGAGCCTCTGACTCAGGTGACTCAGATGGTGTAGCCACCTTAGGCGGCTTATCCCCAAGCCCGATATTGACCAGCTCGGCCATGGATCTGCGCTGCTTATCAGCACTTCCCGACTGGCCGATCTCGGGCGCAACGCCAGAAACTTCTGCCGCTGGTGCAGCAGCAGGCGCAACCACTGGCAAATCCTTGCCCACATATTGGACAATGCCCAATTTTTGCAGGTACTGGTTGCGCAGCGCGTTAACCATTAGACCCCGCCAAGCTGCGGGTGCAAGCGCCCGGGATTGCGCATCAGGGTCAGCGCATTAACATAGGCCTTGGCACTGGCCAAAAGAATATCTGTATCGGCACCCTGACCATTAATAATGCGGCCATCCTTCTCCAGCCGCACAGTCACTTCACCCTGGGAATCAGTACCCTGGGTTACCGCATTCACTGAATACAGCTGCAAGTTGGTTTCGCTATTTACCAACTTCTCAATAGCATTAAAAATCGCGTCCACAGCACCATCACCGCTGGCCTCAGCACTGTGGTCCTTATCATGGTAGCGAATCCCGATTTTGGCATGGGGTGACTGACCACTTTTGCTTAACACTTCCAAATCAGTGACGGTCAATGCATCGTCTTCGGTGCCCATTTGCACATCGGAGACCAGCGCCTGCAGATCCTCATCAAATATCTCACGCTTCTTGTCCGCCAATTCCTTAAAGCGCACAAAGGCCTGATTAAACTCTTCTTTGCTGTCGAAGTTAATGCCCAGCTCTTCGAGACGGGCGGCAAAGGCGGCACGCCCGGACAGTTTACCCAGAGACAACTTATTGGTGCTCCAGCCAACATCTTCAGCCTTCATAATTTCATAGGTTTCTCGGAATTTTAAAATGCCATCCTGATGAATACCGGATTCATGGGCAAAGGCATTGGCGCCAACAATGGCTTTGTTGGGCTGCACCGGGAAACCAGTAATACTGGACACCAGACGCGAGGTCGGCACTATATGTACGGTGTCTATATCAGTAGTGACCGGGAACACATCCTTTCTGGTGCGAATCGCCATCACCAACTCTTCAAGGGATGCATTACCCGCCCGCTCACCCAGACCGTTGATAGTGCACTCCACCTGACGGGCACCAGCTTGCACTGCACTCAGGCTATTGGCCACAGCCAGACCCAAATCATTGTGGCAATGGACCGAGAAGATCGCTTTATCTGCATTGGGCACAGTGTTTAACAGGCGCTCAATCATTGCTCCATATTCACCAGGGTCGGAATAACCCACGGTATCTGGCAGGTTAATCGTCCGCGCACCGGCATTGATCACCGCCTCAGTGATGCGGCACATAAATTCAAACTCTGTGCGACTGGCATCTTCCAGAGAAAACTCCACATCATCAATCAGACCACGGGCAATTTTTACCGCCCCCACCGCCTGTTCCAGAACCTGATCAGGTTCCATTTGCAGCTTGTGCTTCATATGAATTGGAGAGGTGGCAATGAAGGTATGAATACGCCCGGCATTGGCCCCAGCCAGCGCCTCCGCAGCCCGTTCAATATCGCCACTGACCGCACGGGAAAGGCTACAGATACGGCTTTCAGTAATAGTATTGGCAATCGCCTGCACCGCCTCAAAATCCCCCTGACTAGAGATGGCAAAACCCGCTTCGATCACATCGACGCGCATTTTTTCCAGGGCCTTGGCAATGCGAACTTTCTCATCTTTGGTCATCGACGCACCGGGGCTCTGCTCACCGTCGCGCAATGTAGTGTCAAAAATGACTAATTTCTCTTTTGAACTCATGATCTTCTCTTCCCTCTATGTCGCCGAGACTGTTCTCAACGGCACTTTAAATCAAACTGTATTTTCCCCCTGCAGGGGACGAAATTCAACGCATGTTTATGCGCTGCACGAAAATTTTGGATGAGGTGTAACGATAGATGCCCCTCAGGGCAGGAGAAGTAGACCACGAGCAGAGGCAGCAGACAGAGTGCTGCTGTTGGCGTTAAACCTGTTGCTGTAGTTATTCATGGCTCGTATTCAAACAGTTTTTAGCCCCAATGCCAAGGGCAATTGTATTAATCCTTTTTATTTTCATCCTTAGTCGGCAAGCCAAAGCCCAGTCGCTTCGCCAGCCAGATAACCGGGGCAGAAAAGCTAAACACCATGGCCATAGCAAACAGAATCCGCGGCGGATCAATGGTAATGACCACAAACAGCATAGCCACAGCAAGAATCGCAAAAAATGGCACCTTGCCGCGCATATCAATTTCTTTAAAACTTGGGTACTTAAAGTTGGACACCATCAGCAGCCCAGCAACGGCAGTCAAAATAGCCCCCAACACAGACAAGCCAACAGAGGGTTCCAGGCTATAGGTGGACCAGACAAATCCAGCCACCAGAGCAGCAGCAGCTGGACTGGGCAAACCTGTAAAGACTTTGCTATCCGAGGACTCAGCCTGAACATTAAATCGCGCCAGACGCAGCGCTCCGCAGGAAGCGTAGACAAAGGCAGCAGCCAGACCCAAGGTACCCAGATCACTCACCCCCCAGCCATAGGCCACTACCGCAGGAGCAACACCAAAAGACACCATATCCGAGAGGCTGTCATACTGCACACCAAAGGCACTCTGAGTATTGGTCATGCGCGCCACGCGACCGTCCAGACCATCAAAAACCATCGCCGTAAAGATAGCGATTGCTGCCAGCTCATACTTGCCGCTAAAGCCTGAAAGCACCGCATAAAAGCCCGCAAACAGCGCTCCGGTGGTAAGCAGGTTGGGCAGCAAGTAAATACCTTTGCGCCGCACCGGGCTCTCCCCAGAGGCTGAGCTCTTAAGCTCTACGATCTTCTCTTCTACTGCTGACTTCTTGGTCATGGTTATTACCCTTGCCGCTCTTTATCACAGTGATCGGCATTATAGCCTATCAAGGATGCAAAAAACTGTCTTGCATCAGGTCTAGATCAGCCTGGGATAATCCAAGGGCATTGATCAGATAACTTTTGACATCTCCGTACTCGGCATCTATGGCCTCGAGAAAGGCAACAATATTGTCCTGATGCACTGAGCAGTAGGGGACCAACCAGGATCGGTCCCATTTCTCCACCTTGGCATCACGCAGATGGCCCTCGACAATATCGATCAAGCGCGACGAATCGTAATGCTCAATGGTGAGCATATAATCATCAATAATAGTCTGCCTGGGCACATCCAGAGCAGAGAGTATCAGTGCCGCCGCCATGCCCGTGCGATCTTTACCAGCGGAACAGTGGAACACAGAACCGCCCTGGGCATTGTCGACAATATGACGCATAAAGCGACTAAAGGCCGGGATCACCACCTGAATACAGGAGCGGTAAGAGTTAACCACCAGCTGATGGGATGACTCTGCACTCAGTTCACCCTCAAACAAAAACTCCCAAAACCGCGAGATATCACCAATAGAAATCTGATAGTCATCGACAAACTCCGCACGAATGGCGCAGCTGGGATTCTGGGTCTGCTCGTCAACACGGCGGAAATCATGGATCTGGCTGACACCAATTTCCTCCAGCACATCCAGATCAGCATCGGTCAGATTGGCCAGATGGCCGCAGCGCATTATTTTCCGCCACTTAACAGTGCGCCCCTGATTATTGATGTAACCGCCAATATCGCGGAAGTTAATACCGCCATCCAGTGGCACCAGTCGGGTTTCTGTCAGTGCTGCGCTCATTCAATCCCTCATTGGGTTAATTATTAATATTCTAATTACGGGTTATAAAACAAAGCGGCTCGCCATTTAGCAGGAGAGCCGCCGACTAACTGTTTGCAATACCCTTCTGTTATACACGCAGGAATTTATCACCACGAGCAATGCCAGACACACCGGACCGAACCACTTCCATAATGCCAATCTCGCGCACCGCCTCAATAAAGGCATCCAGCTTCTCGCTGTCACCAGCCAGTTGCACCGTATAAGTATTAGGGGTCACATCCACAATAGTGCCGCGAAAAATCTCGGCGCAGCTTTTTACTTCAGCGCGGATATCGTTATCCGACGCCTTCAGCTTAACCAGCATCAGCTCTCGCTCAATGTGGGCGCCTTCGGTCAGATCCACCACCTTGATAGTGTCTATCAGTTTGTGCAGCTGCTTAACAATCTGCTCCGCCATATGGTCATCACCCTGTGTGGTCAGGGTTAAACGGGACAGAGTATCGTCATCAGTGGGCGCAACGGTCAGCGTATCAATATTGTAGCCGCGCTGGGAAAACAGTCCGACAACCCGCGAGAGCGCACCGGATTCATTTTCCAGTAGTATAGAAATTATACGTTTCATTAGGCTCTCTCCGTCTTGTTCAGCCACAGATCGCGCATCGATCCACCAGGTACTTGCATGGGATAAACATGCTCAGAGCGATCCACGCAGATATCCATAAATACAGTGCGATCTTTCATCGCAAAGCATTCGCGCATCTTCTCCTCCAGTTCATCCAGATGGGTAATTTTCATACCCACATGACCATAGGCCTCGGCCAACTTAACAAAGTCCGGCAACGAGTCCTCATAGACGGATTCCGAGTAACGGCTGCTATAATTCATATCCTGCCACTGGCGAACCATACCCAGCGCCGCATTATTGAGATTAATAATCTTTACCGGCAGATTGTGCTGGGTGCAGGTAGACAGCTCCTGGATGCACATCTGGATACTGCCCTCACCAGTCACACAGGCTACGTCTGTATCGGGAAATGCTCGCTTGCAACCCATGGCCGCGGGCAGGCCAAAGCCCATGGTGCCAAGACCGCCGGAGTTGATCCACATGCGCGGCTTATCAAACAGATAATACTGGGCAGCAAACATCTGGTGCTGACCAACATCCGACGTGATAATCGCCTCACCCTCAGTGATCTTGTACAGCATTTTGATCACATCCTGAGGCTTGATGCAGGTGCCGGAGCTAGGCTCATAACGGGATTCAGTGTAGATACCCTTGTCCGCACGCCATTGATCAATCTGCTGCCACCAGTCCGCCAGTGCCTCTGCATCCGGCTCAAGAGTCAGCTGCTCTGCAATGCTCAGCATCTCAGTTAGTACTGAGGTACAGGTGCCAACGATAGGAATATGGGCCTCAATATTTTTCGACACAGTGGTCGGGTCAACATCAATATGAATAATCGTGGCATGGGGACAGAATTTTTCCAGATCATTGGTCACCCGATCATCAAAGCGAGCGCCCACAGCAAAAATAACATCTGCATGGTGCATGGCCGTATTGGCCTCGTAGGTCCCGTGCATGCCCAGCATACCCAGATACTGACGGTCAGTGCCCGGGTAACCACCCAGACCCATCAGCGTATTGGTAACCGGGAAATTAAGCTTCCTGGCCAGAGCAATCAAATGCTCCGCCGCATTGTCTATAACAATGCCCCCACCGGTATAAATAACCGGACGCTTAGCCCCCAGCAGGGTTTTAACCGCCCGCTTGATCTGTCCGCGATGGCCCTTATCCGTCGGCTGGTAAGAGCGCATTTTGGTCTCAGTGGGCCATTCATAGGCAACCTTGTAACTGGGGTCGGTGACATCTTTGGGGATATCCACGACCACAGGGCCAGGTCGGCCAGTAGCCGCAATATAATAAGCCTTGGCAATAGTCTCAGCGATATCTTCAGCGCGAGTAACCAGAAAGCTGTGCTTAACAATAGGTCGAGAAACACCGACCATATCGGTTTCCTGAAAGGCATCCTGACCAATCTTGGAGAGAGGCACCTGACCGGAGATAACCACCATTGGAATAGAATCCATATAGGCAGTGGCAATACCAGTAATTGCATTGGTCGCACCTGGACCGGAGGTCACCAGTGCAGTGCCCACTTCACCAGTGGCACGGGAGAATCCGTCCGCGGCATGCACAGCGGCCTGCTCGTGACGAACCAGAATATGAAAGACGTCATCCTGTCGATACAGGGCGTCATAGATATGCAGAGCGGCACCGCCGGGATAACCCCAAACGTCCTTAACGCCTGCGTCTTTTAAAGCGCGGATTAAAATATCACCGCCAGATAAGAGTTCCACAATATGTCCTCAACTAAATTAAGCTATCGTAACTATCGTAACGACAAAAGAACCGTTCGCAGAGGCGGAAGACACTGAAACATCAAAAGGGACGCCACAGATCGCGGCTATTTCAGTCACACCGGTAAGTGCTTATGACTGTCGTTGGCGACTTATTAAGCTTTGGATAAAAGCAGCGCCATCTCTATTGATGACCAGCGGCACGGGTTACGCCAATCTGGTACTAGGACTAATAATCCCGTCAATACGACGAAGATTGCGGGCAATGTATCAGTTTTTGCGCATTAGTCAACTATTCAATTACCCTCCTCTACACCGGCAGGCCGCCAAAACCGGCGCTATGAGATATCTACCCGACTAAGAAAAGATCGCATAAAGCTGCAAGATAAGACAAAATATCCCCATTAATTGCCGCTAATAATTAAAACAACCGCCGGGAGTTACCGCCGTGAACCCAGTTAAACAATACCTGTCAGCGCTGCTGCTAATCGCCTTGGCCAGCCTGATAATCGGCTGCACAGAACCAGCCAAATCCCCAGACGCTTCAGCAACTACAGAAGTCACTCTGATAAATAATATTCAGGGCTACAGCTTTGATAATAATCGCCAACTATTTAAATTCGATTCCATGGCCATAGTCGCAGGCAAAGTGCTTGAGACGGGGACCTCAATCGGCGCCAACTACCCAGAGGCCAATATTATCGATGGTCAGGGCAAAACATTAATCCCCGGCATTATTGATGCCCATGGCCATGTTTCCAGCCTCGGCTACACCCTGCAGCGCATTGATGTTCGCCAAGCAGACTCCGCAGCAGAGGCCGCTGCAGCTGTGGGTGGCTATGCCGCCAGCAATCAGTACCTCAACTGGATACGCGGCCGCGGCTGGAACCAGGTGCTCTGGCCCGACAAGCAGTTTCCAACCGCAGCCCAGCTCGACAGTGAAATTAGTGATCGGCCAGTATGGCTGGAGCGCATCGACGGCCATGCTGGCTGGGGCAACAGCAAAGCCCTTGAACTGGCAGGCATTACCAGAGAGACAATATCCCCAGCGGGCGGCGAAATACTCAAAGATGCCGATGGCGAACCCACAGGCGTGCTCATCGACAATGCTATGAATCTAGTGTCCACAGTGATTCCGGCACCTGATCAGTCCGAAATTGCCGCAGCGCTGGATGCCGTCAGCAGCCATCTTCTCAGTCTGGGCATCACCTCGACCCATGATGCAGGTACCACAGCGGCAGAACATCAGCTCTATCGCCAGCTGGCTGACAGTGGCGAAATGCCCGTGCGGGTTTATGGCATGATCTCTTCAACCGAACCTAGCCTGGAACAGATACTGGCCGCTGGGCACAGCGAAGACGAGCATCAGCTATACAGCGCACGCAGTATTAAAATTTACACCGATGGTGCCCTGGGCAGCCGCGGCGCAGCCATGCTAGAGCCCTACAGCGACCGCCCCGGCCACAGCGGGCTGCTGCTGACCAGTGCCGCCCAGTTGCGCAAGCTGTTTAAACTGGCCACAGAAGCAGACTTTCAGGTGGCCATTCACGCCATCGGCGACAAAGGTAATCGCATAGCACTGGATGAAATTGAACATGCTTACGCCACAGTGGGTGGTCGCCATCTGCGCCATCGAATTGAGCATTCCCAGGTGGTCGCTATTGATGATATCCCCAGATTTAAAAGTCTGGATGTAATTCCCTCCATGCAGCCCACCCATGCCACCAGCGATATGAATATGGCAGAGAACAGAATTGGCCGGGAGCGACTTAAAGGCGCCTACGCCTGGCGCACCTTTCTCGATCAGGGCAGCATAGTGGTCTCAGGTTCCGACTATCCGGTAGAACTGGCCAACCCTTTTGACGGAATTCATGCCGCAGTAACCCGCCAGAACAAAGCCAACCAGCCGCAAGGTGGCTGGCTGCCCGAGGAGGCCATGACTATTGAAGAAGCAATGCGCTCATTCTCTATTGACGCCGCGTGGGGGGCTCATCAAGAAGGCAGCCTCGGCGGTTTAACGCAGGGCAAATGGGCCGATTTTATTATTATTGATCAGGATATTTACCAGATACCAGCTGAGGATATTTGGAAGACACAGGTGCTGGAAACCTGGTTGGCTGGGGAGCTGGTTTACGCCAAGGACCCGTAATCAAACAGCCAGCTGCACCGGAATGGTATTGGCGGTGCGCTCAACTGAATTATCCTGATTGAGATAGACCAGTCTGGGTTTATGGGTCGAAGCTTCGGTGTCGGAGAGCCCCGCATAGGCAGCGATAATAATGCGATCGCCAACCTCACATTTGCGCGCTGCAGCACCGTTCATGGAGATAACCCCAGAGCCTGCCTCGGCGGCAATAATATAAGTGGTCAGGCGCTCACCATTGCTGACGTTGTAAATATCGATCTGCTCAAACTCGCGCATACCAGCCAGTTCGAGAAGATCGGCGTCAATAGCGCAGGAACCGTCATACCACAGCTCCGCCTGAGTGATACAGGCCATATGCAGCTTGGCTTTAAGAAAATTTGATTGCATAGAAAACTCCCTTTCGACTAATTCCTATTTAAATCCAGCCCCAAACGGGGTTGTAATACCTACTTCAAATCCACTGACAAGTTATCAATAAGTCTTGCAGCTTCAGTAAACATAGCACCCAGAATAGTAATTTCAAGATCATCGTTGGCGGCCGGATCCAATGTCTTGCTGTTGCTGATGGTGACATAATCTATGCTAAAGCCAGCCTCAATAATTTTCTGCCTGGCCGAGGCTTCAAGCTGATTGAAGTCCTTGTTGCCCGCCCCTATCTGCTCAGCAATCCATTCCAGGCTCTGCTTGAGCACAGTGACCCGCGGGCGCTCATCATCAGTGATATAGCTATTGCGCGAACTCATGGCCAGGCCATCGGACTCACGGTGAATAGGAGCGGCGCTGATCTGCACCGGCATGCACAGGTCTTCAGCCATGCGACGGATCACCGCTAGCTGCTGATAATCTTTGATGCCAAAAATAGCCTCGTCCGGCTGCACAATATTAAACAGCTTGCTGACCACCGTGGTTACACCCTCAAAATGCCCGGGGCGGCTGGCACCGCACAACACATCTGTCATGGTCGGGCAAATCACCCGGCTCTGGGTGTCCAGGCCATTGGGGTACATCTCAATATCGTCCGGGTGAAACAGATAGTCACAGCCTGCTTCGCGAAGCTTGTCGCAATCGGACTCATAGGTGCGGGGATACTTATCCCAGTCTTCATTCAAACCAAACTGTAGCGCATTGACAAAAATCGAACAGACCACAATATCGCTGGTTTCCCTGGCCTGAGTAATCAGCGCCAGATGGCCATCGTGAAGATTGCCCATGGTCGGCACAAAGCCAATGCGCAAGCCCTTACGGCGATCTTTATTAAGATCATCTCGAAGTCCACTGACGGTGTGAAAAACCTTCATTAACGAAACCTTAAAGTAGTTAATTTACAGACTGGCTGGCTTATGCAGTTGCTGTAGCTAATTGTCGGCGAAATGGTCGCCAGCCAGATTCTCAAAGCGCGTGTACTTGCCCATAAACATCAGACGGCAGGTACCAATGGGACCATTTCGCTGCTTGCCAATAATAATCTCGGCAGTGCCTTTATCCGGGCTGTCCTCGTTGTAGACCTCATCCCGGTAGATAAAGGTAATCACATCCGCATCCTGCTCAATGGCACCAGATTCACGCAAGTCCGCGTTTACCGGACGCTTATTAGGGCGCTGTTCAACATTACGACTGAGCTGGGACAGGGCAATCATCGGGCATTCATATTCTCTGGCCAGACCTTTTAGCTCACGGGAGATCTGCGAGATTTCCTGCACACGACCCTCGGAACTATTGGTACCGCTCATCAGCTGCAGGTAATCCACCATAATCATGCCCGGCTGAGCCGCCTCATACAGAGACTCAGTGTCGGCCGGGGTGTTAGCCCCGTGCTCCTGATGCCACTGAGCACGCAGCTGCTCCACCCGCTCCCGGGTAAACTGCTTGATGCGATTACGCATCTCCAGCGGGGTAATGCCCGCAGAGTCATCAATAAACAGAGGCCGGTCTTTAAGGCGCTGAGCCGCACTGCTCAGGCGCGGCCAATCATCTTCAAGCAGATTGCCAGAGCGCATTCTCGTCGCGTCAATTTTACCAATGGATGACAGCATACGAGTCACCAGGCTGCTGGCTGGCATCTCTAGGCTAAATACCAGAACCGGGCGATCCTGATTTAATGTGGCATGCTCCACCATATTCATGGCAAAGGAGGTTTTACCCATGGAGGGTCGGCCGGCAATAATAATCAGATCCGACTTCTGCCAGCCGCTGGTCATCTGGTCCAGATCAGAAAATCCGGTGCTCAGACCAGTGATATCCGCATCGTTTTTAAATAGCTCATCGAGACGCTCAACCGCTTCTCGAATCAGCGAGTTAACCTCTTTAAAACCACCTTTTTTCGGGCGATTTTCAATAATCTCCTGCAGCCGCTGCTCTGCTTCCTCAAGCAGCTTAGCGCTGTCCCAACCCAGTGGGTTGTAACCTTTGCGCACAATATCACTGGACGCACTGATCAGTTGGCGAACAATAGAGCGCTCCAGCACAATCTGGGTATAGGCCTTAACATTAGCAGAGCTGGGAGTGTTGTGGGCCAGGTCTACCAGATATTCCGCACCCCCAACAGCATTCAGCTCATTGGAGTTCTGCAGAGATTCAGTCAGGGTAATAGGGTCAAAGGGCTGGCCATCGGCGGACAGCCGGGACATGGCGGTAAAGATCAGCTGGTGATCAGTGCTGTAGAAATCGCTGTCGCTAAGAATTTCGGCAATCGAATCAAAGGCATCATTTTTCAGCATCAACCCGCCGAGTACCGCCTGCTCTGCCTCAATAGAATGGGGCAGCGGCTGGCTGATAGTAGGTTCTGCAAAAAGCGCTTCGTTCATGCCGGTATATCGACCTGTTGTTAGGTATAAAAATGACTGAAATAGCCGTCACTAAAAACAAAAACGGCACTGCATCTTATTAAGAAGCAGTGCCGTTATGCAAATACTTTGCGGTATTCAAGCTAAACGGTGTTTAGCCAGCAAAATTACTCTGCTTCAATTACCACGGTGACAGATTGAGTCACATCAGAGTGCAGCTGAACTTCAACAGCAAACTCACCAACATTGCGCAGCGCACCTTCAGGCAAGTTAATTTCGCTCTTGGTGATTTCGCCGCCAGCAGCATTGATTGCAGCTTCGAGTTCGCGGGTACCCACAGAACCGAACAGCTTACCTTCATCACCAGCAATGGCACTGATAGTCACAGTACCAATCTCCGCCAGCTTGGCAGCGCGGCCAGTGGCTTCAGCCAGCTTGGCATCGGCAGCAGCTTCTAAATCAGCGCGGCGCAGCTCAAAATCAGCGATATTAGCTTCAGTGGCAAATACAGCCTTGCCCTGAGGGATTAGGTAGTTGCGGCCAAAACCAGCTTTAACATTAGCAGTGTCACCAATACCACCCAACTTGCCTACTTTCTCCAGAAGAATAACTTCCATCTCAATAACCTCTTGTTAACCAGCTCTGCCTATTGATCGCGGTCTTTATTCGCCGTCAATCTTAAGCGTAAATTCAAAATGCTGTCAGCGATACCCAATCCAACCAACAAGCCACCTATTACAGGGCCAGAAACCACCAGCCCAACATACATAAATACCAACCACTGCCTGCCCTGAGATAATGCCTTGACCCCATAGTGCACCAGGGACAGACCAGATATCAGCAGCGGCAGAGCCATCAGCTCAGCCCAAAACCTGAAGTCACCGGGCAGATACAGCAGCAGCGTAAAGGCCAGCAATGAACCCCCGGCAACCCTGATATCAAGCCTCAGGTTGTGGAACTCCTCTCCAAATCCGCCTGGGTTGTAAAGCATTGCCTGCCACCAACGGGACAACAGCAAACTTACAATGGCACTGATCGATAACATCAGCGCAACCAGACCCAGTACCAGCGGCCGGGTAGGAACCACAGGTTCCTGCCCTTCAGCCTGCTGTTGACCCTGCGAAGCTGCAATCTCAGCAAAAATCTCACTGACCTTGGCTATAAGCAGGTCGACCTCAGCGCTCAGCAGCAGCCCAAAACCCAATGTCACCGCAATGGCCAACAGCATAGTAGCCAACATTGTGGCCTGCCATGAACTGGTTACTCTCAACACATTGGCCGAGACCACCATCATCAGCAGGGACACCACAGAAACCAAGGTGAGCAATCCGCTGCCCTGACCAAAGTAGTAACTCACAATTGACGGCAGAGCCGCCCAAAGCAAAATTACCAATCCTTCGGTACTGCCTTTGCGCAGTGTTACCAGCCCTATAGTAGCCGGACTGACAAAGGGGAAAAAAGTCCCCAATAAGGCTACACCGCAGGCCTGTGCACGCCCGCGCATAATAAACTCAGCCAGGGCACGCAATGGTATTCCTAATTACTTATGGCTATCTGTGTAAGGCAACAGCGCAATGTAACGAGCGCGCTTGATGGCTTCAGACAGCTCGCGCTGGTAGCGCGCCTTGGTGCCAGTGATACGGCTGGGAACGATCTTGCCGCTCTCAGACACATAACCTTTCAAGGTATCTAAATCTTTATAATCGATTTCAGTGGCGCCTTCGGCGGTGAAACGACAAAATTTTCTACGACGTACAAATCTAGCCATGATTATTCTCCTTTATCCGCTTCAGCAGTTTCTTCTGCTGGTGCTTCAGCAGCAGCCTCTTCAGCTGCAGGCGCCTGAGCGGCCTCAGCAGCAGCTTTGGCTTCATCAGCCTTGGCTTTAGCGGCATTGCGACGTTCGCGGGCTTCTTTGTCCGCTTTCTCGGCATTTTCCTGCTTCATGATCGGTGATTCAGCAGTAACAGCCTCATCGCGACGGATAACCATGCTACGCAAAACAGCATCGTTGTAACGGAAAGTGGAGTTCAACTCATCAAGAACTTCCTGACCGCATTCGATATTCATCAGGACATAATGAGCTTTGTGAATTTTGTTGATAGGGTAAGCCAGTTGACGACGGCCCCAGTCTTCCAATCTGTGAACAGTACCGTTACCAGCTGCAACAGATGCAGAGTAACGTTCAACCATACCGGCAACCTGTTCACTCTGGTCTGGATGGACCAGAAACACTATTTCGTAGTGACGCATTGTATCTCCTCGTGGATTTAAAAGTCTCCCTATCGGCCATTTAGCCATCCAGGTGAGACAAGGAGTGCCCGGACAACATTAAAACTAAAAAAAGTCGTTCGGACGCTTTGTGGCGCGGGATTATAGAGAGTTGAAGCCAGGGTTGCAATAGCGTTTTAAAGCCGTAAATCTCTGCTCAAAAGCACGAGTTAAAAGTCTACCTGTCCCGCTGGGAAAACTCCCGGGCCAGACTGAGGACAGAACCCACATTGGTGCGCTGCTGCTTAAGCATCAACGTGATCGCCATCTCCTCCACAGCCACCAGCACATGGAACATAATCACCAGGCGAAAGAAATCATCCGCCGCATACAGAATCAGCACATAATAAGCAGGGGCAATCAGTACCGCAGCAGCTTTAGCGCCCCAGGTATGGTAGCTGGGATAGGCACCAAACTTACGCAGCGCCAACGCCACAGGCACAGTAAACGACAACATGGCGGCAAACAGATAGGCCGCCTGCTCAGAAAATATTGCCGGCCAGATAAGATAGAGCCCCAGGATCATGCTGGCATAGGTGAGCACATCCCCCCAGCTATCCAGCTTGGCACCCAGCTCAGAGGTCTGATTGAGCTTACGCGCCAGATAACCATCCAGCACATCACTAACCAGAGAAATCACCAGAATCAACAAAAACACATCACCCAAACCAGCCAGTGCAAGACCAACCAGCACAGGCACCAGACCCAGACGCAGCAGACTCAACATATTAGGTATAGAGTAAATAGTAGGCTCCATAATTTGCATCAGTAACTCCCGTTATATTATGAATAAACAGCTCGGTACAACTATCCTTTTGTACCGCCTTTACACTATCGTCTCACTATCTAAGATTAACCCTTAGCCAACCCAAAATACAACCACCCAGATCAACTGGAGGCCAAAACAGCCAACTCAACTGCGGCGCTGACGCACCACCTCAAACAGGCACACACCAGTTGCCACCGACACATTGAGGCTGCTGACCTCCCCCGCCATAGGCAACTTGGCCAAAAAATCACATTGCTTGCGGGTCAACTGGCGCATACCAGAACCCTCAGCCCCCATCACCAGCACCAGAGGCCCGGTTAAATCCAAGTCATAGATGAACTGCTCCGCCTCACCAGCAGTGCCCACCACCCAGGCCCCCTGCTTTTGCAGCTTCTCCAGCGTGCGGCTCAGATTAGTCACCATAATCAGCGGTACAGTCTCCGCAGCACCACAGGCCACCTTGGTCACCACCGGCGTCAGACCCACAGAATTGTCCTTGGGCACAATCACCCCATGGACACCTGCACCGTCCGCCGAGCGCAGACAGGCACCTAAATTATGGGGATCAGTCACCCCATCCAGCATCAGAAAAAACGCCTCTTTGCCCTTTTCCTCCGCCAGCTTTAACAGATAGTTTTCATCGTGGGTCTCACCGGGGCTGCACAGAGCCATGACCCCCTGATGGCGACCCTCAGCCCTTTTATCCAGCTGCTTAACCGCAGTCCACTGCAGAGCCACACCATGCTGCTCCGCCAGCTTATGGATCTTTTGCAGACGGTCATCCTGCCGCCCCCGCTGCACATGCAACTCCCGCACCCGGCCAGGGGCCGACTTAAGCATGGTCTGCACCGCATGAATACCATAAATCCAATCCACAAACCTCTCCTAAGCACTGATAACAAAAACGTCGATTGCGCATTGTACTGGCTTTAGGCAAAATTCCAGCATAAATAATCCGGACCACATACAAATGATCGAGCCATTACCCACAGCCAGCCTAATGCGACGAATGGCTGCATTAATCTATGACCTATTCCTGCTGTTCGCCATTACATTGACCTACGGGGGACTGCTCACCATTATTAAAATAATATTTAACGGCACAGAAAACCTGGAAGCCGTGCAGCCGGGACTGGCAGAGCAGTTGCTCAGCATGGCCGGCTGGATTATTGCCCTGTGCGGCTATTACTTTATATGCTGGCGCAAGCAGGGCCAGACATTAGGCATGAAAGCCTGGCGCATTCGCCTGCAACAGGCCGACGGCTCCATGGCCAGCCCAGAGCAATGTATCCAGCGTTGCGGTCTGGCCCCCCTATCCTTCTTAATACTGGGCATAGGTTATCTGTGGCTGCTGTGGCCAAAAGCCAGCGGGTGCCTGCATGATATTCTCACCCAGACTCAAGTAGTGGTAACACCCAAAGAAAAAAAATAACAGGACTGCAGCCTATGAGTGCCACCTATATACTAGCCATGGATCAGGGAACCACCTCCTCCAGAGCGATTATTTTTGATACCAGCTACAGCATAGTCGAACAGGCCCAGCAAGAATTTACCCAGCACTTTCCCGACTCAGGCTGGGTCGAACACAGCGCCACCGATATTTGGCAGACCAGTCTGGAAACAGCCCGAGCCGCCATCGCCCAGGCCAACATAACCCCGGAGCAGATTGCCGGCATAGGCATCACCAATCAGCGGGAAACCACCTTGATCTGGGACCGCGCAACCGGCGAACCGGTGTATAACGCCATCGTCTGGCAAGACCGCCGTACCGCCGACTACTGCAACAGCCTCAAAGACCAGGGCCACGAAGCCATGGTCAATAGCAAGACAGGCCTGCTGTTAGATCCCTATTTCTCCGCCACCAAAATTGCCTGGATACTGGACAATGTCGAGGGAGCCCGGGCCAGAGCAGAGGCTGGCGAACTGGCCTTTGGCACCATGGACAGCTGGCTGCTGTGGAACCTGACCCAGGGTAGCGCCCATGCCACCGACGCCACCAATGCCTCCAGAACCATGCTCTACAATATTCATCAGGGCGACTGGGACAGGGAACTGCTGGCACTGTTTAATATTCCCGCCGCATTGCTGCCAGAGGTCAAAGACTGCGCTGCCCACTACGGGACCACCAGCCTGCTGGGCGGCGATATCGCCATTCTCGGCATCGCTGGCGACCAGCAGGCAGCAACATTGGGCCAGGCCTGCTTCACCACAGGCATGATGAAATCCACCTATGGCACCGGCTGTTTTGCCCTGCTCAACACCGGCGAGCAAGCCGTCGCCTCAAGCAACAGACTGCTCACCACCATCGCCTACCAGCTGGATGGCAAAACCACCTACGCACTGGAAGGCTCGATCTTTATCGCCGGTGCCGCTGTGCAATGGTTGCGCGATGGGCTGGGCATCATCGAGTCCGCCAAACAGTCCGGCGAACTGGCAGCCCAGGCCGACGACAACCAACAGGTATACATGATTCCCGCCTTTACCGGCCTCGGCGCCCCCTGGTGGGACGCCGAGGCCCGTGGCGCACTAATCGGCCTAACCAGAGGCACAGGCCCGGCGGAAATCTCCCGCGCCGCACTGGAATCCGTGTGCTATCAAACATTGGATCTGCTTAAAGCCATGCAAGCAGACTGGCAGCAATCCGGTGACACAGTGCTCCGCGTCGACGGCGGCATGGTCGCCAGCGACTGGACCATGCAGCGCCTCGCCGATATTTTACAGTCACCGGTCGATCGCCCGATTATTGCCGAAACCACCGCCCTTGGCGCCGCCTGGCTGGCCGGCTCAAGAGCAGGCATATGGCCAGATCAACAGGGCTTTGCCGCAAGCTGGCAACTGGATAAAAACTTCGCCCCACAGATGCCCCCGAGCGAGCGCGATTGCAAAGTAGCAGGCTGGGACAACGCAGTTAAACGAGTACTGACGCAATAGAGGGTTAATAAAATGTTTAAACAACTTACAGCAACAAGCTTACTGGCCGCCGGCAGCGCATTAATAGCTGGCTGCACCCCCCAGCCAAATGACACAGCAGCCAGTCTCAAACTCTACACCTTCGACTGCGGCACCATAGCCGTGTCCGACCTAGATAGCTTCTCCTCCAGCGGCGACTACGCCGGTATCCAGGGCACCCTGACCAACACCTGCTATCTAGTGCGCCACCCCCAAGGTGACCTTGTATGGGATCTTGGGTTGCCAGTGGCCATGGTAGGTACAGGTCCGCAAACCAATGATGTTTTCACCCTGACAGTGGAAAGGTCACTGGCCGACCAACTGGCCGACATTGGTCTCAGCACAGACGAAATCGAGTTTATCTCAATCTCCCACAGCCACTTTGATCACAGCGGCCAAGCCGCCCTGTTCAGCAATAGCCAGTGGCTAGTTAATCAAAATGAATTTGCCCATATGTTCGCCAGCCCAGAGAGCAGCGCCCAGAATGCCGCCTTTGCCGACCTTAACAAAACCATAATCAACGGCGATCACGACATCTTTGGCGATGGCTCAGTGACCATACTCGATCTGCCCGGCCACACCCCGGGCCATACAGCACTGCAGGTTAATCTCGCCCAAGCAGGCCCAATATTACTGACTGGCGACCTCTATCACCGCACCCTGAGTCGCGAACAAAAGCATGTACCAAGATTTAATACAGATGAGCCCACAACCAGATTGTCCATGGACAGATTTGAAGCCCTGGCCACAGCGAGTGGCGCCAGAGTAATCATTCAGCATGAGCCCAAAGACGTTGCGACGCTGCCGGTGGCCCCCGACTTTTTACAATAAGATTTTAGATAATATAAAAAACATACTGGCGCCGGGCATGCCAAACAGAGCGAAGGATCTAAAGATGTTGCGCTTTGCTCAACATAACAATGTGGGGCTTAATATGACCATGAAGGTACAACCCGAGCTAAAGCCACAAAGGAATACTCAAGCAAAGTCTCCATAGTTGTGCTTAAGCCTTCGGGATCCTTCCGCGAGGGCCCACCCCAAGGGTTCACAGAAACGTACCCGCGAACTAACTACCCACTCCGCCGCAACAAATAAACCCCAACCACCACACAAAAAACCACCGGCGTAATCACCGCCAAAAACGGGGGAAACCCAAACACAATACTCAGCGGCCCAAGCATATCCTGAATAATCCTAAAGGCCACCCCAGCCACCACTCCAACAAAGACACGAAAGCCCATAGTCGACTCACGCAGCGGCCCAAACACAAAAGAAATACCAATCAACACCAGACCAATAATAATCAGCGGCTGCAACAACTTGCGCCAGTAAGCCACCTCGTAATCAGCACTGTCCGCATTCTGTTGCCGCAGAAAACGAATATAGTCCGACAGACTGGCAATAGGCAGAGAATCCGCCGGCAGAATGTTTACCGTCAGCACATTGGGCGTCAACTCCGAACCCCAGTACCTGGTGACCTTTTTATCCACCTCAGTACGATCACCGAAGAACCTGGTGATTGACACATTCTCCTCAGTCCAATGACCATCCACCGCATTGTAGGTGGCCCTCGAGGAGAAACTCGCCTCCTCAATCGTTTTGTCGTCATCAAAGCGATAGCGGGTCACCCCATAGAGCACACCCCCAGGGAACACCGCATTGAAATGCATAAACTCATTGCCCTCGCGATTCCAGAATCCAGAGGTCGAATCCTGAGCGCTCTCGCCCTTGCGCAAATACTCGCGCCGCCCCTCAGCCAACTGGTCCAGATAGGGAGAAAAATACTCACCAATGGTGACCGCCAAGAGAATAAACAACAGCACCGGCTTAAGTACAAAACCCACCACCCTGAGAGGCGACACACCAGAGGCGCGCATCACAACAACCTCGCTATTGCCCTGCAAAATACCCAGCCCCACCAGACAGCCAATCAAACAGCCAAAAGGCATAAAATCATAGAGCTTCGAGGGGATAAGAGTAACGATATAAACCAGCATGTCAGAAAACTGATAATTGCGCCCAAGATCAGCGCTCTGATCAATAATAGCCCCCACCGCATCCAGGCCCACCAGCACCACCAGCGCCACACAGATAGAGGCAAAAACCGTAGTGCCCACATGGTTAGAAAGCCTGCGCATCAGGCCAGCTCCCCATTATTGCTGCTAGCCGCAACAGATTTCTTCGGCCGACCCTGGAGCAACAGAGCAACCGCAATCCCCAGATACACCAGATGCACAGGCAAAATAGTCACCGCCATCGGCACGGAGCCAGACTCCAGAGCATCGCGCATAGCATTCAGAGCCACCAGATAAGTGAAATACAGCACAATGGCCGGCAGCAACTTACCAAACCGCCCCTTGCGATGATTAGTGCGACTCAGAGGCACCGCCAGCATAGTCACCACAAGCACCAGCACCGGAATAGAAAGACGCCACTGCAACATCGCCTGAGACTTGAGATCATCCGCCGCAAACAACACAGAGGTCGGCACCGTCTCCATATTGGTTCTGGTATCAATACGCTTGCTCGCCAGTCGCGAGCCATATTCTTCAAAATGGGTAATCTGATAATCGTGCTGACCTGGCACACCCTCAATACGGTAACCTTTATTCAGCACCAGATAGCGATCCAGGCTGCCCTCCGCCTCCTGCTGTTGACCGGTCTCCGCCAGCACCAACACCAGACTGCGATTAGAATCATCAGTCTGGCCCGTGGTTATGGCCAAAAATACATCCTGCAGCTCGCGGTTTTCATCCACCCCCTCGGAATAGGTCACCCCGCTGCCACCTCTTATATTGTAAAACTTCTTCGGCATCAGCTTATCCAGTTCACTGCGGGACTGCTGCGCCTTGAGCAGAGTATCCGCCTTCGCCATACCAGTGGGCGCCATAGACAAACTCAGCCAGCCGCCAACCCCAGCAAAGCATAGCGCCAACACCAACGTGTACGCCATCAGCCTGCGCTCAGAGATACCACAGGCCCGCAGCACACTCATTTCGTTTTCCACATACAGGCGACCAAAGGTCAGCAGCACCGCAAGGAAAAAAGCCAGAGGCAAAACCAGCTCCAGAAAGCCGGGAATACGGTAGCCGATCAGAGCAAAAATAGCCCCGGGTTCCATCTCACCAGATACCGCCTGAGCCAGATATTTCACAAAGCGCCCACTCATCAGAATCATCAGCAACACCAAGCAAACAGCCACAGCGCTGGACAGAATCTCACGGCAAATGTAACGGAAAATAATCAAAGTAAAAAGCTTGCTGCTATTGGGCTTGGTAGCACGGAATGGTATCCTTCGGCGGTCAACGGACTAAAACAAACATCAAATTTTGGAGCTAATATGGAGTTTACTGCATCTTCCGCCAACCTGTTAAATATTAAGGCGGATTCTCTCATTCTCGCGACCGGGTCACAACTACAAAACAGCGCAGCAGACTTGGATAAATCCCTCGACGGAGCAATATCCTCCCTGATCAAAGCGGGCGACTTCGGCGGCAAATCCGGTGAGACATTGGTTATCCATATTCCAGGCGCTGCAGGCAAACGTATTATTCTGCTTGGCACCGAAGGTGCTTCCACCCCGCAGAAACAAATCAATGTCATAAACGCCGGTGCTAACGCACTGCTAAAAACCCCCAGCAGCAAAGCCGTCTGGGTTGGCGAAGGTCTCTCCGACGACAGTGAATGGGAAGCCAGCATAGTGGCACGGAGCATAAAGGCCGCCAGCTACAAATATGCCCCCCAGCCCAAAATGGTCAAAAAATCCAAACCAGCCAAACTTAAAACCCTATGCTACTGGGCCAGCAGCAAAGCCAATGCCAATGCCGCCAAAAAAGGCTTGACCTACGGCGCCTCCGTAGGCAACGGCATGAATGTCGCCCGCCAGCTGGGCAACCTGCCCGCCAACATCTGCACACCGAGCTATTTAGCCAACCAGGCCAAAGCCCTCGCCAAAGGGCAGAAGAACCTCACCACTACCGTGCTCAGCGAAGCCGATATGAAGAAACTGAAAATGGGCTCATTGCTCTCAGTTTCCGCCGGTAGTGACCAACCAGCCAAACTGATTATCCTAAAATACCAAGGCACCAAAGCCGCTGTTAAGCCCACAGTTTTAGTGGGCAAAGCCGTAACCTTTGATACCGGTGGCATCAGCCTTAAGGGCGGTAACGGCATGGACGAAATGAAATATGATATGTGCGGGGGCGCCTCAGTGATGGGGGTGATGAACGGCCTGATTGAAAACCAGCTACCGGTAAACGTAGTAGGCATAATTCCCGCCACCGAAAATATGCCCAATGGACAGGCCACCAAACCGGGAGATGTAGTCACCAGCATGTCCGGCCAGACCATTGAAATTCTCAACACCGACGCCGAAGGTAGGCTGATACTCTGTGACGCATTGACCTATGCAGAGCGCTTTAAACCAGCTGCAGTCGTTGATATCGCCACCCTTACCGGCGCCGTGATAGGAGCCCTGGGCAAAGTCGCCGCCGGGGTCCTGTCCAACGACGACGGGTTGGCCGAGCAACTGCTGGCCAGCGGCACACAGAGTGGCGACCGCGCTTGGCGCCTACCCCTTTGGGAAGAATACGACCAGCTACTGAAAAGCAACTTTGCCGATATGGCCAATATTGGCGGCCCCCAGGCCGGCACCATCACCGCCGCCTGTTTCCTCGCCCGCTTCACCAAAAAATATAAATGGGCACATCTGGATGTTGCAGGCACAGCCTGGATCAGCGGTCCACAAAAAGGCGCCACAGGTCGGCCAGTGCCGATGCTGATGGAATACCTGCGCAGCACAGCGAGCTGACCCGTTGACCAGCGTCTCCTTTTATAAATTAGCCGGCGACCAGCAGGTCGCCCTGGCCCTGGCCTGCCAGCTGATCCAAAAATCACTGCAGGCCCAGCAGCAGGTCCTGTGCCTGGTCCCCGACCATGCCACAGCCCAGCAACTGGATGAAAAACTCTGGGGCTTTCAAGACACCGCCTTTGTTCCCCATGCACTGGGGTCAGAGCATGCCCCAGTGGCCATCACAGTAGATGCAGAACCAGGGGATCACCACCAGATACTGATCAACCTGCAGGCAGAAATACCCACATGGTTTAGCCGCTTTGACCGAGTTATGGAAATTATCTACCCCCAGCCAGAGTACGAACAGGCCAAGCGAGATAACTTTAGCTTTTACAAAGAGCGCGGCTACGCCCTTAGCTTTCACGACCTCAGTGAGAAATTTAAGCCGTGAAAGAACCCAAGCCACAGGGTCCAGACGCCGACCAAGAGCACCTTGATCAGTTGCTGGATGACCTCTACGCACTGCAAAAAAACCTGCTCCACGACGAATTCAACAAAGCACAAGAACTGGACCTTCCAGAGACCGATACAGAAGCCGACTTTGACAGCCTAGAAATTCCCATTCTGACCCAGAGCCTCAATCGTGAAATCGATGACGAGCACCAGTCCCGCAAAGCCTTCGATGAAGCCCAGCATATTCTATTTGAAAACCCCGATGACCAGCCCGCAGAGGATCCGACACAGATTAACCAGGAGCAGGTCAACGCCATCGTCAATCGACTGATGAGCAAAATTCGGCCCAAAGTAGAACAGCTACTGCGGGAGAAAATTCGCGCCAAAGTAATCGAGCGATTTAACCGGCAGAACTAGCCCCAAAAGCTCCCAGCCCTATAATCTGCGGCAATAAAAAATTATCCCCAGCAGCACCTATTTGAATCACTGAGTACATAATGGAAAAAACATTTGCCCCCCAGGACATCGAAACCAAATGGTATAAAACCTGGGAAGAAAGCGGTTACTTTGCCCCTAAAGACGGCAGCGATAAAGACCCCTATTCCATAGTGATTCCACCCCCCAATGTTACCGGCAGCCTGCATATAGGCCACGCCTTGCAGCACGGCATAATGGACGCCCTGACCCGCTACAACCGCATGAAAGGCAAAAATGCCCTGTGGCAAGTGGGCAGCGACCATGCGGGTATTGCCACACAAATGGTGGTAGAGCGCAAACTGGCCGCCGAAGGCCAGCCCGGCCGCGAAGAGCTGGGCCGAGAAAAATTTATTGAAAAAACCTGGGAGTGGAAAGAGGAATCTGGCGATACCATTATGCGCCAGATGCGCCGCCTGGGTAACAGCGTAGACTGGGATACCGAGCGTTTCACCATGGACGACGGCTTTTACAAAGGGGTGCAAGAAGCCTTTGTGCGTCTGCATGGGGACGGCCTGATCTATCGCGGCAAACGCCTAGTCAACTGGGACCCCAAACTGCACACCGCCATCTCCGACCTTGAAGTCGAGAATCGCGAAGTGAAAGGCAAGATGTGGCACCTGCGCTATCCGCTAGCTAATGGCGCCACCACAGAAGATGGCAAAGACTACATAGTGGTCGCCACCACCAGACCGGAAACTATGCTTGGCGATACCGGCGTAGCCGTGAACCCCGAAGATCCCAGATTTAAAACACTGGTCGGCAAGCATATTGAATTACCCTTGGTGGGCAGACTAATTCCCATCGTCGCCGATGAATATGCCGACATGGAAAAAGGCACAGGCTGTGTAAAGATCACTCCAGCCCATGACTTTAATGACTACGAAGTGGGCCAGCGCCAACAGCTGCCCATGATCAATATCCTTACCACCAATGCCGATATTCGCCACAGCGCCGAGTGCGTTAATAGCGATGGCAGCGACAACGAAGAAATGGACGCCAGCTTGCCAGAGAAGTACCGGGGCATGGAACGCTTTGCGGCGCGCCGCGAAATAGTCGCCGACTTTGAAGCTCTGGGCCTGCTGGAAAGCATTGAAGAAAACGATATGACCGTACCCTACGGCGATCGTGGCGGTGTGGTCATTGAGCCCCTGCTCACCAACCAATGGTATGTAGATGCGAAAAAACTCGCAGGCCCAGCCATCGAAGCCGTAGAAGACGGCCGCATAAAATTTGTCCCCCAGCAGTACGAAAATATGTACTTTAGCTGGATGCGCAATATTCAAGACTGGTGTATCTCACGCCAGCTCTGGTGGGGCCACCGTATTCCCGCCTGGTACGATGAAGCAGGCAAAGCCTATGTGGGCAGCAGCGAAGAGGATGTGCGCGCCAAATACAATCTGGGAGATACCCAGCTGCACCAGGACGAAGATGTACTAGACACCTGGTTCTCCTCAGCCCTCTGGACCTTTGGCACATTAGGTTGGCCAGAAGATACCGAACGCCTCAAAACCTTTCACCCCACCGATGTGCTGGTAACTGGTTTCGATATTATTTTCTTCTGGGTAGCGCGCATGATTATGATGAGCATGCACCTGATCAAAGACAACAATGGCCAGCCAGAGGTACCGTTTAAAACAGTCTATGTGACCGGCCTAATTCGCGACGAGCAGGGCCAGAAAATGTCTAAGTCCAAAGGCAATGTGCTGGACCCACTGGATATGATTGACGGCATTGATATTGAGTCACTGCTGGAAAAACGCACCGGCAATATGATGCAGCCCCAGCAGGCCGCCAAGATTGCCAGCCGCACCAGAAAACAGTTCCCCGATGGCATAGAGCCCCATGGTGCCGACGCCCTGCGCTTTACTCTCTGCGCCCTGGCCTCCACCGGCCGCGATATTAACTGGGATATGAAGCGCCTGGAGGGCTACAGAAACTTCTGTAATAAAATTTGGAATGCCTCTCGCTATGTGCTGATGAACGCCACCGGCGAAGATGGCGACCAAGACTGTGGCCAAGATAATTCCGACGACTACAAACTCACCCTGGCCGACCGCTGGATAATCTCGCGCCTGCAATCCGCCGAGAGCGAAGTCACCGCCGCCATCGACAGCTACAGGTTCGACCTGGCCGCCCAAGCCCTCTACGACTTTGTGTGGAATGAATACTGCGACTGGTACCTGGAACTGTCCAAGCCCGTACTCTGGGACGAGAATGGCGACCCCGCCATTCAAAAAGGCACCAGACGCACATTGGTGCGCGTACTGGAAGCCACCTTGCGTCTCGCCCACCCCATGCTGCCCTTTATCACCGAAGAGATCTGGCAAAATATCGCGCCGCTAGCCGGTGTAAAAGTAAACCCGGTAGGCGACACCATCATGTTGCAGCCCTTCCCCGTAGCCGAAGAGTCCCAAACTGATACCGACGCCGACGCCGATATTGAGTGGGTTAAAAACGTTATCGTAGGGGTGCGCAATGTGCGCGGTGAAATGAATATCAGCCCCGCCAAAGCACTGCCCATCTACCTGGCCCGCGGCGATGCCGAAGACAAACGCCGCCTAGAAGAAAACCGCCAGTTCCTTAGTAAGCTGGCCAGCCTGGAATCTATCACCTGGCTGGATGACCCAGCCGAAGCACCACTGTGCGCCACCGCCCTGGCAGGTGATCTGGAAATCTTGGTGCCCATGGCCGGCCTGATTGATGTGGATGCCGAACTGGCTCGCCTCGACCGCGAGATCGACAAGATCAGTATCGAAGTGAAAAAACTGAGCGGCAAACTCAGCAATGCCAAATTTGTAGATAATGCCCCCGCCGAAGTGGTGACCAAAGAACGCCAAAAACTAGAGGAATTTGAAGGCTCCGTGTCTCAGCTCCAAGAGAAACGCAGCGCCATAGCCGAGATGGCATAAGTCGCAGATGGTACAAAACCTCAACTCCCAACAGCAGGCCGCGCTGAAATATATCGATGGCCCATTATTAGTGCTGGCCGGTGCCGGCAGTGGCAAAACCAGTGTAATCACTAAAAAGATTGCCTATCTGGTTGAAGACTGCGGCATCCCAGCGCGCAATATCGCCGCCGTCACCTTCACCAACAAAGCCGCCCGGGAAATGAAAGCTCGGGTCAGCAGCCTGCTCGGCAAAGAAAACGGCAAAGGCCTTACCGTCTCCACCTTCCACAATCTCGGCCTGACCATAATCCGTACCGAGATCAAAGCCTTAGGCTTTAAACCCGGCTTCTCCATACTCGACCAGGAAGACTGCCGCAACCTGATTAAAGAACTGCTGGTGCGCCACACCGAACTCGACGAAAAACTGATCGACACCGCACAGAACACCATCAGCAACTGGAAAAACAGCCTGCTCGAACCCGGCCAAGTAGTCGGCGCCGCCAACAGCACTGGCGAGCAAGGCATAGCCATGCTCTATGAACGCTATCAAAGAGCACTCAAGGCCTATAACGCCGTAGACTTTGATGACCTGATAATGACGCCGGTCATGCTGTTCAGGCAGCAAACAGAGATCCTCGCCAAATGGCAAAAGCGCATCCGCTACCTATTGGTGGACGAGTACCAAGACACCAATCTGGCCCAGTACGAGCTGGTGAAAACATTGGTCAATGATAAACAGGCCCTCACTGTCGTAGGCGACGACGATCAGTCCATCTATGCCTGGCGCGGCGCCCGACCCGAAAACCTGATGCAGCTGCAGGAGGACTTCCCCAGCCTCAATATTATCAAGCTGGAACAGAACTACAGATCCACCGGCCGCATCCTCAAAGCTGCCAACACCTTGATCGACAACAACCCCCATCTGATCAGCAAAGCACTTTGGAGCGAACTGGGCCCAGGCGACCCACTGCGCTTTATCAGCAGCGAAAACGAAGAGGGCGAATGCGAACGGGTGGTCAATGAAATAATCGATATGCGCCTCAAACGGCGCTGTAAATACAGTGACTTTGCCGTGCTTTACCGTGGCAACTACCAAGCCAAGCTAGTAGAAATAAAGCTGCAATCCCAGAATATTCCCTACGAAATAACCGGAGGCCAAAGCTTTTATGCCAAAACCGAAATCAAAGATGTGATGGCCTACCTGCGGTTAATTATTAACCCAGACGACGACAACGCCCTACTCAGAATCATCAACACCCCAAGGCGACAGATCGGCCCCACCACCCTAGAAAAACTCGGTGAGTACGCCAATAAACGCAACCTGTCACTCTACAGCGCCATCGACGAAGTCGGCCTTACCGCCACCATGCCTGCCAACAATCTCGAGCGCCTAAAACGCTTTAAAGGCTGGATACAAAACGTTAACCACAATGTGTATGGCGGCAACCCCATGACCGCTATCAATGAAATGCTCGACGACGCCGACTACATAGGCTGGCTCCATCAAAACGCCAGCGGCGACCATGTGGCGCAAAAGCGCTGGGAGAATGTCCAGTTTCTCCTAAGCCAGCTAGCCCAGGTTTTAAAGAACGACGACAGCGAAACCGCCGAAGAAAATGGCGACAGCAAAATCGAAAACGCCATCGCCAAACTGATACTAAGAGATCTGCTGGATCGCGAAGAGGAAGAATCCGCTGACGACAAAGTGCAACTACTAACACTACATGCCGCCAAAGGCCTGGAGTTTTTGCACGTGTTTATGATCGGCATGGAAGAAGATATATTGCCCCACAAAAACAGTGTGGAAGGTGGGCAAATTGAGGAAGAGCGACGGCTGGCCTATGTGGGCATTACCAGAGCACAGCGCACCTTAACCATGACCAGCGCCAGACAGCGGACGCAGTTTGGGGATACATCGGCGACTACGCCTAGCCGGTTTATTGATGAGCTGCCGGAGGACGATTTAATTCGGATTGGTGGTGGGGATGCCACGGCAAGTGCGGAGGAGAATCAGGTGAAAGGTGCGGAATCGCTGGCGGCTTTGAAGGAGTTGTTTGGGTAACTAACTGTTGTCGCCCAGCGTATACGGCTGTGCCGTACCCCGTCAAATAGGGAAATCGGACTTTACGAGAGGCACGATTGGGCAGCTAGCGTTGGTATCTTAGGTCGGTAACAGGCACATATAATGGAGGGTTTCTTGAGAAGGGTTATTTTCTTATGCTGTGACGTTGCATGGTATGTTTTGTAAGCAAACCCGTCGTGAGATTTGTTAATGCATTTACTCTGCGCTGTCGCTAAAATAATGCCTTTAAAAATACAGAGCCCTTTTCAGGCTTAGTCATGAGAGACAATCAACTAGCAACTACAACAAGCGGGGCCACCGTTGAAAAATAATATTATCTGGCGCATGGCTATGCTGATGTCATTTTTGCCCCTGTGGCTGCTCAGGCTTGTTGGTGGTGCACTTGGCGCCTGTGCCGGTTGGCTGAATATGCGGCCTATGAAGGTGGCGCGCATTAACTTGCGCCTTGCGCAGCCCCAATTGTCGGACAGAGACGTAGAAAAACTGGGCCGCAAACGGCTGACCCATATTGGCAAGATGTTCTGCGAAACACCGAAAATCTGGCGCATGAGCAATAAGTGGCTCGACAAAAAAATTGTTGAGATTGAGGGGCTGGAATATATCGAAGCTGCTCTGGCCAATGACAGGGGCACCATTGTGATTATTCCCCATTACGGCAACTGGGAAGTGATTGGCATGTGGCTGTCCCGCCGGGCGCCAATGACCTCTCTCTACAAGCCGCCGAAACAGCCATTGATTGAACAATGGGTAAAAGATTCCCGCGAGGTGGCTGGCGCTACCCTGGTGCCAACCAGTGTGCGCGGTGTCAGTGCTGTCATGAAGGCTTTAAAGCGCGGTGAGGTAACGGGCATATTGCCGGACCACCAGCCGCCCCTGGGCAGTGGTAATTTTGCGCCCTATTTTGACTTCCCGGCGTTGACCATGACGCTGATTCACAATCTTATTCAGCGCACTGGCAGCCAGGCAATTATCTGTCTGGCTGAGCTGGTGCCCGGCGGTTGGAAGATAATATTCAAACCTGTGTCTAAGGATCTTTACAGTGCCGATCAACAGACTCATCTGGTGGCCCTAAACCGGGAACTTGAATCTGTTGCCCTGCTCAAGCCTGAGCAATATCAGTGGGAATATAAGCGCTATCGCATACGGCCTGATGGCAATCTGAATTATTACCCCAAGGGCACCTGATTTTTTAGCACCCGCCCTTAGTCACTAATTAACCATCAGGGCGTTTGCAGAGCCGTCTCTGCTCTGGGCACCAGGTTGCCGGCAAAATTCATAATATGAAAAATAACGCTCTGCTCATGGGTACCTGACACCAGGTGCGCGCCCGGGCCTGTGGCATAGATAGCCACATCTTCACCGGAATGGGTTTCCCACCCCATGGGCACCAATGCCTCTTGATGAAAGCCACTGGCCTGGGTATCAACTTCAGTAAGATCAGCCCGCCCTTTATGGACCTTGCTGTAATACACTTTGTCAGCATTAGTCTCGTTGCCAAAATCATGGAAGCCCGGGCCGCTGGCATAGCCTAGGGTGCTGTAGGGCATGCCGTCATGGGCCAGTGCCGGGCTGTCTGCATCAATTTTAATGACCTTGCCGAGAATGGGATTGCCGCGCTTCGGGTAACCGGCAATAGTAAATACATGGCCATGGTCTGCGGTGACGATAATCAATGTTTCACTGGAGTCTGTATTGTCCACAGCGGCCTGCACGGCACGGGAGAATTCAATGGTGTCGGTCAGTGCATTGTAAGCACTGTTGGCATGGTGGCCGTGATCGATACGGCCAGATTCCACCATGAGAAAAAAGCCCTGCTGGTTGCTGTCGAGAATATCGATTGCCTTGGTGGTCATCTCGGTCAAGGACGGCTCTCCGGCTATATCATTACCCCGATCTGCCTCGTAGAGCATATGGGATTCATTGAACAGGGCAAAGACTTGCTCTACCGCATCCGGTTGCAGGGCATCAAAGCCTTTTTGGTCATCCACATAGTTGCCCGCTGGATAGCTGGTTTTCCATTCGGTGATCAGGTTGCGCCCATCGGTGCGGTCACCTTCAATGGCTGAGCTGGCGTCATGGCTATTGGCCGCGGCCTGCGCGGGCAGAAAATGCCGCCGCCCGCCGCCCATCATGACTTCAATACCATTGGTGTCCAAACCTTCAAAGCGAGCCTCAAGGTTGCTTTCAAAATTAACCAGCTGGGAGGCAATATCTTCGCAGCCCTGCGCTATCGCCTTTGCTGGCATAACGGAATTATCTTCCCAGTCACGGTCCGCTGATTTGGCATAGGTGGCTGCCGGTGTGGCATGTGTGATTCTTGTGGTGGATACGATGCCGGTGGCAAGGCCAGCAATTTCCGCCAGTTCCAGAGCAGTGGTCAAACCATTGCCGGCTGCCGAACTGCAGTCACCTCGGTTGGTATTTTCATCCACGGAAATCAGACCTTTATCGGTTTTGACACCAGTGATAATGGCGGTCATGGCCCCGGCGGAATCTGCTGTCTGGGAGTCGACATTATAAGTTTTCGCCAGACCGGTAAACGGGAAGTTGCCAAAGCTAAGGCTGTTCTCTTCACCGGGCATTCCCCGCTGCTGACCCTCTAATATGCGCGCGGCGGTGACCGTGGCAAAGCTCATACCGTCGCCTACAAAGAGGATAATATTTTTTGCTCCCCCTGCTGTGCTGCTGATATTTTGCCATGCCTTGTTACGCTGCTGGAGTTGGGTTGCTGCATTCTGATACCAGCTGTTATCTGCATGAGCCAAGTCAGTGGTGGTAGCAACGCTGTCGACTGAATCGCAGGATGTCAGCCCGAGTAAAAAGACAAGCCATGGGGCCCGCTGTAAATTTTTCATAGATGTCCGTTTCCGCCATTAGGGCAACCGCCCTGGTAAAAAGCAAATATGGCCGCTGCCAGCCAGGGCGCTAGTGTGCACCAGTTTTATGATAGTTTTGATAAAAATTTATAAATTACGGACTATAAATTAAGGGCTATAAGTTACAGGTTACAAATCAAACAATTGTTTCAAGTCCAGATTGTGGGCTTTGGCAATTTTAAACACCTGCCACAGGCTGACAATTGCCGTGGGATCCTGCTCCATTCGCTGATACTGACGAACCGACAGTTCATAGTCGGCCATATCTTCCTGCACCAGTTTGCGGCTTTTGCGCAGATCGACAATTTTCTTACACAGATTTACCTGAAGTTCTATAAATTCGCTGTAGTAGGCTGAGTCTGAATTTGGACGTTGCATGACTGTGCTCTAATCTCCCTTTATCGCAGTGAAGCGAGATTGGCATAGCCCTATGGCAATCGACACGTCTAGCTTGACGCGTTAATAAAAAATCAGGGCCTATCAAACATTGCCGTATTAATCGGCGTCTAACAATAGCCTCATCAATGGCTATAGGTCGAGCAGCTCATGGATATTGAGGTTATGGGCCTTAGCCAGCTTGAATACTTGCCACAGGGAAACAATGGCGGTGGGATCTTGCTCCATCCGTTGGTACTGGCGAACCGATAGTTCATATTCAGCCATATCTTCCTGAACTAAGCCGCGGCTTTTGCGTAACGACAGGACTCTGTCGCGCAATTTGTTTTGCAGTTGGATAAATTCCTGATAATAAATTGAGTCTGGATTTGGGCGTTGCATAACATTTTGTCGACTTTCTGCCTTGACCTTGATGGCCAAGCTTGGCATATTCCTCCTGTGATCAAACCGCCTAGCTTGACTATGGCGCCGAATGGAATGGAATTGAACGGAAAGTTTAGCAAGGAGCGTCAATGTGCGAAAGGATATTTTTTTTAAGCTGTTGTTAGTCCCAAGTCTAATAATCCCAGGACTATCGATCATCATACTATCAGGCTGTTCAAAAAATCTAGCATCAACGGATCACTCCGTTGACCACTACAATCTGGTGCGCAGTGCGGTTTATACCCAGCGAGAATTAATCAATATCGGACTTAACCCGAACCCCCAAACAAGCAGCCAGCGGCAACAGCTGTTGTTGCGCAGCTATTGCGATCTTATTGATCGGCGCACTATTTATGCGGCAAACCAGCCTGAGAGCTGCAGGGAATTGGGGGCGTTAAATCGTTCCTGTATCAGTAGATTTCATCGGTGCCTGAAAACCTGCCAGTTGCGCAGTCAGGAATGCCGCCGCTGTGAGCAGCCTGCGATGAGCTGTGGCGGATGGGAGGCTGGATAACCTGTAGTACTTTTTAACCTGTAGTACTTTGGACCCCGAGCGCACAGCTCACGCCTTAGCTAACCGCGGCAGTATTGGGGTCATTTTTTTACTCGGCGTCCTCGCTCAACTCTCAATGCGACAACCGAACTCCTCTCCTGCATGGAGCAGCCACTGGGCTATATAGTCGGCATAACTGCGCCGGAAAATAAGATCGTAGGAGCCGTCAGATTTATTCGCTACCACAGCCGATGCTTTGCCAAAGGAGCTCTGGACACAGCGGCCAGCATTAGCACTGGCATCTGCCCAGGCGCCAAAATCATAGACTGAAGATTTTTTAAGCACGACTTCCAAGGCCAGCTGGTCACCTCGCAGATTGATCAATGTCTGCCCGCCGCTGATATCGGCAATGGCAATATGCCCAGACAGACTTGCTCTTAGTCTGGCTTCCAGGCTGCTGGCGTCCATGGAACTGAACAGCATCCATTCATCTGGCCCCAGCCAATAAATACTAGCTTCTTTACTGCTGTGATAGGTACCCGGCTCTGTGGGGACTGGAACCCCAAGTACCTCGGCAACCGCTGCACAAAAGGCATTATCGGCGCCATTGCCCCGCAGACTTAGGAAGGTGCTGATTGGAGCCTCTTTAACCACCAGAGCAAACTCCACCTCGCCATTAAATAGCTCTGCTCTTTGGCTGTTGGCATGACTGGACAGCTTGTGGAAATACTGCAGGGGCGTTTCCTGTTTAATATTATTCGACATTTTGACGCTCCCCTTTTGGATCGTAGAAAACCGAACTCACAATTTCAGCGGCTATGGTGCGACCATCGGCCAATGGACAGTACACTGTCTTGCCCAGCAGACCATGACCTCCTTTTACCACGGCCAGCGCAATGGAATGCCCCAGATTAGAGCTAAAGTAACTGGACGTCACATGCCCCTGCATGGACATGGGGATTTTTTGCTCAGGGTCAAATACCACCTGCGCGCCCTCGGGCAGAACCTGAGTACCATTAACTGTTTTTAGACCTACCAGCTGCTTGCGGTTTTTACGCACCGAGTCACTGCGCTGCAATGAGCGTTTGCCAATAAAACTAAAGGTTTTATTTTTGCCCACCACCCAGTCCATATTCATATCCGCGGGGGTCATAGAACCATCTGTATCCTGACCGACAATAATAAAGCCCTTCTCTGCGCGCAGCACATGCATACTCTCGGTGCCGTAGGGGGTAATATCAAATTCTTCACCAGCTGCAATCAGGGCTTCCCAGACATGGCGGCCATAATGGGCAGGCACATTTATTTCGTAGGTTAGCTCGCCGGTAAAGCTGATGCGGAAGACCCGCGCCGCTACGCCGGCAACCGTGCCATCACGCCAGTCCATAAACTGAAATGCATCATTGGCTAACTCTATATCGTCACAGACTTTAGCCAGCACTTTGCGGGCGTTGGGGCCAGTGATAGTGGCGGTTGTCCAATGGTCGGTGACGGAGGTGAAGTAGACTTGCAAGTCTGGCCATTCGGTCTGCTGCCAGAGCTCCAACCAGGCCAATACGCCAGCAGCTCCACCGGTGGTGGTAAACATCAGGTAATGGTTGTCGCCGATGCAGGCGCAGACGCCATCATCGAAGATCATACCATCTTCTTTTAGCATCACTCCGTAGCGGCACTTGCCCGGCGCTAATTTAAGGTAGGAGTTGGTGTACATGCGGGTAATAAATTCCGCTGCATCCGGACCCTGAATATCAATTTTGCCCAAGGTGCTGGCATCTAGTATGCCGACGCTGTTGCGCACCGCCAGGCATTCGCGATTAACCGCATCCTGCATGGACTCACCGCCCCGAGGGAAGTACCAGGGCCTCTTCCACTGGCCCACATCCTCAAACGCTGCGCCCTGCTCCTGGTGCCAGCGATGCACGGCGGTGTAGCGTTCGGGATCAAACAATGCACCGACATCGGCCCCGGCAATAGCGCCAAAGGTGGTCGGGCTATAGGATGGACGAAAGATGGTGGTACCAGTCTGTTCAATACTCTGGCCCAGGGCATTGGCCAGTATCGCCATACCATTGATATTACCCAGCTTGCCCTGATCCGTACCAAAGCCCATGGCGGTATAGCGTTTAATATGCTCCACCGACTTAAAGCCTTCGCGCACGGCCAGTTCAATGCCACTGGCACTGACATCCAGCTGCATATCGACAAACTGACTGGGAGCTCTGCTGGTAGCCTTGGTATGGGGCACCAGAAATAATGCCTGGGCTGGCTGTTCACTAAATTCTTTAATCTGGGGCATGGGGAAATGCACAGTACCATCACCACAGCCTGCTAATTTAGCCGCCTCTGCCCCTGCACTGGCGCCTTCGGCAATACAGCCCGCAAGACTATAGGTGCCGCCACAGGCCCCTGCGGAGCGTTCTTTTTGTACTGACTGACCTGGCTTAAAGCCAATAATAGTCTCATCCCAGACTGGCTTGGCACCAGTGTGGGAGCTGAGATGAATGGCCGGGCTCCAGCCGCCGGAACAGGCTATCAGATCACAGGCTAATTTCTCGACAACGCCGGTAATCTCTGTGCCATCTCCATTGAGGGGTGCCACCAATGCGCGTCTGACCCGCTTGCCGCCCTGGGCTTCAATCACCCCGGAGCCTGCTATTACTCGAATACCCATTTCCTGTGCCACTGCCACAATCTCGCCACTGGGTGCAGATCTGCTATCGACCACTGCGACTACGGCGCGACCAGCTCTGTGCCAATCGATAGCAGTCTGGTAGGCGTTATCATTGGTGGTAAACAGTATCATTCTGTTGCCCGGAGCCACGCCGTAGCGATTGATATAGGTGGACACGGAGGATGCCTGCATCACCCCGGGAATATCATTTTGCGCAAATACCAGCGGCCGCTCAAAGGCGCCGGTGGCCAGTATTACTCGCTTGGCACGCACACGGTGCAGACGCTGGCGGGAGCCTGAGTCCGCACTGATGCCCAGATGGTCGGTGCGGCGCTGCAAAATACCGAGGAAGTTATGATCGTAATAGCCAAATGCTGTGCTGCGGGGCAATGTTTGCACATTGCTAAAGCTCTCTAGCTCGGCGACCAGTTCATCGACCCAGCTGGTGGCTACCTGGCCATCAATACTGTTAATTGAGGCGAGCAAACTGCCGCCAAATTCACTTTGTTCGTCGGCAATAATCACTCTGGCTCCAGCCCGGGCCGCTTCACGGGCCGCGACCAGTCCGGCAGGACCTGCGCCCACGACCAGCACATCGCAGTGCTGATTCAGTTTGTCGTAGCTGTCCGGGTCATCCTGAACCGGTGCGCTGCCCAGACCTGCTGCCTTGCGAATAAAATGCTCGTAAGTCATCCATAGTTTGGCGGGATACATAAAGGTTTTGTAGTAAAACCCCGGTGGCATCATGCGCCCAAACCAGCCGGTGATGCTCATCAAATCAAAGTTTACATTGGGCCAGCCATTGACCGATGCAGATTCAAGCCCTTCGTAGAGTTCAACCTGAGTGGCTTTTAAATTGGGCACAGTGGCTGCGCCGGAACCGATCTGCATAATGGCATTGGGCTCTTCGGCACCATGGCCGACTATGCCCCTTGGGCGGGAGTACTTGAAGCTGCGACCCACCACATTAACGCCATTGGCTAATAGGGCCGAGGCCAGGGTATCGCCTACCACCCCCTGCATCTGTTTGCCGTTGTAGGTAAAGTTGATTCGACTGGTGCTGTCTGTGCGCGCGCCGGTGTTGAGACGATTGATCTGACTCATTGTGCTGCTCCCTGGGCGCTGACCTGAGGCTGCTCACCTACTTTGTAGGTCTCTATTATCTCGTAGCTCAAAGTATTGCGGGTGGCGTAAAAGTAGCGCCGACAGCCCACAGCGTGGTACCACATTTCATGGTGAATACCTTTGGGGTTTTTGCGGAAAAACAGGTAGTCGCCCCATTCTTGATCACTCAGGGCCTCTGGCTCCAGAGGCCGCACAATATGGGCTTCGCCACTGTAGCTGTACTCTTCTTCTTCGCGATCTTCCCGGCAATGGGGACAGTGAATTAATAGCATAGGAAATAGTTCTCTCAGTGAGCCACACCGGCAGCGCCATGTTCATCAATCAGCGCTCCAGTATTAAATCGGTCAACATTAAAGGCCGCCGCCAAGGGGTGGGGATGGTCATTGGCCACGGTGTCGGCAAACACATAGCCAGAGCCTGGGGTGGCTTTAAAACCGCCGGTGCCCCAGCCGCAGTTAAAGTAAAGCCCGTCGACCGAGGTCTTGCTGATAATAGGGCAGGCATCCGGGCAGGTATCCACCACGCCGCCCCACTGGCGATTCATGCGCACCCGGCTAAAAGCTGGAAACAGTTCGCAGATCGCCTGCAATGTATGTTCAATAACATGGAATGAACCGCGCTGGCCGTAGCCGTTGTAGCCGTCGACACCGGCGCCAATCACCAGATCTCCCTTGTCAGACTGACTGATATAGCCGTGCACGGCATTGGACATAACCACTGTATCTAGGCAGGGTTTGACCGGCTCAGAGACCAGCGCCTGCAATGGCCGCGACTCCACGGGCAGTCGCAGGCCAGCCATTGCAGCTACCACCCCAGAGTTGCCGGCGGTAACACAGGCCACTTTGCGCGATCCAATAAAGCCCTGGGTGGTTTCAACCCCCACCACAGAACCGTTTTTGCGGCGGATGCCGATGACTTCGGTCTCTTGAATCAGATCCACTCCCAGGGCATCTGCGCCCCGGGCATAACCCCAGGCCACGGCATCGTGGCGGGCGGTGCCGCCCCGTGGCTGCCAAGAGGCACCGAGAATCGGATAGCGGCAATCTTTTGAAATATTTATTAATGGGGCAATTTCTTTAACGCGCTCCGGCGTTACCACTTCCCCGTCGATGCCATTGAGGCGATTGGCATTGACCCGGCGCTCAATATCCCGCATATCCTGCAGATTGTGGCCAAGGTTAAGCACACCCCGCTGACTGAACATCACATTATAGTTAAGCTCCTGACTCAGCCCTTCCCAGAGCTTAAGGGACAGTTCGTAGAGCTGGGCTGCCTCGTCCCACAGATAGTTGGAGCGAATAATGGTGGTATTGCGCGCTGTATTACCGCCGCCCAGATAGCCTTTTTCGATCACTGCGACTTTGGTAATGCCGTGGACTTTGGCCAGGTAATAAGCCGTGGCCAGACCATGACCTCCACCGCCTACCACGATCACATCGTAGTAGTCTTTGGGCTTGGGACTGCGCCATAGTTTCTGCCAGTTTTCATGGTAGCTCAGGGCATTTTTAAACAGGCTAAAGCCAGAGTATTTTTTCATTGTCTCAACTCTACGGAATGACTGGTGATGACCGGCATTGGAGCAATTTATAAGGGAGGTCGATAGAACAAAACTGACAATCACAGTGCTAAAAACGACAAAAACCAGTGAAATCGGTTAAAAATTGGGCAAAATGGCACTTTGATTCAACAGCGGCGGGGAATCTGTTGTATATACGCGTCGGCAAACCTAAAATGTTCCTTTTACCAGATATTCAAGTTATGCCCAAATCCGCCCCCAGTAGCCCCCAGGCCTCCCCCAGTTTATCCGTGGGTTTTGTGCTGATGCCAAGCTTTACCCTGCTGCCTTTTTCCGCGTTTATTGATGCACTGCGCCTGGCTGCTGACGAAGGGGATCACAGTGAACAGGTCCACTGCCGCTGGACGATTATGGGCCCCAATCTAAACCCTATTAACTCCAGTTCCGGAGTGACCGTACAACCCTGGGAAACCTATCGCGACCCGGCGGAATTTGACTATATTGTGGTGGTCGGCGGACTGCTGCCAGAGACCTTAAATGGCAGTCAGCACCTAGTTGATTATTTGCAGAGCGCCGATCAGGCCCACATTCCCATTATTGGTCTCTGCACTGGTTCATTTGCCATGATCCGCGCCGGGCTGATGCACAACCGCCGCTGCTGTGTCAGCTGGTTTCACCACAAGGATCTGACTGACCGCTACACCGATGTTACGCCGGTAGCGGATCAGCTGTTTGTGGATGATGGTGACCGTATTACTTGTGCCGGTGGTGCAGTGGCTGCGGATCTGGCGGCCTATATTATTGAGCGCCATTTGGGGCAGAGCTGGGCGCGCAAGAGTCTGCGCATTCTGGTGATGGATAACCCGAGGCCAGCCAGTGCACCACAGCCTCATCCCACTTCGGATTATCATGTGGAAAATAAATGGGTAAAACGCGCTCTGCTATTGATGGAACAGAATCTTAGTCGGCCCCTGTCGACCAATGATATTGCCGAGCGATTAAATATTTCCAGACGCCAACTTGAACGTCTGTTTATTGGCGACACCGGCGAGAGCCTGCAAAAGTTTTATCGGGTGATTCGCCTGAGTTACGGGCTGTGGCTGCTGCAGAATACCCAGCGTTCGATTACGGATATTGCCCAGGAATGTGGCTTTGCCGATACGGCACACTTCTCCCGTGCCTTTCGCGGGAAGTTTGATAAAAGGCCGACTGAGTATCGCCAGCACTAACAAGTGCCCTAGGCCAATGCCCGCCGCTCATTGCTCGGTGGCTTGCCATACAGGTCGCTGTAACATTTACTGAAATGGGGCGCGGTAGAAAACCCGCAACTGATAGCCACATCAATCACCGGTATCGAGGTTTGCAACAGCAGCAATCTGGCCCGAGACAGTCGCAATTCCAGATAGTAGCGGGACGGCGCACAGTGCAGATAGCGATTAAATAACCGCTCTAACTGGCGCCTTGAAATGCCCACATAATCCGCCACTTCATCGAGACTTAATGGCTCTTCAATATTGGCTTCCATCAATGTGACGGCATCAACCAGTCGCGGCTGACTGGCGCCAATCAGATACTGCAGTGGCGCGCGCTGGGGATCTTTCTCGGTGCGCACCCGGTCACAGGTAAACTGCTCGGAGATCTGTTGCACCAGTTGATGGCCGTGAATACTGGCCACCAAATTAAGCATCAAATCAATGGAGCTAATGCCACCGGAGCAGGTGTAGCGATCGCGGTCAATCACAAACAGGCTCGAGGAAATATTAAGTTTGGGAAACTGCTCGCGCATGCTGGCAATATTTTCCCAGTGGATGGTGCTGCGATAACCATCCAGCAAACCGGCGGCAGCCAATACATAGCTGCCGGTGCACATACCCCCCAGAGGAAATTTTTTCTTGGCCATGGCGCGCAGTTCATCTAGAACAGGCTTGGTGCAGTAATCTTTGACGTTGTAGCCACCGCACACAATCAGCACATTAATGTCGTCCACTGATTTAAGGCTGCCATCGAGCCTTATTTCAATGCCCGAACTGGAGCTCAAAGGCTCACCATCTAGACTGAATACAGAGTAGCGATAAAGCTCTCTGCCGCTTAGCCGGTTGGCCATACGCAGTACTGAAATAGCATTGGAAAAGGTACTCAGAGTGTACTCAGGCATCATAAGAAAGCCGACATGCAAGGTTACATTTGCATCCGGGTATTCGGCCTCAACTGCATCTACGGTATCGACCATATCAACAATCCTTTCGCGGGAGTTCGCTTTATTAACTGCGTTTATTATTATTTATTAAGGCTTTAAAAAAGCCTTAATTCAGCTTGCAATATTTCGCGATTATAGGCCCATAACCTGCTGTATAAAAAGGCTTTTTTGTGTCAAAAGCCAAAATATTTTGCCGCGATACAATTTATCGGCGGCGGCGTTTGCGACCGGTTCCGGAATTTTCAGCAACCACCTTGGGCTCAGGCCTGACAACCACAGAAAACAGGTTGGGAAAAGCGTCGGTTTTATTGGGAAAGGCCATAGCATCGACAAAATAATCTTGGAATTTTGGCTCCATCGCAGTTTCAATTTTCTCGATATTGTTGACCAGATTTTCAATGGTATTTCGGGACTGGGCATTTAATAGTGCGATGCGGGCACCGGTGCCAGCCGCATTGCCCGCAGATGAAACCTGCTCTAAAACCGCATCGGGAATCAACCCCAACACCATAGCATGCTGCACATTGATATGGCTGCCAAAGGCACCTGCGAGACGAATTCGCTCAACGGTTTCTGTGCCAATATGATCCATCAATAATTTGACCCCGGCATAGAGTGCCGCCTTGGCCAACTGTATCTGGCGAATATCATTTTGCGTGACCACAATTGGCGCTTCGTCATTTTCAGGACTGTGTAAAACATAGGACCAGGTGCGATCGTTTTGAATCACGCGATCAGTGCGGCTACTGAGGTCACCATCAACAATACCGTCCTCAGTGACTATGCCTGCCAGATACATCTCGGCCACCACTTCGATAATGCCCGAGCCACAGATGCCGGTAACCCCATGGTCGACAATGGCCTCGAAAAAGCCATCTTCATCGGACCACAGATCTGAACCAATTACTTTAAAGCGCGGCTGTAAGGTTTGCGGGTCAATGCGCACGCGCTCTATTGCTCCGGTGGCGGCGCGCTGTCCACAGCTGATCTGAGCACCCTCGAAGGCGGGGCCAGTGGGACTGGAACAGGCCAGCAGGCGGTGTCGATTACCGAGGACAATTTCAGCATTGGTACCCACATCCACCAGCAGGGTCATGCTGTCCTGATTCTGGGGTTCTTCGGCAAGAATAACGCCGGCGGTATCGGCGCCAACATGACCGGCAATACAGGGCAGTACATAGAGTCGGCCACCCTGGTTAATAGTTAAGCCCATTTCAACGGCTGGCACTTCCACTGCTGCATCTGTGGTCAGGGCAAAAGGTGCACCGCCCAATTCAACCGGACTAATACCCAGCAAAATATGATGCATAACCGGGTTGGCAACCAAGGTGATTTCAACAATATCCTCAACACTGGCATCAATTTGTCTGGCCACTTCAACAAACAGCTGATTGAGGGCTTGGCGGATCACTGTGGTCATCTCTTCGGCACCCTCGGGGTGCATCATCACATAAGACACGCGACTCATTAGGTCTTCGCCAAAGCGAATCTGCGGATTCATCAGACTGGCGCTGGCCAGCACCTCGCCGGAACCCAAGTCACAGAGATGGGCGGCAATGGTAGTGGAACCCACATCCACG
>JABJOY010000043.1 GCA_018664075.1 Porticoccaceae bacterium | reverse complement strand
TGCTGTGAGTGGAGGTTCTATTCTGGGGGATAAAACCAGAATGGAGGCGCTATCGGTTAATCCTAAGGCCTTTGTGCGACCTTCCCCTGCGGGCACTACTCTCGGCGGTGT
This sequence comes from Porticoccaceae bacterium, assembly GCA_018664075.1. Taxonomy (GTDB): domain Bacteria; phylum Pseudomonadota; class Gammaproteobacteria; order Pseudomonadales; family Porticoccaceae; genus HTCC2207. The sequence continues at coordinate 42,547 of JABJOY010000043.1, read as the reverse complement.
GACCCGCCGCACCCGTGAATCACTACTGCTCTGCGAAGCTGCTGGCTATGATGTGATTATTGTTGAGACTGTGGGGGTAGGGCAGTCGGAGACTGCTGTCTCTGATATGACTGATATGTTTTTACTGTTGCTGTCGCCCGGCGGTGGTGATGACCTGCAGGGTATAAAGCGGGGCATTATGGAGTTGGCGGATCTGGTGCTGGTCAATAAAGCTGATGGTGATCAGGCCAGTATTGCCAACCAAACTGTCTCTGATTATCGCGGCGCTCTGCAGTTTATGCAGGCTCGTACTCCAAGCTGGACTCCCAAGGTGGATAGCTGTTCGGCTCTAGATAATCAGGGTGTGGATCAGGCCTGGACTATTATTCAGGCGTTTCGTGAGGCATTAACCCAGTCCGGTGAATTGGAAACCTTGCGAGCCCAACAGGCTAAAGCCTGGATGTGGGCCGAGACAGCTGAGGCATTGATTGCTGATTTGCGCAATCATCCCCAGGTTAAGGCGTTGGTGCCAGAGCTAGAGTCGGCGGTGTTGGCTGGAGATATGCCAGCGATAGTTGCGGCTCAGCGGCTGATTGCCCATTACAAAACTGATTAGCGAGTTTATAATTGTGCTAACTTACCCACGAGCGAAACGAGCATGACTGAAGAAAAGGGCAACAGTGAGAATTTGGCGGCTTTACTGGAAGCCAATAAAAGCTATGCCGACACCTTTGACCAGTCCCATCTACCTTCTCCTCCTGCCAGACATTTTGCTATTTTGACCTGTATGGATGCTCGTATGGATCCGGCCAAAATCGTTGGCCTGTCTGAGGGCGATGCCCATGTGATTCGCAATGCCGGTGGTCGCGCCAGCGATGATGCGATTCGCTCGTTAATTATTTCCCATAAGTTTTTAGGCACCACTGAATGGTTTGTGATTCAGCATACCGGCTGCGGTATGGCTACGGTCACCGACGCTGAAATTGCTCAGTTGCTGGAAGAGGACTTGGAGACCGCGGTGCACAATGGCGAGCGCTGGGAAAATCCGCAGCGGGATAGCAGCGCTAATACCAAGCTTGGCTCTGATCTGGGTCATTCGATTCACTGGCATACCATTGCTGACTTGCAGCAGTCGGTGCTGGACGATATGAAAACTATTCAAAACCACCCGCTGGTGCCCAGTCATATTCAGATCCACGGCTTTATCTATGATGTTAAAACCGGTCAGCTTAGCCGCATCTCTGCATAATCTCGCATCTGCCGCTCTGTCCCTCTGGATTTCAAGCAATAAAAAAGCGGCTGAAAAGCCGCTTTTTTATTGCTGCAAAGATCAACCTAGCCGCACTTGGAATCACCACAGTTCAAGCAGGTCATGCAACCATCCATCAGGATAACCGCCTTCACACTGCACTTTTTGCACACTTCAGCTGTTGGCGGAAAATCTGCAGTTTCGCCGGTCTCTGCCGATGCTGCTGCCGCATGTTCAAACTCGGCGCGCTTCTCATCCATAATCTTTTGCTGATGCGCTGGAATTTCTGGCTTCTTCAGCATGCCAATTTTCTGCAGGTGATCTTCGATTGCCCACCCGATCTCTGCGACCAATGAAGGCATAAACTTGCCGCCGGGCTTGTAGTAACCACCCTGGGGGTCAAATACTGCTTTTAGCTCTTCCACCAGGAAGGTGCAGTCGCCGCCTTTGCGGAATACGGCGGAGATTACTCTGGTCAGTGCCACAATCCACTGGAAGTGATCCATATTTTTGGAGTTGATAAACACTTCAAACGGGCGGCGCAGTTCATGGTCTGTGCCTTCGTTCAAAATAATGTCGTTGATGGTCAGGTACAGGGCATGATCGGACATTGGGGTCTTGATCTTGTAGGTGCTGCCGGCCAATGCTTCAGGGCGCGAGACTTTCTCGTGCATCTGAATAATATTACTTTCCGGCTCCTTGGCGGTTACTTCCTGGGCCTGTTCTTCGGTGGCTACTTTGTAGCCCACGATCTTTTGTGAAATTTTCTTGCTCATTATCTTCCTCGTACTCTTGCTATTCCGTGCTGCGCAGCGGAATCAATTTAATGTGATCAGAATTTACCGTAGTAACCTTCTTTCAGGGCGTCGAATAGGTTGGCGGCGGTGTGGGTTTCACCGTCGTACTCAACTTCTTCATTGCCTTTGAATTCAACTGTCGAACCATCTTCGAGTGTAAATTTGTAGGTGGTGTTCTCGAGATCTTTCTCGGTCACCAGTACACCCTGGAAGGCTTCCGGGTTAAAGCGGAAGGTGGTGCAGCCTTTCAGGCCTTTCTCGGCGGCATACAGGTAGATATCTTTAAAGTCTTCGTAGTCGCAGTCGGTTGGGACATTGATGGTCTTGGAGATTGAAGAATCTACCCACTTCTGCGCGGCGGCCTGAATATCCACATGGGCTCTGGGCATAATATTCTCGGAGCTCATAAAGTAGTCTGGCAATGCCTCTTCTTCGCTGGTGCCGTAGGGCATGGCTTTCTCATTCACCAATGTGCGGTAGGCCAGCAGTTCGTAGGAGAATACATCAACTTTCTCTTTTGACTTTTTGCCTTCGCGAATAACATTGCGCGAGTAATGGTGGGCAAAGCTTGGCTCAATACCGTTGCTAACATTGTTTGCCAGTGACAGAGAAATGGTACCTGTGGGTGCAATGGATGAGTGGTGGCTAAAGCGACAGCCTTCTTCGATCAGTGACTCAACCAGCTCTGGTGCTACGGTGGCAACGTTCTGCATATAGCGGCTGTACTTGGCCATCAGTACTTTGCCTTTGAGCTTGTCGCCCACTTTGATGCCGTCTTTGGCCATATCTGGCTGCTTGAACAGCATGGCGGCGGTGACTTCAAACTCATCTTCCATTATTGGTGCCGGGCCTTTTTCACGGGCCAGGTGCAGGCCGCTCTTAAGACCAGCTACTGCCATATCCTGGGCTACGCGTTCGGTGAACTCCAGTGAATCCTGCTCGCCATACTTCATGCGCAGCATGGTGATGGTGGAACCCAGCCCCAAAAAACCCATACCGTGGCGACGCTTGTATTCGATCTCGGCGCGCTGGCCATCCAGAGGCAAACCATTGATCTCAACCACGTTGTCCAGCATGCGGGTAAAGATGCTAACCACTTCTGCGTACTCGTCCCAGTCAAAGTAGGCGTCTTCGGTAAATGGGTTGCGCACAAATTTGGTCAGGTTAACCGAGCCCAGCAGGCAGCTGCCGTAGGGGGGCAATGGCTGCTCACCACAGGGGTTGGTGGCGCGGATATCTTCACAGAACCAGTTGTTGTTATTTTTGTTGACCTGATCGATCAGAATAAAGCCTGGCTCTGCATAGTCGTAGGTGGACGACATAATGGCGTTCCACAGTTTCTGCGCACGGATAGTCTCGTAGATGCGGCAGGCGACTAGGCCTTCGTCGTTGCTAACGTAGTTTTCTGTGGTGGGGAATGGCTTCCACACGACGTTGTCGCCCTTGAGGTCCAAGCCGCCTTCGATTTCTTTGGCGCTGATAGGGAAGGTCAGATCCCAGTTGCCATCGGTGCGCACTGCTTCAATAAACTCTTCGGTGATCAGTAGTGACAGATTGAACTGACGCAGGCGTCCGTCTTCGCGCTTGGCGCGCACAAAATCAAAGACATCCGGGTGGCTGACATCAAAGGTGGCCATCTGAGCGCCGCGTCGGCCACCGGCCGAAGAGACGGTGAAACACATTTTGTCGTAGATATCCATAAACGACAGTGGACCTGAGGTGTAGGCGCCAGCACCTGACACGTAGGCACCTTTGGGGCGCAATGTGGAGAATTCGTAACCGATGCCGCAGCCGGCCTTGAGCGTTAGGCCTGCTTCGAGGTTGCGTTCCAGAATGCCCTGCATGGAATCTGGAACTACGCCAGAAACCGTGCAGTTAATGGTTGAGGTGGCGGGCTTGTAAGCCTGAGCACCGGCATTGGAGATAATACGGCCAGCGGGAATAGCGCCGTGTTTCAGTGCCCAGACAAATTTCTCTTGCCATTCTTTGCGCTTTTCTTTGCTTTCAACATCGGAAAGAGCCTTGGCCACGCGCATGTAGGTGGCGTTGATATCTTTATCAACAGGCTGCTCGCTCTTGTCTTTAAGACGGTATTTTTTATCCCAGATATCCAGGGACGCGTCTTGCATTTTGATTTCTTGTTGTGCTGCAGTAGGTTTTACTGTCTTTAGTCTGGTTGCGCTCATTAAATGACCTTACCTTTTATCGATTTTATCGTTTTCTAATTTGTGTTGATCGGGGACTGGGCCCCATCAGTTACCCGCAACCCATATGCTCTCGGCATCTGCGTTACTGTTTATCCTGAGGTGTTTCTCAATGTTGGCGTCGGAATCAATGTCCTTTTGCCTGTGTTTCCCCCGGTTTTACCCTCTGTCTTGCTAAGGTGTATCCAGTTGCACTGAAGCTGTTGGTCGCTTTTCTACGGCGGAAAACGAAGAAGAGTTTATCCTACATGGTGTGTTGTGCAAGCCCTAATCTACTATATATTGTGTTTTTTTGGGTTTTAACCATTATTTAGGGTTCACAACTCCATGCAAAACATGTGGATAAATGGCTCTATAGTGCGCGGTTGTTGGGCTTGAGGGTTTAGCTGACCGCCGGGCATAAACCGGTCATGTTCGTGCTCCGTATAATCTTGCGACTGGGCTTGTTAGACGTTTTTGTGTTAACCAGTTTATTCTCTAGCGAATAGAGTTATAAGGGTAGCCGCCAGCACATGCTGTGCGCGGCGTTGTTGTGCCCAAACGGTGACTTGGTTAGAATGGTCGCCATTCCAAAACTACCTGCGCAACAGCTGTTTTTACTGGTCTGTGTGCATTCTATTGAGGCTTTTCATGGATATTTTTGACTTCTCCGATGGTCGCGAAGGCTACTATGGAGAATACGGCGGTGTTTTTCTGCCTGAAATTTTACACGCTACGATTGAAGAGCTGATTGAATGCTTCCGCGAATGTAAAGCCGACCCTAAATTCTGGCAGGACTATGTGTCCCTGTTGCAAAACTATTCCGGTCGTCCGACCCCTGTAACCTATCTGGAGAATCTCAGTCGAGAACTGGGTGGCGCGCAGATCTATGTTAAGCGCGATGATCTCAATCACACTGGCTCCCACAAGGTAAATAATGTGATGGGCCAGGGTCTGCTGACCCAGCGCCTGGGCAAAACTCGGGTGATTGCAGAGACCGGTGCTGGCCAGCATGGTTTTGCCACGGCCACCATGGCAGCTAAATTTGGGTTTGAGTGCAAGATTTATATGGGTGCGGTGGATGTTGCCCGCCAGCGCCCAAATGTATTTTGGATGGAGAATCTCGGCGCCGAGGTGATTGCGGTTGAGGATGGTCAGAAGACTTTAAAAGATGCGGTGAATGAATGTATGCGTGACTGGGTCACCAATATGGCCGACACCCATTATATCCTGGGTACTGCCTGTGGACCCCATCCGTTCCCGGAAATGGTCAGCTGGTTCCAGTCAATAATTGGTCTGGAAGCCCGCGAGCAGATTGTGGCTCAGACCGGGCGTCTGCCCAACCGTGTCTATGCCTGTGTTGGTGGTGGTTCCAATGCTATGGGTCTGTTCCAGGGTTTCTTTGATGAGCCCAATGTGGAGCTGATTGGCTGTGAAGCTGGCGGTGAAGGTGTGGGTTCCTATATGCACTCCGCCCGTCTGGCCTATGATGATGCCAGTGTGGGTGTGGCCCAGGGTTATAAAACCTATTTCCTGCAGAACGATGAGGGCAACATGAGTGAGACCCATTCTGTTGCCGCAGGTCTCGATTACATTGGTGTCAACCCGATCTTTGCCCACCTGCACGATCAGGGCAAGGTGCGCTTTGAAGCGGCCACAGATGCGGAAGTAAAAGAGACTTTAAAGCTGACTATGCGCACCGAGGGGCTTATTCCGGCTCTGGAGAGTACCCATGGCTTTGTGGTGGCGCTTAAAGAAGCGGCGACCATGGCTAAAGATGAAATTGTGCTGGTGAATATGTCCGGTCGCGGGGACAAGGATATCTTTACCATTGCCGATGCCCTGGATGATGCCAAGTGGAAATCATTTATTGGCGGCAAGGCTGACCAGTACCGCGCGGAGAAGAAATAATGGGTTTGGAAGCATTTATTGCGGAGCGCAAACAGGATAAAGATCTGCTGGTGATGGCCCATGTGGTCTGTGGCTACCCGTCTTTTGAAGAGAATATGCAAGAGTTGGAAATTATGGCGGAGGCCGGTGTGGACCTGGTTGAGTTACAGTTTCCTTTTTCTGAGCCCAGCGCCGATGGCCCGCTGTTTGTGCGTGCCAATGAGCAATCCTTAAAAGCTGGTACCACTGTGGACCAGTGCTTTGACTTTATGAAGTTGGTGAGTGAACGCTTTCCTTTTAAAGTTCTGATGATGGGTTACTATAATACTGTCTTTAAGATGGGCGAGGATGTGTTTGTGCAGCGCCTTAAAGACGCAGGTGGTGTGGGCTATATTCTGCCGGATCTGCCTGTTGAAGAGTCGGCTAATTTGCACCAGCTATCTGCTGATGTCGGGGTTGAGCCAATTATTTTAATGACGCCGACCAGCAGTGATAAGCGTCTGGCTCAGCTGGGTGCGGCGAGCCGCGGTATGGTCTATGTGGTTGCCCGCAAAGGTGTCACTGGTTCCAAGACCAATATGGGCGATGATGTGGTGGCCCTGATTGATCGCTGCCGTCAACATACTGATGTACCTATGGGTGTGGGCTTTGGTATTACCAGCAAGGCGGATATGGATTTCCTGCGTGGTACTGCGGACCTTGCGATTGTGGGTACTGCGGCCCTAAAGACCTGGGAAGAGTCTGGGGCTGATGGGTTGCGGCGCTTTTTTGCAGAGTTGCTGGCTTAGGTACTAAGCCGCTTCGCGGGTAATCCTGAACGCATTGAAGAATCTGTTAGAGATTTTTCGCTCGGCTTAATCTGACGCCTTTTCTACAACAGCAAACCGCCAGTCATTAATCACCTGCGAACGCACCTCTTCAAGGCTGGGGATCTTGCCCAGCACCGCATTATCAATACAGACTAAATGCACCCCGAGCTTTGAGGCTGTGGGTTCTGTCCAGCATTGCTCGGCCTGTGAATCCAGGGTCAGCGCTAATAATTTATCCGCAAAGCTGCTACCAAACTTCTCTGCCACCTGATCTGATGTGCCCTGATATTTAACCGCTTCCGTGGGCGGCTGCCCGGCCCTTATCTGAGACAATATCTGTTCTGCCTGCTGGTAGGCGCTGCCGCCATATTTGATTGAGCTAAACAGCAGGTGGCGAAAGCTAAAGTTGGAGAATTCCCGGTAATCTGCCTGGTGCTGCCGGTAGAAGTCGATAAGCTCCTGCTCTGTGGGCTGACGCAATGTGGTGACATTTTTGGTGAGGCCGGCCAGTTTAGCGTCCATGGCTTCGGGATCCATTATCTGATCTATATCGGTTCCCACGGCCTCTATGGGTGCGCTTTTGTCATCAAACAGGTCAGACTGGATACGCTGTTGCAAACTATCTATATCCGGGAGGTTGTGGCGATCCGCATCCCAGTCCCGCTGGCTCGGTTGGTCGGTGACCCAGTAAAAGCTCAGCAACAGTGCAGTTAGCAGGCTCAGAACCAGGGCGAGAATACGGAGAGACAATGGGTATGGCTGTAGTTTTTTCATCGGCGGTTGTTCATCAGCTTAGCGTTTAAAAATTTTAATCCATTCGCCGGCTTTGGGTTCGCCGCTGGGGTAGTAACCATTGATTATACGCAGGTCATCTATATCTGTGCTGCTCAGTTTTAAGGCGTTGGCCAGTCCTGCAAAGGTGGTGGCGCTGGTGGCCTTAACATAATGAACGGTCTGGGGTTTTTGCCCGGCAATCTCGCGGCTGGAGATGGGGCGGAAGCTATTGATGGCGGCGACAAATAATTTATCTGTCTCGGCAAAGCTGGACTGTTGTTCCACTTCACCGGTAAATACATAGGCGTTGAGCTTATAGTACACTAGGGCGATACGGGTATCTGGCGCCCCATCTTTGCCGGGCAATATGCCACTAAAGCCTTTTAGGCGCGCCGGAGCTATGGTTTTACTGTCTTTTAGCTGGCCTACATTAAGGTAGTTGTAGAGATATTCTTCCGGACTTTGGGAGGTGCGGGCAATGGCCTGCAGTGACAGCCTTGCGGATTTATCTTCTGCTGCACCTATGGCCAGTGCTTTAGTATTGCTGCTGTCTTGCACCCAGCCTTTGGGGAAGTCAAAGCGCACCCGCAGGCGCATATCGGAGAAGCGCTCTGGTTTTTTCTCTTTGGCTAGAAAGTTTTCCCCCCAGATTAAACCCTGGGTCAGACTACGGTAGACGGCCTCGCCATTACCTCTGCTCTCTTTGGCCTTAAAGGCATTGGCTTTGCTGACCACGGTGCGCAGGCGACTGTCGTTGCGCGGGTGGGTGGAAAAGATGCCATGGTAGGTTTGCTTGGCTGCACCTTTTGATTTGGCCCGTTTCTTTTGCAGTGCTTCGTAGTCTTTCATCATCGACAGCATGCTGATCATCTCACTGGGGGCATAACCCAGCTTGGCCATATATTCGGCGCCAGCTTCATCTGCCTCCAGTTCATTGCGTCGGCCATGGCCGCGAATAATGGAGTTGGCATAGGCCATACCGGCTTCGTAGACTTCATTGCTACCTGAGAGCACGGCGGCAATAGTGGATAAAATTTGCGCGCCTGTGGCCTGCCCCTCCTGGCCGGTGACATGATCTCTGGTGATATGGCCCACTTCATGGGCCAGTACTGACACTAATTCTGCTTCGTTGCTGACATAATTTAACAGGCCGCGATTGACGTAGATGTAGTTATCTCTGGTGGCAAAGGCATTGAGGTCGGGGCTGTCGAGCAGGGTAAAGATAAACTTCTCACCGGCCATTTCTGATACTGAGATAATCTCTTCGCCGAGCTTTTCGATATAGGCTTGGAGTTTTTCATCTTTGTAGATGGGGGTGGCCTGCACAACTTCTTTGTAGATATCTGCGCCTGTGGTGGCCCCTTGAGTTGTGGGTGTAATCAGCAGGGCGGTTAGCAGTAGTTGGGAAAAGAGCTTTTTACTCAGCATAATCTGTCACTAGCTGGCGGAAAAAAAGGTTTTAAGCTGCTTGCCGAGACTGGAGCAGGCGTCGCTCTTGACCGGGGTCAGCAGTGGAATCGGGGCCACGGCGCCGATCAGATAGGAGGTGCCTTCGGAGTCGACACGCAGGCGGCCCATTTCCTGGAGGTCCTGCAGATCCCAGACGATGGCCTCGTAGACTGACAGTTTGTTCCATTGGGCAAAGCCAAAGCAGCCACCGCCGCCGGGGCCAATAGCGCAGCTAATGGAACCGCCTTTATCCAATGTTTCCGTTGATCCATCCAGCCATACCAGATAGCGGACTGACTGGTTGTCGACCACGGTTTTGATGCTCGGGGTGCGCATCAGTTTTTTTAATCTGGGCAGGCCTTTTGGGGCTGTGCGTGGTTCAAACCAGGGGTAGATGGAGTCGATAAACTGGGCTTCTGGCAGAATACCTATATCTGCGCCTTTCATCTGTTTGGCAACACAGTCGATAAATTCCCGATCGGTTTCATAATGACCGGCATCGCGACGACCCAAGACCACCACGCGCTCGTCGGCATTCAGTTCTATGGGCTCACCACTGGGGCGATATTCATCAATGGTGGTGGTGGCCGAGCAAGCGCCTAGGAGGGCCAGCAGAGAACCGGTAACAATAATCCTGTACACATTACTGGTTGTGAATCCGCTCATTGTGACCCCTCCAGAATTTGCCGCTCCATCATCCAGCCGTAGATCGCCGGAATGCGGTAGAAGTCTAGCATCAGTTTGGCACCGGCATCCCGCAGGGCAATAACGGCGGCCTCTTCGATGGCTTTTGGCTTGCTGTACATAAAGGTATCTGGGGTTTTGCCGTAGGCGGGCATAAACCAGCTGTCGATGGGGTCTCCGTCGACGCTTTGAATTTCAAGGTTGTATTTGATCCATACCTCAAACACATTGAGGTAGTTATCTGAGGGGGTGGATACCTGCACTTCACGCACTGATGGTGTAATTACCAGTCCTTTGGTGTTGGTGATCTGGTCTCTGCTGGTGACAAACTCGACGTCATTAAACAGACCGGCAAACGCATTTTGCAGCACCTCTACCTGAGCTGTACCTATATCGATAACGGTGTTTTCATTAGGTTGGGCGACAAAAGTGGAGAAGTCTTCGAGAAAGACAATGCTGGCGGTCACTGATTTAGGTTCGCCCAGCACTTTGGGGAATGTCCGGTCGACCTGCACTGAGGCTGAGGAGCTGCAGCCCCCAAGAATAACCATAACAATCAGGGCAAGTGATATTTTGCTGATATTTTTACAGGACTCTTTGTAGGTCTTTTTATAGGACATATTTTTGCTCAACATAATTTTTACCCTTTAATTAAGGCTGTTTAACCCGATAAAGGTTCCTCCATTGTTGTAACTCAGTTCACGCATCAGGGCGGCAAATTTAATTGCCGAAGCACTTGGGCTTCCCCCTGGAGGGAAATGCACTGGAAAGCCTATGGCATGGACCCGCACCAGTCGGTCGGCCCCGCGATGGGCTTTGTTAAGTTGATCCACAGCTCGCACCACATTGCGGATGGAGCGCCCCTGAAAGTCATCGCCAAGGGTATAGATGCTGATTTTGCGGCCGGGCCGATAAAAGGTCTTGATGGCTGCATTAATCCCCTCTACTGGGCTAGAGTTACTAAACGGCGCCCAGTTGGACAGTTTGCTGATAATGTTTTTACGCATGGCCGGGCTATCGGGGATCCATTTGCCTTTTTCTGCAGTGAACATATATTGGCCCATATCGTTGAGTACCTGCAGGCCTTTGACCTCGGGGTAGATATCAAGAATATTGAGCATCTCTTTTTTGACTTTTTCCCAGGCGGCGACCTGCATGCTGCCAGAGGTGTCGATAACAAAAATAATATAGTCACTGTCGGCGGGTATGCCGCCGATCAGCTGGTTTTGCTGCTGGAATTCCGGTCCTAGCAGGCGCTCCATCTCTTCGGACAATACCTGCAGCACCAGTTGCAGCTGTTCTTTTTCCCGGGATTGGGACTGGGATAGCTGGCTAGATTGCTTGGCGACACTGGCCAGCTTGGCTTTTAATCTGGCGATGCGCTCGGTCAGTTCTGACAGCTGCTCTTTGCGGGATTTGAGTCGCTCGTCGAGCATGACCGCTTCGCCGCGAATCTTAAATAACCTTTCCTGATAGTCTTTTACCGACCCCAGTAGCTGGTTCTCTGCTTCTTCCAATGCCGAGGGGTCGCCCACTTTGGCAATCACCAGCAATAAAACAATGGCGCCAAAGCCGCAGCTGATCACGTCCAGAAAGGAGATGCTGGCTTCCTGTAATTCCCGCCGTTGCTTTTTCATGGCCAGTCCCTCGACGGAGCTATAAAGGCGCCTTTGGTATTTAGGGCTGTCTGCCAAAACAGGCCGGCGGCTTCCGGGTCACCTTCCATGGGAAAGAGAATGGTGTTGATAGGCACCCCTGGGGGGAACTCGGCCATGGCGGCGGCGAAATGTTTGCGCCTCTGGGCACCGCTGACCATATATTTTTTTGGTGGGTTCTTACCCTGGGTGGGCAGGCCATCGGTGAGCAGAAACAGGTTGTCGGGCCGATCTTCGAAGTCTGTAATGGCGCCAAAGGCATTGCTCAGACTGGTGCCTGAGCCCGGGCTGAATTGTTTGGTGGCCGCCACTGCCTGTTCCAGGGCCAGTGAGTCGGCGGCATCCAGCCATTCTCCTTCGGTGCCCGCAATAGCGGCGCTGGCTTCGGTATTAAATATATATACCTGAAAGCGACTGCTGGGGGGCAGCTGCGCTAACAGCCATTCCACTGTGCGCAATGTCCACTGCCATTTGGGTGACTGTTTCTTTTGCTCGTCTTCCATGTTGCGCCGTCGCACTGCATTGACCACTGTATCGGCTAGCATGCTGGCGGAGCCGTCGACTAGAATTAGTACCCGCTCGCCGCCCAGTTTGAGGCCGGTGAGATATTGTCGATTGCCATCACCCTGAAACTCTCGCACCTTGTCGCCAAACTCTACTTCTTCCATCTGTGCCGTTTCTTCTTCTAGCTGTTCGACCTGGAGGCGTAGTTTGTCGAGATCATTAGGGTCGGACTGGATGCTTCTTTCCTGCTCTTCCAGATCTGTGATTACTCGCTTGGACAGACCCTGAGCTTCGGCCAGTTCCAGTTGAATTTTTTCGATACTGTTAAGTAGCTGGACGCGATCTTCTTCGGCCTCACGGATATCCATCTGCAGCAGGTCGACTTCGGCGGCCAGCTTGATATCCGGGGTAACTATTTCCACTGCATTGTGGCGCAAAATCAAAAACAGCAAGGTTACGGCACCAAAACCACAGGCCATAATATCCAGAAAGGACAAACTGAAAGCTATATTGCGGCGCTTTCTAGCCATTGCTCACCTCGATCAGGCGCAGCTTGTACCCTGAGACAATCAGCTGTTTGCCGGGCTCGCAGGAGCTGGGCAGTTGCACCTCTAAGTCATCCTGCTGGTGGAGTATCTTCAGTTGCTGATTTTCTACGACCAGAACACATTCAGCCTGATTATCAATGCAGCTGGTCAGACTGAGTTTGCCGTCTTTGAGGTGCAGGCTCAGGGGCTGATGAAGGGGGTAGGCCTGATTTTTATACAGCACATGACTGGCCTGATGGGTTTGCAACTGAGTTGGCCCAGTCTGGCTATCCAGACCGTCCTGCTCTAGCTGTTTGATCCTGTGTAGCTCTTCAGCGCAAAGCTGCTGCTGCAGTCCCAGGCAGTTATCTATGGCGCTGGACTGGGCCTTGACGGTTGCGTCGGCAAACTGGGGCAGCATGGCGGGAATCAGGCTGGCACTATGGGAGAAGCAAAGTTTGGCACTGCTGTGTCGATCCAGAATGGCGCTCAGGCTGTTGAGGCGCTGTTCAAAAAGACTGGTGAGCTGATGTTTGTGCAGCACCAGCTTCAGATTTCCCTGGGGTGAGGGCAGACTGATATTGAGTTTATCTTCCCAGCCCAGTTGCATCAGCCATTGGGGTAGCTGATTGTAGATGGCCTGCTCGCCCTCGGAGTTGTGCATTGGATCGTAGCGATAGTCCTGCACCAGTCGATCACTGATATGTCTGGCGGCGGCATTATGCAGCTGCATTATGCCCAGATCGGGAATGGTTTCCTGTTGACTCAGCCTGAGGCTGCCGGCACCGCAGTCAATCAGGCTGACAACTGTCTGATGCAGCTGCAGTTCGACCAGAACTGTGGGCTGGGTCTCTGTGGCGCAGGTGGCCAGGGCGCTATCGATAACAGCTGTGACCTGCACAGGTATGGCGCTGGCCAGTCCCAGCAACAGCGACAGCTGGTCGTCGGAGCAGCTGCCTGGGACGGCGAGAATTAACCTTTGCGGTGATCCTGCATACTCGACTAATTGCTTGAGTTGGGCAAAGGCGATATCCCCATGATGCCGCGCCCACTTTTGTTTGCTTGGCAATGGCAGTTGATTGAGCTGGCGCCAGTATTGATTATAGCTGTGCTGGGGCTGTTGCCATGCTGCGGCTCTGGCGCGATCGCCGGTTTCTATGCCGGTGCTGTGCAGCTGGGCAAAACCCGGTTCGCAGTGCAATAACCCCTGGTCTGTCTGGATCAACAGGTTCTGGTCATTGAGTTCTACTATGGCGAGGCTCATGGTATTGCCGCTACTTGGGGGCTTTTAGAAAGCGCAGTAGTTTGTTTTCGCAGTAGGCGTGGGAGTCCAGCACCAGACGCTCCTGAATCAGCTGCAGCTGGTGCATAAAGAACATTACGACCATGCTGATCAGCAGCGCGATAAAGGTTGAGTTAAAGGCGACCCCCAGACTGCTGGTAACACCGGCAATATTGCCCTGCATGGCTTCATGGGCCTGACCCAGTGCTGCACCAATGCCGCGCACTGTGCCGATAAAGCCGATGGAGGGAATGGCCCAGGTGATATAGCGCACCATGGACAGTTCGGAATCCAGGCGATCATTTTCTGTGTCGCAGACATTGTTCACCGCTTCAGTGGCAAACTGCACACTGTCTGTGACTTCAAATCTGGTCAGCGCGGTCTGCAGGGCGCGAGGCAGCAGGAAGCTGCGCTGGTTTTCGGGCAGTGATTGCAGTGGCCGGGCCAGCTGTCCGGCATCTTCTGGCAGTACTCTGGAGCCCTCTGCCACTGAGACCAATGGCAGTTCGAGCATATGTTTTTCGCGGATGCTGGTGCGGGTTTTGTAACCCATAATGGCCAGAGCCCAGAACATCAGGATAAAGCAGGATTCTTGTTCCAGGTCTTTGATCACAATAAAGAATGAGCGCGGCACCTCATATTCTTCGCCAGCGGCGGCCATTTCCGCATGATGGCGGATAGTGCTCTCGGCGTTGGGCCGCACCACGGTGACAAAAATAGTATGCACAATAATAATTGATAGCAGCAGTGCGACTAGCTGAAAAAACATTTCATTGGTCGCGCGATGGGTTGGACTATTCATGGTGCTATTCCTGTTTTACTTAAATATCTGATGGAAGAGGGACGGGAAAATCTTCTGAGATCTCTTCGCTGGGTTTGAAGTCTTTATCTTCCGGGTTTTTATCCTGCTCTTGCTCTGTCTCTGCTGCCGGAGTAGAGCTTTCAACCGACGGGTCTTCTGGCTGCTGGGCCAATAAAGTTATCGGCAGTAGTATTAATAATAGAAAAACCCTCATGGCTTGGCACCAGGTCTGTCCACATAGCGAGCGATTCTAAAGCCTACATCCAGTCGGCCGTCGGCACCAGCGTCGCGGTAGCTGAGGCGCAGCTCTGTGCGAGACCCCAACGCCCAGCTGGCGCCTCGAATAACATGGCGGCTGCCTGTTGCCGGCCCTTTGGGATCAATTTTTGGCTCGCCGCGATGGGGGCGCACATCATAGTAATCGTTGACCCATTCCGAGACATTGCCGCTCATATTGTAGAGCCCTTTGCTGTTGGGCTTGAAGCTGCCTATATCTGTGGCCACCGGGAAACCGTCATTGTAGTTGGCCAGGGTAAAACTGAGGAACCTTGATGCGCTTTGATCCGCATAGTTGTCTGTGACCTGCTGTGGTGGGTAGAGGTCATTGGCCCAGGGGAATACTCTGGCCTTGCCTTTGTTATCAATTTTGGCCGCCCAGGCCCATTCTGCTTCTGTGGGCAGACGATAGCCATGGGCATCCCAGTTAAAGCCGCTGACAATGCCGTCGGCGATCTGATAGAACAGTGGCAGCCCTTCCTGACGGCTGAGCCAGTTACAGAACAGTGCTGCCTGTTCCCAGGACAGTTTTACTGCGGGCTGGTTATTCATATCCAGCGAGCGACCTTTGATGGCTCCAGAGCTGTGTTCCTGCCAGCGGCGGAACTGAACATTGCTGATTTCTTTGCTGGCCAGATAGAAGGGGCGCTGCAGTCCTACATTGCGCTCGGCTTCATTGGCACGCCGACCGGGCTGGCGGCGGGGGGCGCCTAGGGTAAAGGTCTGGTCCGGGCGAAACAGTTTTAAGGTTGTGCCCACAGGGCTTGTCACTGTGGGAGGGCGGGATGCCCAGTATGCCTGTTCTATGGTGAGCAGCTTGATAATCAGTGCCTGCTCATGGTCCGGTCGCGGAGTCACCGTCAGAGATTTAGGCTGATAGCCGGGCTTCTGCACGGTGAGGGTATGGGGTTTGGCATTGAGAGATAAAGTGCGGCTGCCGATACCCTGGAGACGGTTGTCCACCAGTATCTGTGCATCGGCGGGGCTTACGGTCAGCTGAATATTGCCGATATTGGGGCGCAGAGCCACTGCAATGTCGGTGCTGGCCTCTGGCTCCAGACGGGCGGATCTGGTGGCTTTGAGGTAGCCTTCAAGAAACAGCTCAATACGGTATTTTTTAAATGGCGCCATGGATAGTTCTATGGGTGTGGTCCCCTTAAACTGATTATCAATGGTGATATTGGCGCCAGTGGGGCTGCTGTTAATCTTGAGCTTGCCGTCGGAGACTATCAGTTTGATTGGCGGATGATCGGCACTGGTGCCTGCTTTGACGCTGACTTGCTGCTCGAAGGTTTTGTAGCCAGAGAGCTGCAGGCGCAGGTCACTGCCAGTTTCCAATACCTCGGTGGTCAATGGGGTTTTGCCGATCAGGCGGCCGTCAATATACAGGTCTGCTCCTACGGGTTCGGAGCTGAACTGCATCTGGCCCCAGGCTGGCAGTAATGTAATATCGATGGACTGGGTGGTACCCAGGCCGGCAATATCGATCTCCTGTTGCAGGGGGAAGTACCTGTATTTGCTGAATTCAAACTGGTGGGCGCCGCGACTGATGCCCTCGATAATACCCGGTACCATGGCCGCTGGCTGGCCATCGATGCTGGCGCTTATGTCACTGAGGTCGGAGCTGACATTGAGATTGCCGGGCAGAGGCTGCAGTTGCAGTTTGAGATCCTGGGTGGCTTGGTCGCTGACGCTGATAGTCTGGGTCAGGGGGTAGTAACCGGGCGCGCTGGCGGTAATCCGGTAATCACCCGTCAGCAACAGATAGTTGTCACCTATATTAAAAGACAGCCCGTCGATATCTATCTGCGCATTGTCCGGGTCGGACTGAAAGATCACTGCCCGGGCGGCGAACAGATACAGCATGATGGCCAGCGCCATGGTGGCGAGAACCAGCAGCGCGATCAGCCCGGGGGAGAGGGGTAATTGTCGTTTTCCGGCCTCGCTGTCCATGGGCGTAAAATCGGTGGCAGATAGCCGCTGGTTATTGTTGTTTTCAGGCATAGTTTTTCTGATTCGATTTTTTATCTAATTATCAGCTGAGTTCTTTCTGTAGTAAGTATATGCATTACTCGGCTGTTCCCTGTATTTTTTTGACTCCATGTTTGACTATTCGTTTGCAATTAGCTGTCTTGGCTAGATCGCTTCATTGCAACTAACCAGAATTGGCTCCTCCATGGGTTCGCCAGTAATGGTGAATTCCACACGCACATCCCGGTAGCCGGTTCTGGAACCTGCTGCTATGTAGCGACCTGGTTTTAATTGTACTGAGGTCTGCTCGAATGTCCCCAGTTTGGCGACCCGGAACAGGGTGACCTCGGTAAGGCTGTCGGACTGCAGTACCACTGGCACCGGGATAGTTGATTGACGCAGATATTTGTCCAGATTTGCAACCTGCTGGCTTAGCACTGGCCCTGGGTTGGCTATGCCTATGGCATCTTTCAGCAGACGCTGGCCTTTTTGGTAGGCGTTGGCGTTGGATAATTTTAAGGGGTCGGCAAGGGCGGCCTGTAACTGGCTGTGCAATGTTGCGCGCACCGCTACCGGTATGGTTTTAACCTTGGCCTGGGTTAATGAGGGGTCGGTCTGTAGCAGCGACTGATAGATGCTCAGGGCTTGCTGCCATTGTTCTTGCTGCTCAAGGTCGGCGGCTCGCTGCATTTGCTGGCTGACCAGTAGCTGGGACTGTTGGGTTTCCACCTGTGACAGGGCTTGAATAACAGCCTGTCGCCCCGGGTAGATCTTGCCGGCCTGATTAAAGGCGTCGGTGGCCTGGGGGAAGCGATTTTGCTCTAGAGCTGCAAAGCCGCGACTCATGGCCCGGCGAAAGCGTTGTTCGGTAATTGCCCGCTGGGCTGCAGCCAGGCCGTCGGCAGCTTTTTTATGTTTGCCATCAATAGCCACGGCTTGCTGGTAGTAGCTGTTGGCTTTTTTTAGCTGCTTGATTGCCAGCTGTTGTTCGGCATTTTGCAGAGCTTCTATCAGCTGGGGAAGTGCGGTGGCCCGCTGGTTTAATTCAATGGATCTGCTGTCGCTGGGATCAATGGCCATGGCCAGTGAAGCTGCTGCGCTGGCAATCGCAGGGTCGCCGATGGCGGCGTTTTCGATGGCGCTGGTACCTGTTATCAGAGCCTGCAGATATTTTTCTTCGCCCAGGATTTGCAGGGTTTTCAGTTGCTCTAGTGCCTGGTTAAAACTGGCCAGTGATTCTCTGTAGTTGCCATAGCCATATTGCTCATCTCCCATTGATATCAGGGACAGGGCGTTGCCGAATTCAAAGTCGGCCCATTGTTCGATGGACTGACTGGTTAGCCCATCGCGGAGCATAATAATTTCTGCCAGTAGTTTTTGTGAGTTCTGGCGGTATTGGGTTTTCTCTGCGGCGGTGGACGGGCTGACGCTGGTAATCGGTATGGCTGGCGCTGCTGCGTTGTCCGGGCCGACAATCCAGGGTTCGGTCACTAGATTGGGCAGCAGTAAAACCACTGCGGCAACCAGAGCTAGCAGGCCGCCAATAATTAGCTTCTGGCGATCGGGCAGTGGGCCAGCGTCAGGCATGGTTAGAGGGCACCTCGTTCTTGCTTGTAAATTTTTTGCAGTAATGTTTGCCACTGCTGGTATTGCGCCTGGACTGTGCCGGTCAGGGTAACGGTGCGGTCTTCCAGTTCGATCACCTGTGGGGCGATTTCTGCTTCAAGAGAGGAGCCCATTTCGGCGATAGATTCATTGTAGGCAGCAGCTTCCTGTTTCTTCTCAAGACCGGATTTGAGTATAAAGCCACCAGTGGCGGCGGTCGCTGTGCTGGCGTCGCTGACTATTCTGGTATCTGCTTCAGTGCGGCCATAAATACCGGCCAGTATGGCGCCTATACCGGCGATTATGCGGCGATTTCCCTGTTTATTTAACTGCCGGGCCTTGACCACAGAGTCGTAGGAGGTGCGACGAAAATCCTGGTAGGCAATATGCATCTGCTGGGAGAAACCATCGTAGTAGTCCTGCATGGTATCTATATAGAGGTAGTCGCGATCTCGGATCTTGCGCACTCGCATCAGAATACGGTCATTTTCTGCGGGCAGTTTGTTGATCACCAGTGTGCCATCGCGCTTTTCACTGATGTAGCTATCGAAGGCTTCGGGGGAGAATGATTTGGCAAAGCGCAGTTCTGAGATTGTGCGCAGTTCTGCGGCGCGCTGCGGGCTGATTTTTTCACGATATTTGAGCAGATCGTTGGCAATGCGCACAAACAGGTTCTGGAATGGGTCGCCGAGGCTCTTTAGGCGGCGGTCATAGGCATATTTGCCGGTGGTCTGTTTGTATCTCTTGCTCAGCCATTTTTTGCCGCTGCTGTCTTTAGCGTCTATTTGCAGGTCCATGGTTTCACCGTCGGACTGCAGAATGGTGCCGGAGATATACAGGTCCATAACCACGTCTGAGTTGGGGGTAACGCGAATAGCGCCCCAGGCTCCGCTCTTTTCCATGACTTTGGCGAGTTGGTTGGAGAAATAGATGGCTTCGGCAAAACGTACCTCTGGAAACACTGTGTCGTTTTCATCGGTGAGGTAGAGTCCGTCATTTAAGGTGGATATGCCCACATCCAGCAGGGCAGCCTCTGGGATTGGCTGGTTGGGAGTGTTTAAAACCAGTGCCGTGGATGAGGTGATTTTATCCGTCGCGGCCAGTGCTGCCGGGGCAAGCAGGGCCATTGCGAGGGTACATATCACCAGTAGCACTGGCGAAAATAGCTCTGGCAAAAGACGCGGCTGTTTTATCGCTTGGATATCCATTATTTTCCCTGTTTTAATCTGTCCTATTGATTCTTGATACGTCGGTATTCATCCCATAGTTTTTCCCGCAGTACGGGATCCTTCTCTTTCATGGCGGCATCGCGTATCTGCCGCAGTACAATATCATCTCCCTGACCATCATCTATATCTTCTGGTATAGGGATTAAGTCGTTATCTGCTGTGCCTGGGGACCCTTCTCCTACCTGATCTTGGCCCTCGGGAGCACCATCTGTGCCGGCGCTATCGGCACTATCTGCACCGGGCCCTTCGGCAGCGCGGTTCTCGATCTCTGCATTGGCCTCTGCCATCGCGTCGGCCTCTTCGAATAATGGTGCCTCACTATCGCTCTGAACGCCACCACCGCCGCCGGTTGGGCTGAGGATATCAATCTCTGCGCTGTCTGAACCCTGACCGCCAACATTATCATCAAAGCCTTCGAGGGATTCGTCCAGGGCCTGATCTAAATCTTCCAGGGAGTCTCCGGCTGATCCGCTCTCTGAAACAGTACTGCTGCTATCACCAGTTTGGCTGCCGCTGTCTGGGCCTTTATCCCCGCTATCGGCACCACTATTCCCGCTGTCGGCACCACTACTCCCGCTATCAGCACCTTGACTCCCACCGGGAGAGGGCATGCCGCCAGCGCTGCCGCCACTGCTGCCGCTTGGGCTTGAGGTTGAGCCGCCAGAGGAGCCACCGCCGGAGCTGGATGGATTCGACGGGCTTGATGAACCGGATGGGGGTGAATAGGAGGGCATCTGGCAGGCACCTAGCACCAGACTGAGAGCAATGGCGCTGGCCATTCTAAGTACTGGGCCTGCAGAGGTTGGTTTAATATGGTCAGTCATAAAGTTCTCATTAGCTCTTGGGCGCGGGCACGGCATACAGGGATTTGTAAGGTGCGTCTTCGGCGATACCATTTTGTAACCTTGGCCTAAATCTCATATTGCTGACATTGCGGCGCAGCGCCTGCAGCTGAGGTTTTGATATTTCTGTATTTTCATCAACCTCTATACCCTGGGGAACGCCGTAAGCGGATACAGTCATTCGGACTTCCATCTGTTCTAGTGCTGGGTCGCTGGCACTGCCTCTAACCATGGAGAAATTAATTTTTCTCGGTTGATCAAATAATTCAGCCCTGATCTGCTCAGGCTGCTCTGCTGTTTCTAATGCATCATAGGCCAGTTGGTAGGCCTGTGCCGCAGAGAAGCGCTGGCCAAAGACCAGATACCAGTCTCCCAGTTCGGCCACGGCTTTTGCCTGATCCTCAGGGCTACTATTTTCCTGTTGGGCAGTGGCTGCTACGACTTTTTCCAGGGCCAGTTTGCCCCGCCGAAAGTGCATGTGTGAGGTGCTGGCTTCGCTGCGTGAGGCGCTGCCGCCGGTTGAGAATGTTACTCCTGACTCTGAGGGCTCACCGTGCTGCTTGATATGATTGGCGATAAAATACTGTAGGTAACCAATGCGACGGAAACGCTCTGGCGCCTCTGGGTCGTCCAGTGGCAGCTCCTTTTCCAGAATGCTGTACATTCTGGTGGCGATACGCTCGGAAATAACCAGATTAGCGTAGCCACCCTTGGGCGTGCGCTCGTCATAGCTGTCCAAGTACCAGTCCAGCATCTGATCCAGTACTGGCAGCATACGCACATCATTGGCGCCATAGGCTTGCTGATTGATGCTGTAGAGGTTTTCCAGCGCTTCCTGAGACTCATCCCAGTTGCCCAGAAAGCTCTCGGCATCTGCTATAGAAAGCAGGTAGGGACCCTGGGACAGGCTGTTGAGCCCGTAGTTAACGCGCTGAATTTGCATGCCGCGCTGGAATGCCTGGCGGGCTTTTTCGTACTCTTGCCTGGAATAAAGTGACTTTCCTAGGCCTAAATAGAGATCAGATAGCTCGGTGGAGTAGGCGCTGTGCTCTGCTTCTACATTATCAATGGCGTTCATATAATCCCTGACAGGGTCGGAAACCGGTTGCTGTTCTTCGATGGTTTGACTCTGGACAGTGGCTGCGGACAAAAGCATTATTGAAGACAGGCTGATGGAAACCAGACTGTATTTATAGGCTGAAAACATTTTGGCCATAATTTCTTTACTGGGCATAACCAGGTCCTAGATTCACTCTGATTTTAGAGTAGTCAGTTATAAGCCGGTTCCGTGGCCAGAACATTGAATCGTATATTTTTGTTTTTATTGGCGATCATTGGGTTGTTTGACTGCAAAACTGCCTGATTAACTCATTAATTTATGGTTTTTATTTTATTTGTGGCCTTAGTCTACACTTTTGGCTGTTAGAATCGCCTTCGTTTTTTTGTTTAATGGATCCAATAATATGAATAAACCATTACAGGGATTGCGAGTTATTGAGCTCGGACAGTTGTTGGCTGGGCCGTTTGCCGGCTGCATGCTGGGTTACTTTGGCGCTGAGGTGATCAAGGTGGAACCTCCAGGGGGCGATCCGATTCGCAACTGGCGTCAGGTGAAAGATGGCACATCGCTGTGGTGGCGCAGTCTGGGCCGCAACAAAAAATGCATCTCATTGGACCTGAAGACAGAACAGGGACGCGATCTAGTGCGGGAGTTACTTAAAAGCGCTGATATTGTGGTGGAAAACTTTCGCCCCGGTGTGCTCGAGGACTGGGGTCTGGACCCTGGAAGCCTGCGCAAGGACAACCCCAACCTTATCTATGCGCGTATTTCTGGCTATGGCCAGACTGGCCCCTATGCAAAAAAACCTGGCTTTGCCTCCGCCTGTGAGGCCATTAGCGGCTTCCGTTATGTCAATGGCTACCCTGGTGAAGCCCCGGTGCGTCCCAATCTCAGTATTGGCGACACTGTGTCTGGCCTGCATGCGGTGATTGGCATATTGATGGCGCTGCGCTCTAGAGATGAGGCGGTTAAAGACAGTAAGGAGGGAGGGCAGGTTGTGGATGTGGCTCTGTATGAGTCCATGTTTAATCTGCTGGAGGCAGTGGTGCCTGAATATGATGGCGCCGGTGTAATTCGCGAACCATCGGGCACGACGGTGACCGGGATTGTGCCGACCAATACGTACAAGTGCGCGGATGATAAATTTTTGGTGATCGGCGGCAATGGTGATTCGATCTTTGCCCGCCTGATGGTGGCGGTAGGGCGAGAGGATATGTCCACTGACAGAAAATACACTAGCAATGCTGACCGGGTGATTCATGAGGCAGATATTGATCTGGTGCTGGCCAACTGGTGTGCAGCCCGCAGTCTGGCTGATGCTATGGCTATTCTCGATGAACATCGGGTGCCCTGCGGGCCGGTCTACAATGTTGCGGATATGATGGAAGATGCGCATTTCAAATACCGGGAATTATTTGAGGCGGTTGAAATTAATGGTGAATCCCTCAAAATTCCCGCCATGCTACCCAAGCTGGAGGGGACTCCGGGCGGCACTGAATGGCCTGGCCCCGCGGTGGGATCCCACACTGATGAAGTGCTGCAGAGCCTGGGTTTGGGTGCGGACCATATTGCTGGGTTAAAGAGCTCAGGTATTGTGGCCGATGCATAAAACCAACTAATTGGGAAACAACTATGACCATTACCTCATTCCAGCCGCCGCAACGTGTATTGATGGGCCCCGGGCCTTCCGATGTAAGTGAGCGCGTACTTCATGCTATGGCCCGACCTACTGTGGGGCATTTGGATCCCAGCTTTATAGGGATGATGGATGAGGTAAAAGCGCTGCTGCAATATGTTTTCCAAACCAAAAATGAGCTGACCTTTGCTGTGTCTGCTCCCGGCTCTGCCGGTATGGAATGCTGTTTCGCCAATCTGGTGGAATGTGGCGACAAAGTCATTGTCTGTCAGAATGGGGTTTTTGGTGGCCGCATGAAGGAAAATGTCGAGCGCTGCGGTGCCACCGCCATTATGGTTGAGGATAGCTGGGGTTCTGCTGTTGATCCCGAGAAACTTGAGGATGCCCTGAAAGCCCATCCGGATGCTGGGCTGGTGGCCTTTGTCCATGCCGAGACTTCCACTGGTGTCCAGTCTGACGCCAAAACATTGGTTGAGCTGGCCCACAAATATAACTGCCTGACGATTGTTGATGCAGTGACCAGCCTTGCCGGTACGCCACTGAAAGTTGATGAATGGGATATTGATGCTATTTACTCTGGTTCGCAGAAATGCCTGTCGGCGCCTCCGGGGCTTTCACCGGTCAGCTTTAATGAGCGCGCTGCTGAAAAAATCCGCAATCGCAAAAGCCGTGTACAGAGCTGGTTTCTGGATCTGAATCTGGTGATGGGTTACTGGGGCGGTGAGGGCAAGCGCGCCTATCATCACACTGCACCGGTCAACTGTTTGTATGGCCTGCATGAGTCATTGGTTATGGTTCAGGAGGAGGGGCTGGAGAATTCCTGGGTCCGCCATCAGCACAACCATATGGCGCTGCGCCAGGGGTTGGAGCAGATGGGTATTGGATTTTTGGTATCTGAGCAGGATCGTCTGCCCCAGTTAAATACTGTGTATATTCCCGATGGTGTCGATGACGCCGGGGTGCGAACCCGCCTGTTAAACGAGTTTGACCTTGAAATTGGTGCTGGTCTGGGTGCCTTGGCGGGCAGGGTCTGGCGCATTGGCCTGATGGGTCATGCCAGCACACAGAAAAATGTCGATTTCTGCCTTAATTCTCTTAAGGCAGTGCTTTAGTTTTCAGTTGCCGGGTAACTGCTGCGGTTAGTCGGCCACTGGCATCAAATCTAGCAGGGCCAGCACTGTGGCATGGACGCCGGTAACCACTGCCGGTTCCGGTTCTATCTTAAACAGCGGGCTGTGATGTGAGGCAATTGTTGGTCCAGTGCCCCGCGCCGCTGCTTCAATATCTGCCAGACTGGTGCCGCCCACGGCGAAATAGACGCTGGGTATAGCTGGATCTGTGGTAAAAAACGGGAAATCTTCCGCGCCCATGCCCTGAGAACCAATAGACAATACCCTCTGCTGGCCGAGCTTGTTCTGCCACAGGGCGCTGAGCCGTTTAACCATTGGGCCGTTGTTCACCGTGGGTGGTGTTGATTCCTGGCTGTAGATCACCTCTGGCAGCTTATCTTCCGGCAGACCTGCGGCGCGGCCGAGGTTTTCTGCGATACGTTTTATACCTGTGAGTAGCAGCTCCCGGGTTTCCAGATTGGTATTGCGCACGGTCAGCTGCAGCAGGGCTTTATCGGAAATTATATTGTGCTTGCTGCCACTGTGAAATGAACCCACGGTGACTACTCCTGGCTGTCGCGGTGCTAGCTCCCGGGACACCAATGTCTGCAGAGCCAGCACGATCTGGCTGCCAAGTACGATGGGATCTTTGCCGGCATGTGGTGAAGCGCCATGGGCACCGACCCCATGGATAATAATATCCACACTGTCGGAGCCCGCCATGGGGCTACCTTCTTGCACATTGATTAAACCAGAGGGCATGGAGGCTGCAACATGGAATGCCAGGGCATAGTCCGGTTGCCCAAAACGCTGCCACAGATTGTCTTCCATCATTAATCTGGCGCCCATTATGCGTTCTTCTGCGGGCTGGCCGATCAGCATCAATGTGCCAGACCAGCTATCCCGTCGCTCGGCCATCTGTTTGGCAATACCTATCAGGCTGGTGATATGCACATCATGGCCGCAGGCATGCATAACTGGTGCTACTTTGCCGCTTATGGGATCTTTTTGGGTCACTGTGGAGGCATAGGCCAGCCCGGATTTTTCTTTTAATGGCAGGCCATCCATATCCCCACGCATCATGACCAAGGGTCCGGTGCCGTTTTTAAGCACGGCGACTACGCCGGTGCCACCCACGCCTTCGGTCACCTTAAAGCCAGTGCTCTCCAGTGCATCGGCCAGTTTCTTTGCGGTTCTGTGCTCTGCGGTACTCAGCTCTGGGTTGGCGTGGAAATCTTTAAACATATCTCCCAGCCGATCCCTGTAGTCCTGTTGAATGGATTGCAGCAGGCTGTCTGCGCTGGCTTGGGTTGATATGGCTGCAAGCAGAATGATGGTGCCGATTACTGAGCTGTGCTTTGTCATTATTATTCTCGCGCTATGTGCCTGTTAAACTTTATGACTGTTAATAAGTGGCTATAAATTCACTGAGTACATTGCCCACCTGCTGCAGGCTCTCGGCGCTGCATTTGTCGATGCTGTCTGCAGTGCTGTGCCAGTAATCTGGAAAAGGGTACTGAATCAGATCGACCACATTTATGCCCGCATCCAAAAATGGTACATGGTCATCGTTGATGAAGCTACCTGTGCGATCTATAAACCCCCTGGCCCGCTGCTGACGAGCAATCGTCCACAGTCGGTCCATTAGCTCAGGGGCACGGCTTTGGGAATGCCGCTCCCGGGGAATGCGCAGGTTTTTGTCGCAGACCATATCGACAATAACACCGGCGTTGGGTCTGTAGTCTGGGTTGCGAATAATAAACTGGCTGGCACCGATGGAGTAAGGGCGCTTGCCTATATCGCCCATATCTTCCAGGTCAAAAAACACCAGATCGACAGTCACTGCTGGTGGCTGTGCCGCCAGAACTCTGGCCATTTCCAGCAGTACTGCAACGCCTGAGGCTCCGTCGTTGGCACCCATTACCGGATGATTGCGCAGCTTTGGATCTGCATCACGATCCGCCTGTGAGCGGCTGTCCCAGTGGGCGCCGAGCATAATTTGCCGCCGATCTTTTTTATTGTCTGAGCTCTCGCCTTTGATACTGGCCCAGATATTGGTGCCCTGCAGGCCGTAGGCTTGGAATGTTTGGCGCCTGATACTGTAGCTCAGCGGCTGCAGCACCTGTTGGATATAGTTGAGGGTATGCTGCCGGGCTTGGATATTAGCCGGTTCTCTGGACCCATGGACCAACTGCTGGGCAATATGCGCCATAGCGCGCTGGCCATCAAATTGCTGCTTTTCTATCTTGGGCTCTGTCTGAGTCTGAGATGCTTGGACTGTGGCCCAGAGGCAAGCGGTGATAATAAGTGCTGTAATTCTCGCCATTGCCAGTCCTGATTATGCAGCTGCGGTGGCTGGTTGCTCTAGCTTTGTTCTAGTTTAGTCAGGGCAATCTGTGAATAGCCATAAATAATGGCAATAATCGGACAGAGGATATTAAAAAAGGCAAATGGTGCATAGAGGAAGGTGCTCACCCCTAATGTGGCAGACATATAGGCACCGCAGGTATTCCAAGGCACCAGTGCCGAGGTCAAGGTGCCTGAGTCTTCAATGGTTCGGGCCAGATTAATGGTGCTGAGATTGCGCTCTTCATAGGATTTATTAAACATCTGCCCGGGAATCACCACCGCCAGATACTGGTCGGCGGCGAGAATATTGGTACCTATACAGGTGCCCACAGTGGCAGAAATAAGCCCGCCTGCAGTTTTCACTCGGCTGAGGGAGGCCTCTAACAGTCGCTCAAGCAGGCCGGTTCTGGCCATGGCGCCACCAAAGGCCATGGCATTGATCACCAGCCCGACAGTGGTCAGCATATTGCTCATACCGCCTTTGGATAACAGGGCATCCAGTGCCTCATTGCCTGTGACAGAGTTGTAACCGAGAAACATGGAGGTGAAAAGGCCTTTAAAGATTGCGGCCCCTGCAACCAGACTGGTATCTCCAGCCAGGGCAATTACTACATCCCACTGAAAGATTACGGCAAACAGACAGCCCACTAGCGTGCCGCAGATCAATGTTGACAGGGCTGGAAGTTTTCTCACTGCCATGGTCAGCAATAGCAGCAGTGGCACCAGCATCAGGGGATTAATGGTAAATGTATCTTGCATGGCTGCCTGCAATACTTCGATATCGTCGATCACCACATTGGAGCTGCTGCCAATACCCAATACAAAGAACATAACCAGGGTAATCACAAATGCCGGGATGGTAGTCCACAGCATATGTTGAATATGGTCAAACAGATTGTTGCTGGTGACCGCGGCGGCGAGGTTGGTGGTTTCGGATAATGGTGACATTTTGTCGCCAAAATAGGCGCCGGAAATAATGGCACCTGCACTGACAGCCAGAGATAGATCAAGGGCTGCTGCAATACCCATCAGGCCAATGCCCAGAGTGCCTGCGACAGTCCAGGAGCTGCCAATACTAAAGCCCAGCAGGGCACAGACTAGACAGGCGGTAAGGTAGAAGTAGTCCGGTGACATAAGTTCAACGCCGTAGTAGATCATGCTTGGCACTGTCCCGGAGAGTATCCAGCTGCCAATCAATGAACCCACCATTAGCAGAATCAGAATCGACTGCAATGACACACTGATAGTGTCAATCATGCCCCGTTCAATCTCGGCCCAGCTAATGCCATTTTTGATGCCGATCAAGGCGGCAACTGCCGCGGCCATAATCAGGGCAACCTGGTTGGGGCCAAAGGAATCCAGGCCAAACGCATAGACGGCAGCGGCCAACATGGCGATCAAAACAACAACGGGAATAAGGGCGTCGAGCAGGCTGGGTTTGGTGACTGTATTACTCACTGAAGTACTCATAGATGGGGTCGGTTTTTATTAGATTAATTATTTTTGTGACCGATAAGGTACCAGTCTCTGGGTTATCTATCTACCTTTCTGGACAGAACAATATGGCTCAGGGTCTTTTCTACCCCATCAAGGGTGGCGATGCCATCAATGATACTGTCCAGAGCTTCTGTGGTGGCCTCTGTGACCTTGGCAATAAGGTCATACTGGCCACTTATGGTACAGAGCATATCCAGCTCCGGGTGTTTCTGTATCTGGCGAACAATATCTGTGGTTTTTTTTGGTATCACCGAAATCATAATGTAGGCACTGACCTGCTGTTGTTGGTAATGGGGGTTAATCTTGATGGTATAACCCTGAATCACACCTTTGCGCTCAAGGCGATCCATGGTTTGTTGCACTGTGGCGCGACTGAGTCCCAGTTCATTGGCCAGGTCGGAGATGGTACGCCTGCTGTTTTCCTGTAGTAGTCGAAGAAGCTCTGATTCATTTTTCATATCAATATGTCGCTTTATATTACAAAGTGACAAGTAATATTAAACAAATTACAAGGTTTGGCAATACAAAGTGACAGCTTAGGTATCTAACATTGCCTCATTGAAAATTCTTATAACAGGTGTGATATGACCCAGGCTACTGCGATTAAGCAGGATAGTAACAACCAAATTATGTCTCGGCAGCAGGTCGAAAATGACGTCCGTGAACAGATCGCTTTCAGTGCTGAACATACAGACAACTACCACCGCCCGGTGCTGGTGGTATCAAAGCAGCGCCTGCGCGCCAACGCTCGCCGCTTCATGTCGGCTATGCCCAGAGTACGTCCCCATTTTGCGGTTAAGGCCAACCCGGATGCAGAAATTTTGCAGACTTTTAAGCAGGAAGGCACTTGCTTTGAAATAGCTTCTATCGCTGAGTTGGACGCTATGATTGAGTTGGGTGTGAATATGGAGACGGTTTTTTACTCCAACCCGATTAAATCTCCCGCTGCTATCAAACATGCGGCCAATAATGGGCTGCTCTGGTACTGCGTGGATACGCCGGAAGAAGTTGAAAAAATCGCCATGATTAAACCCGATGCCAAGCTGTATCTGCGCATTACTGTGAGTAACGAGGGTTCAAGCTGGCCACTGGCTGGCAAATTTGGTGCTGGGCCTGCTGCTGTTGAGGCAATTATGGAGGCGACCAAACAGCACAGTATGCAGCTATGCGGGGTGACGTTTCATGTGGGTTCCCAGTGCAGCAATATTAATAATTGGGTGGCGGGCATTCGCGCGGCAAAACAAATTTTTACTCAGCTGAGCAGCCATGGCTTTACGCCGGAGCTACTCAATATAGGCGGTGGTTACCCGCTGCAATTTACCGGCGATGAACCCAGTATTGAGCAGATTGGCGAAGCCATTAATCGCGAGCTGGAATCAATTCCTGGGTCTATTCAGGTGATGGCAGAGCCGGGGCGCTATCTGGTGGGGTCCGCTGGCTGTCTAGTGTCTCAGGTGGTGGGTATTGCTACCCGCGATGAAGCGCGCTGGATCTATCTGGACACAGGTGTCTATGGTGGATTGATGGAACTGACCATGGATTTTCCCCTGAGCCTGGTCAGTGAGCGCACCGGTGAGCCTGGGCTCTGGACTATGGCTGGGCCGACCTGTGATTCCATTGATGTAATGGGCCCTCACTCACTGCCAGTTAACAGTGCCACGGGCGACTTTATTTATATGCCCAATCTGGGTGCCTACTGCACCACCTGTGCCTGTGATTTTAATGGTTTCCCCACGCCAGTTATGCGCATGGTGGAGTAGTCCTAAGCCAGATAATGGAACAGCCCTAAGCCAGATAATGGAACAGCCCTGAGCCAGATAATAGACAGCCCTGAGCCAGATAATGGAACAGCCCTGAGCCAGATAATAGAACAGCCTTGAGCCACATAATGGAACAGCCCTGAGCTAGATAATAGACCTACCCCGCAACTCGGCGATATCCATCGCCGAGTACTCAAGATAATTACTCAGTATTGATTCAGTGCTGCTACCCAATTCAGGTGGCGGCACTGAATAATTGATTTGAGAGCGACTATAATTAATGGGGTTAGCAGCCAAGGTTAATTCGCCGCTGCGCCGCTCTTCGATATTGACCAGCATATTTCGCGCCAGCACTTGAGGGTCGTTAAACACCTGTTCAAGAGTATTGATAGGCCCGCAGGGGATTTGCTGCTGCTCAAATGCCGCCAGCCAATCTTCACTGCTGCGCTTCTCCAGCAGCTGACTGATCTGGGTGCACAGCTGCTGGCGATTTTCTACCCTAGCTGAGTTGCTGTGATAGCGTTGATCCTTAAGCCAGTCTGGTTTGCCTAATATCTGACACAGGCGCTCAAATTGCCCCTGATTACCCACCGCCAAAATAATATGACCGTCAGCAGTAGAAAAGGCCTGATAGGGGACTATATTGGGATGTGCATTGCCCAGGCGCTGGGGGATTTCTCCGCCGATAAGATAGTTGCTGGCTTGATTTGCCAGCGCAGCCACCTGAACATCCAGCAGTGCCAGATCAATATACTGCCCAAGGCCAGATTGGTTGCGCTCGAGCAGGGCACCCTGAATAGCATTGGCGGCATAGAGTCCGGTCAATAAATCAGTGACTGCTACCCCTACTTTTACCGGGCTTCCCCCCTGGCTATCCGGCTCGCCGGTAAGGCTCATCAGTCCTGCCATACCCTGAATTAAAAAATCATATCCCGGCCGCCCGGCATAGGGTCCGGTCTGGCCAAAACCGGTAATTGAGCAGTACACCAGCTGGGGGTTGAGTTGCTGCAGGCTGGGGTAATCCAGGCCATATTTTGCCAGCCCGCCCACTTTGTAGTTTTCGATTAAGGCATCGCACTGGCTGGCCAGCTGGCGAATAATCTCCTGCCCCTCAGGTTGGGTAATATCGACAGTTACTGACTGTTTGCCGCGATTAGCGCAAAAGAAATAGGCTGCGTCATCAGAGTCTTTACCGTCTTTGTCCCTCAGGTAGGGAGGTCCCCAATGTCTGGTGTCATCACCAGGACCGGGGCGCTCAATCTTGATCACTTCGGCACCCAGATCAGCGAGCATCTGACCGGCCCAAGGGCCCGCCAGAATGCGGCTCATATCCAGTACTTTAAAACCAGTTAATGGCCCAGACATTTGATTTAACCGAAAGCGGGGATACCGGTTTGCGCACGCCCCAGAATCAGGGCATGGACATCGGCAGTCCCCTCATAGGTATTGACCACTTCGAGATTGAGCATATGACGCATTACCGGATATTCATCAGAGATACCATTGCCACCGTGCATATCCCTAGCCATTCTGGCGATATCCAGCGCTTTGCTGCAGTTATTGCGCTTCATCAGACTGATTAGCTCAGGTGCAAGTTGGCCCTGATCTTTAAGGCGACCGGCACGCAGAGAACCCTGCAACCCGAGACTGATCTCGGTTTGCATATTGGCCAGCTTCATCTGGATTAGCTGAGTAGCAGCCAGAGGGCGATTAAACTGAATGCGGTCCATGCAGTATTGGCGAGCCGCATGCCAGCAGTCTTCGGCGGCGCCCATGGCACCCCAGCTAATACCGTAGCGAGCTGAGTTAAGACAGCCAAAGGGGCCTTTGAGACCCTGTACATTGGGCATTAGCTGATCTTCGGGAACAAATACTTCGTCCATCACAATCTCGCCGGTAATAGAGGCGCGAAGTGCCAGCTTGCCTTCAATTTTGGGGGCAGACAGGCCTTTCATGCCTTTATCCAGAATAAAGCCCCGGATAACCCCATCATCGGTTTTAGCCCAGACCACAAATACGTCGGCAATGGGTGAGTTGCTGATCCACATTTTGCTGCCAGACAGCAGATAGCCACCATCCACAGTTTTGGCGCGGGTTTTCATGCCGCCGGGATCTGAGCCAGCATCTGGCTCGGTCAGACCAAAACAGCCAACCCAGTCTCCATTGGCTAGTTTGGGTAGATATTTCTCGCGCTGCTGCTCTGTGCCATAGGTATAGATGGGGTACATCACCAAGCTGGACTGTACGCTCATCATTGAGCGATAACCGGAGTCGACACGCTCTACCTCTCTGGCCACCAGGCCATAGCAGACATAGTTGACCCCTGAGCAGCCATAGCCCTCAATAGTGGGGCCCAGCAGGCCGAGTTCACCCATCTCATTAAAGATCGCTCGGTCTGTGGCTTCATTTCTAAACGCATCACGCACCCTGGGCGCTAGATGTTCCTGTGCATAGCTGGCTGCGGTATCCCGCACTAGCCGCTCCTCATCACTGAGTTGGTCATCCAGATTAAATGGATCCTGCCAGTTAAATTTTGCCCAATCACCGGCCATGTTAAGAACCCTTTACTTGATAATGGTGCGCTGTGGAGTCCAGCGCACTGGTCGCACGTTCGATCAATAGATCAATTTCTGCATGGCTGCTGACAAATGGTGGCGAAATAATCATTGAGTCGCCCACCGCACGCATCACCAAATTATTACTGATGCAGAATTCACGACAGATACCACCGGCTTTTTGCTCTGGTTCCAGTCGCTCTTTGGTTTCTTTATTGCGCACCAGCTCAATGGAGCCGAGCATGCCGATGCCGCGCACATGTCCCACAATTGGATGCTCTGCCAGTGCTTGCCACTTGCTTTGCAGGTAGGGAGCCATATCATTGGCAACATGGTCGACCATGTTTTCGCTGTCGATAATATCCAGTGTCGCCAGCGCTGCCGAGCAGGCTATAGGGTGACCGGAATAGGTAAAACCATGGCCAAATTCACCGCCAGAGCCGGTGACTACACGAGCTACCTTATCGCTGACCATCACACCGCCCAGGGGCTGGAAGCCATTGGTGACGGCTTTGGCAAAGGTCATCAGGTCTGGTTCTGTGCCAAAGGTCTGGCAGCCAAACAGGTTGCCGGTGCGACCAAACCCGCAGATAACTTCGTCACTGATAAACAGTATATCCCGCTCTTTAAGAATGCGGCTAACCTCTGGCCAGTAGCTGTCTGGTGGCACGATGACACCACCGGCACCCTGAATCGGCTCGGCGATAAAGGCAGCCACATTTTCAGCACCCAGTTCATCAATGCGCTTTTCCAGCTCCCGGGCTGCCTGCAGACCAAATTCTTCGGCACTGAGTTCGCCGCCATTGCAGTACCAGTTGGGGTCGGCAATATGCTGAATATAGGGCAGGGTTTCAAATTGGTTGTGCACAAATTCAAAGCCTCCCAGACTGGCCGAGGCAATGGTGCTGCCATGGTAGGCATTGGTGCGCGACAGAATAATGCGTTTGCTGGGCTGATCTTTCAGATCCCAGTAGCGGCGCACCAGACGGATATTGGTGTCGTTGGCCTCGGAGCCGGAACCGGTAAAGAATACATGGGTAAACTGATCCGGGGTCATCTGTACCAGACGATCCGCAAGCTCTACTGCTGGTGCATTACTGCACTGGAAAAAATTATTGTAGTAGGGCAGTTCCTGAAACTGCTTGCTTACCGCTTCAGCAATTTTTGGCTGACTGTAACCCAGACTGCAGCACCAGAGGCCAGACATAGCATCCAGCAGCTGATTGCCATCTGTGTCGTATATATAAATATGCTCGGCGCGATTAATTACTCGACCGGGCTTGCTGGCGTAGGCATTAAAATCAGTGAACGGGTGCAGGTGCCGTTGGCTGTCAAGCTGTTGCCACTGTTCTGTTGTTCTGTTGTCCATTTTGAGTCCTGGCGGTTGGCAAGTTTGGGGGCAGCTGTTCTTTGATGCCACCCAAAAAGGGTATATTTTACAAGGCCGTTATTGGCGATTATCTCAACATATAAAACCCCCATAGTCATGTACCCAAATGGGTTGTGCAATTTCTGGGTAGGAAATTAGAAAAGCTTGTAAAAAGAAGTAGGTAATTATTTTTAGTAGGGATAGAATCCCGTGGTACCGGAGCTGTTGCATTCAAGAAATAGCAGCCATGAATTAGGATATTGTTGTCAATTAAACTCTCTTAACCAAACTCTTTGGGGGAATTATGAATTCAGACCGACTAGTACGTAAAACATTACTCTCTGCAGCAGTGGCTGCAGCGAGCCTCAATGCCGGGCTTGTCTCGGCGGCGCAGATTGAAGAAGTGATAGTGACTACGCAAAAGCGTGCTCAGTCACTGCAGGATGTGCCAATTTCCGTTTCTGCATTTACTGGCAGTTTTATCGAAAAAGCGCAGATCTCTGACGCCAAAGCGATGGCGCTGTTAACCCCTGGTGTCTCTGGTGATACAGATGATTCCTTCCTTGATTCGATGAATGTTCGCGGCATCAGTACCAATGACTTTGGTGTTGGTGCAGAGCCTTCCATCGGTGTTTATCAGGATGGCATCTATCTGGGCCGCACCGGTGGAGCATTGTCCAGCTTCTTTGATATTGAGCTTGTAGAGGTGGTTAAAGGTCCCCAGGGCACATTGTTTGGTCGTAATGCCTCAGCTGGCGCAATCTCAATTACCACGGCCAAGCCCACAGACGAGCAGTCTGGTTCATTGGACATTGGTCTGGGCGAAGACGGTTACGCTGAGTTTACCGGTGTGATCAATATGCCGATCAATGATCAGTGGAGCAGTAGAACCGCTATCCATATGCAGCAAAAAGACGGCTGGGTTACCAATATCAATGATGGCAAGCAGGTGGGTGAGGTAGAGAATCTGGCCGCCCGTTATACCCTGGCTTACGACAACGATACTGTGGCAGCGACCCTGATGCTGGAATACGAAGATCGCCAGGGACCACCTACTGTCTATCAGGTGTTTGATGCGGATGACACTGGCTTGCCATGGTTTAGCACTGACGCCGGTGAGCGGGAGTTCAGTTCAGATGTAGCCTCAGACCGGTTGATTGATAAAGGCAATATCTGGGGTGCCACTCTCAATGTTGAGGTTGATTTAGGTGACGACTATAGCCTGACATCTATTACTGGCCTGCGTGGTCACAACTATAAATACTTTGAAGATTTTGATGGTGAAGATCAGTTTATCTTTAATTATGGGCAGACTCAGAAGCAGGACTACATGAGTCAGGAATTTCGCCTCAACAAAGAGACTGACGATGTAAGCTGGTTTGTTGGTGCTTCTTGGTACCAGGAAGATATTAAAACCCGCTTTGATCAGACCTATGACGAAGACACCATGTGTGTCACCTATGGTGCCTACTATACCGCTGGATACGCTGCTGAAAATGGTGATGAGTTTGATGCGGAATACTTCACCTCCGAGGTCACTGACTGTGCCACCTATTACGAGTACAACGGCTATGAAAGCTATGGACCAGGTGTAGGCACCCGCAACGACTCTGTGGATATTGATGCAGAATACGATGGCTGGGGTGTTTATGGTGATGCTACCTGGCGTTTGGCGGACGATCTGGATCTGAGTCTGGGTGCTCGTTACACCGAAGATAACCGTGATTTTGGCCAGAAATTTGGCGGCGATGATCGCAACTATCTGTGGTACTCGTTCCCGTTTTTCTCTTCAGATTTTATCCGCGGCGATGACCAGTGGACCAATACATCAGTCCGTGCGGCATTGAACTATCAGCTCAGCGATGAGGTCTCCACCTACCTGAGTTACTCAACGGGCTACAAGGCCGGTGGCTTTAATACCTTCTTTGTGCTGTTCCCGGATGATGTGGATATCGATGATATTGATGGCGAAGATGCAGTTGAGCTCGGCGGTACCCCGGAGGACTTCGATAAGGAAGAAGTGGCCAATATTGAGCTGGGCTTAAAGGGCCAGTTCTGGGATGGTCAGATGCAGGTCAATGCCAGTATCTACAGCTATGAGTTTGACGGCATGCAGTCCGGATACTACGTAGGTTCGCGCTACAGTGTGGCCAATGTGGGCGATGCAGAAGGTTCTGGTGTGGAGCTGGATATGCGCATTCTGCCCACTGATAATCTGGATATCTATCTGGGACTGTCTTGGGCCGATACCGAGTTGACCAAGCCAACTGAAGGCTTCTGTGATCCAGCGGACTGTAAAGGTGCGCAGATCCCCGGAACCATTGACTTCAGCGGCGCTCTGGTAGCTACCTACACAGTTCCAATGGACAGTGGCGAATTGGCCTTTACCGTGGAGACCTTCCATCAGCAAGAGGGTGTTGCCTTTGGTGCCTTTGATAAAGACCCACTGA
Source organism: Porticoccaceae bacterium (assembly GCA_018664075.1). Lineage (GTDB taxonomy): Bacteria > Pseudomonadota > Gammaproteobacteria > Pseudomonadales > Porticoccaceae > HTCC2207. The sequence continues at coordinate 6,255 of JABJOY010000043.1, read as the reverse complement.
TGACTGATGGTTTTACTACTACTAACCTGCGCGTTGGCTACGACAGCATCGAAGACTGGTCAGTGACTCTGTGGGTGAATAACCTTACCGATGAGTTCCATTATAAAGGGGTGGCCGGTGCAGAGAGCAATATTGGTGCCCATTACTTTGGCTTCTCCGAGCCGCGCAGAGTAGGTGTTGATATAGGCTGGAAGTTCTAGGCCGCTGCGTTAAAAGGTAAATTGCTGTAACCGAAAAAGAGCCGACAATGTCGGCTCTTTTTTTGTAGACTAGCAAAAATTATCTGGTTGAGACTATGGATCCCCAACAGCAGTTTTTTCAAGCGCTGGACGCCTTGCGCAAAAACGATCTGGATCGCTGTGAACAGATTTGCGAGCGTCTGCTGGCGCTTAATTCCCGGGAGGTAAATACCCTGCGCCTGCGTGGACAGGTATCTGAGCGCCGTGGTGATCTGGATGCCGCGGCCGCCGGGTTTGAAGCTGCTATCGCCATCGCCCCTGATTTTGCCCATGCCTGGTCTGATCTGGGCAAGGTGCAGTTTGCTCTGGAGCAATATGAATCCTGTGAAAAATCCCTGCGCCGGGCCATCCAGCTGGACAGCAAACTAAAGGGCCCGAGCAGGCTGCTGGAAAAGCTTTTGCAAACCCGGGGTAGTGCAAAGCAGTTGGCGGATATTGAGACAGTCAATCGCCAGCGCGAAAAAACCAGAGACAATGTTATGGAGGCAGGGACTCTGGCAAAAGCCGGAGACTGGGTTGCCTGTGAGGAGCTGTGCAAGAAAATATTGGCAGAGGACGAGGACAATGCAGGTGCCAAAGAGCTGATGATAGAACGGGCACTGGAGACAGGTCGCGCCCGCTGGGCTGAAGAGCTGGCCAGATCGCTAATACGAAAAATGCCCGAGCAGTCAAAATGGTGGTTGCGGCTGGGGGCGGCGCTGTCCCGCCAGGATCAGCTGGTAGAGGCTGAAGAGGCTGTACAATATGTGCTGAATATAGATGCCGAAAAGCCCGAGGCGCTAATGTTGCTGGGAGATATTTACTCCAAGGACAATCGCTTTGCCGACGCCCTGGAGCAATATGATCTGGTGTTGGCGAATAGCCCGGATAAGGTTTCCGCACTGTCGCAAAAGGCCACAGCGCTGAAAACTCTGGGGCGGCAGCAGGAGGCCATCGAGATTTATCAGCGCTGTATAGCACTGGATGGACAATACGCCGAGGCGGCCTGGTCATTGTCGAATCTTAAAACCTACAGGTTCAGCGATGATGAAGTGGCCGGCTTTAAGGCAGCACTGGCAGCGGACGACCTCAGCGATAAAAACCGGGTTTATTTTAACTATGCTCTGGGCAAGGCCTATGAACATCGCAAGGACTGGAATGAGGCTTTTGTCTGTTATCAGGCGGGCAATACTGTACAGAAGACATTGGTAAACTGGAGTGCGGATAATTTTTCTGCGCTGGTGGACAATATTATTGAGGTGTTTAGCCCTGAGTTTATTGCGGCTAATCAGGGTTCCGGGGTTGAGGATCAGTCTCCCGTTTTCATTCTTGGTTTACCCCGCTCTGGCTCCACATTGCAGGAACAGATACTGGCCTCCCACTCCCAGGTAGAAGGCACCAGAGAACTGCCCTATATCAGCTGGCTGGCCAATCGACTTCATCGCCCACCCAACAAGATGTCCTCGGCTGCCTATCCCCAGGGTGCTGCTGAATTGACCCGGCAGCACTGGCATTCCATTGGTGAGCAGTTTTTGAAACAGGCCCAGCGTCATCGCCAGACCGAGGCCCCATTTTTTATCGACAAGCTGCCCAACAACTTTATCTATGTCGGTCTGATACTGCTGGCCATGCCCAATGCCAAGATTATTAATACAGTGCGCAACCCTATAGATAACTGTTTTGGCTGTTTTAAACAGCTGTGGGCAGAGGGGCAGCACTTTACCTATGACCTCGAGGATCTGGGCCGTTACTACCGAGATTACCATCGTTTGATGGCTCATTGGCAGCAGGTCTTTCCCCACAAGATCTATTCTGTGCACTATGAAAATGTGGTGGATAATCTCGAGGACAATGTTCAACAGCTGCTGGACTATTGCGGTCTGCCTATGGAGCAGCAATGTCTGCGCTTTCACGAGACGGAGCGGGCAGTGAATACCGCTAGTTCTGAACAGGTGCGCCAACCAATCTATAAATCTGCCCTGGCATACTGGAAGCATTTTGATGCCCATTTACAGCCATTAAAAACAGCACTGGGAGATTTGGCGGAAACCTAGATTCCCGGGGCCGATGGTCGGAATACCCTCTAGGGGTAGCATAGCCCTATAGAGTACTGCCTAGTTCAGGGGTAAGGTGCGATAATTGCCACTCAGTCAAAAAATGGAACGATCATGATTCAGGCGCAGCAGCTAGAAGCTTTTTTGCACAGCAATCCAGAGATTGAAATTTTCGAAGTTATTCTCCATGACCTCAATGGTATCCAGCGCGGCAAATGGCTGCCCCGTGAGCAGATTGACAAGCTCTTTAAGGGCGGTTACAAAATGCCCCAGAGCAGCTGTTCTCTGGATAGCTGGGGTCGTGATCTGGAGGTGCTGGTGGCCGAGACTGGCGATACAGATGGGGTCTGTATGCCCCATGCCGAAACTCTGGCGCCAGTGCCCTGGGCTGAGCGACCGACGGGCCAGATTGTGGTTTCCATGGGCGACTTCAGTGGTGACAATCAATATCTCGGTGACTGCAGAGTGGTGCTGGAAACTGTGTTGGCGCGCTTTAAAAAGCTCGGTCTGACGCCAGTGGTAGCCAGCGAGATGGAGTTTCATCTACTGGAGCTGGATCGAGATAAATTTGGCGTCCCCCAGCACAGCCAGAAAGCACTGGATGGCACTCCCGCTATGGGCGGCCATACCTATGGTATTGATGCCATGCGCGAGACTGCGCCATTGCTGGATGCCATTTCTGCCGCTGCAAAGAAGCAGGGCCTACCAGTGGATAGCCTTATCTCTGAGTTTGGGCCTTCGCAGTTTGAGATTAATCTGTACCATCAGGACTGTGCGCTGCGCGCCTGTGACCAGGGCAGTATGCTTAAGCGGGCGATTCGCAATGTGGCTCGCAACCACAACAAGCTGGCCTCATTTATGGCCAAGCCATTTGCCGAGCAGGTGGGCAATGGCATGCATGTTCACTTCAGTCTGATGGATGATCAGGGCAATAATCTGTTTGACAACAATACAGAACAGGGCTCGGAATTACTTAATCAGGCTGTGGCTGGTTGTCTGGCGACCATGGCCGACAGCATGGCTATTTTTGCTCCCAATATAAATTCTTACCGGCGCATGGTGCCGGGCTGCTATGCGCCACTGGCACCTAACTGGGGTTTTGAAAATCGCACTACAGCAATTCGCATCCCCGGGGGTGATCACAGTGCCAGACGCATTGAACACCGCGTGGCGGGTGCTGATGCCAATATCTATCTAACCGTCGCTACTATGCTGGCCGGGGCCCTTTACGGTATTGAGAACAAGCTGGTGGCTCCGGCGGCAGTGGAGGGGGATGCTGGTGATATAGCCCCTGAACTGCCCCATTTCTGGAATGACGCAATTACCCAGTTTGAGCAGTCGGCCTTTATCCGGGAATATCTCGGCACAGAACTACAGCGCAATTTTTCCCTGAGCAAGCGTATGGAAAAACAGGAGTTTGACAGCCGTGTTACAGCCATGGAATACGACGCTTATCTTTGAATTTTGCGCTGGATCAATAATGAGTTGATACGGTTTTCCGCAAGCCGGGCTTGAGCAGAGGCCTTCTTTGAACTGTTGGCAAATGGCCCGACCAGAACCCGGTGCCACTGTTCCCCTGAATTGTTGACAAAGGTTTCGATATTGGCGGACAGATTTAACAATGTCACCTGTCCCCGCAGGCTCTCTGCATCACTTTTACTTCGGAATGAGCCAATTTGCAAAAGATAGTTGGAGTCTTCGTCCGGGGCAGCTTTTTTATCCACCACCAGTTCGTCCTTGGAGATAATGACCTCTGACGTTTTAAACACATCATCAAAGGTGAAGGTCAGGCTTGGAGCTTTGGCACCTTCGGCTGCAGTTGTAATTGATTGTTTGATGGAGCTGTCGGGGTTTTTTTCCAACAGCATTGGGCCAAACTGTACGCCCAGGCCACCTATTACCAGACCGGCGAGAAATGGCCCCAGGGATGAACTTTGTTGCACTGGTTTTTTCTGCCCCGAGGGATTGCCGGATTTTCTTGAATAGCCTTGAGCCATAGTTAGCCTTGAGTCATTTTTGCCTTGAACGATTTTTTGCACTGTCCTGCGTACAGCCGTGATTGTAGGTGAAATCACAACTTTTAGGCAAAATAAAGTCGTCTGTTTTGCGGTTATAGTTCCTGGGGGTCTATATCAATTGACCAGCGCAGTCGTCGGCTGTCTCGATGATTTTCCAGCTGTGGCCCGAGTTGGGCGATCAGGTGCTGCAGCCCGGCGCGCTGTTCAGCATCAATCTGCAGCACATAGCGAAAGCGACCGGCGCGTTTTTCCATCATTGCTGGCAGGGGTCCAAGATAGGCAAGGTCAGGGCTGGGTGCACGGAGCTGTTCCGCCAGCTGACGGGCCAGGCGGAGAAATTTTTCTGCCTGATCGGGGCGATTTGATTCAGCGCGAATCAGGGCCATATGCCTGAAGGGCGGTAGCTGGCTGAGCTGGCGCTGGCTTAGTAGCTGTCTGGCAAAGTCTCCATAGCCATGGGTCATCAGCAGCTCCAGCAGCGGATGCTCTGGCTGATGGGTTTGAATAAATACCTGGCCGCGGATCTCACCGCGACCGCTGCGCCCGGCGACCTGGGTCAGCAACTGCCCCATGCGCTCGTGGCCGCGAAAGTCCGGGCTAAACAGACCGCTGTCAGCATCCAGCACAGCCACCAGACTAACATTGGCAAAATGATGACCTTTGGCCAGCATCTGGGTGCCCACAAGAATGCAGGGTTCGCCACTGTTCACCTTATCAAACACTGCCTGCATAGCACCTTTGCGTCTGGTGCTGTCGCGGTCAACTCTGATCACTTGGCTGTCGGGAAAGCTCTGCTGCAGAAATGCCTCGCTGCGCTCTGTGCCTTCGCCAACCGGGATCAGTTGCTGACTCTGGCAGCTTGGGCATTGCTGAGGAATGCGTTGCTGAAAGTCACAATGATGGCAGATCAAACGGTGGCGAGCGCGGTGTACCGTAAGTCTGGAGTCGCACTGGTTACATTCCGCACTCCAGCCACATTGATGGCACAGCATTGCTGGGGCAAAACCCCGTCGGTTGAGGAATACCAGAGCCTGTTGTTTGTTGCTGAGTGCTGTGCCTATAGCCGCCATGGTTGACGGGGCTAAACCGGATTCCACCCGCTCTGCTTTGAGGTCGACGATGCGCCAGTCCGGTTGCACTGCACTGCCTGCTCTGGTGCTCAGCACCAGATGTTTATAGCGCTGGTTGTCACAGTTATTTAGTGATTCAAGTGATGGTGTTGCCGAGCCAAGAATAATCGGAATATTTTCCTGATGGGCACGGATCACGGCGAGATCCCGGGCTGAGTAGCGAAACCCTTCCTGCTGTTTGTAGGACTGGTCATGCTCTTCATCGAGAATAATTAAACCTGGAGATTGCAGAGGAGTAAATATGGCAGATCTGGTTCCCATAATAATTCTCGCCTGACCGGTTTTGGCCTGCATCCAGGCGTCCAGCCGCTGCCGGTCACTGAGCCCTGAGTGCAATGTGACCATGGGCACATTAAAGCGATCGCGAAAGCGTTTTTCAGTCTGGGGGGTAAGGCTGATCTCGGGAATTAACACCAGTGCCTGGCGGTCATAGCGCAATATTTTTTCAATGCTCTGCAGGTAAATTTCTGTCTTGCCGCTGCCAGTGACGCCGTCCAGCAGATAGCTGTTAAAGCCATGATGCTCAATCTGGTCCATGGCCCCCTGCTGGGATTGGTACAGGGGCAAATGATCCTGTTTGAGCAGGTTGCTGACCGCCGATGGCGGGGAGCTGACAAAGATTGGTTCGATCAGCTGTTTTTGCTCAAGCTGTTTAATAATGGCCCTGGAGAAAGTGTCCAGAATCAGATCTTCGGCAACCGCTGGCCCCTGATCCTGGATTAAATCTACCAGTGCCCGCTGTCTGCGCGCCTGTTTTAATGAGTCCGCACCCAAGCCTTTGCCGTGGGTTGTGAGTTGCCAGCAATGTTGGCCCTGGGCTGGTGGCAGCGCGCCG
>JABJOY010000042.1 GCA_018664075.1 Porticoccaceae bacterium | reverse complement strand
GCTGAACTCGCAGAAACATCAGGCCTGTGCAATAACCGGATAGCTGGCCAAAGTTTGATCCGCAAGCTGTTGCGCATAGCCATTGGCTTTAATTACGTCACCCATCATTAATAACGCAGGGGATGGCAGCGGCATGGCTTTTACGCGTTCGGCAATATCGCTGATAGTACCCAGTACGACCTGCTGATCATTTGACGTACCCTGAGCCACAATCGCAAAGGGTTTATCGGCGGGGCAGCCTCGCTGCAAGAGCTGGCTAGTAATCTCTTCAAGATTTGAAAGCCCCATATAGAACACTACTGTGCTGTCTTTTTGTAGGGCCAGATCCCAGTTTATATACATTTTCCCGTTCTGCCGATGGCCAGTAATAAAGGTCACTGCATGGGCATGATCGCGGTGGGTCAACGGAATCTGCGTGGCGGCAGCGCAACCAATGGCTGCGGTAATGCCAGGCACAATGAAACATTCCACGCCCTGCTTATTGAGGTGATCCACCTCTTCACCGCCGCGGCCAAAGATAAAGTTATCACCGCCTTTAAGGCGCACGACATTTTTGCCACAGCGGGCCAGTACGGCCAGCAGTTCGCAGATCTGCTCTTGGGGAAGGCTATGCTGATCTTTTTTCTTGCCTACATAGATCAAATCGCAACGCTGCTTGGCATAGTCTAACAACTCGGGGTTGGCCAAACGATCATAAACAATTGCATCGGCCTGTTGCAGCAATCGCATGGCTTTTACCGTAATCAACTCCGCATCTCCCGGTCCTGCACCGACTAGATATACCTGACCGAATGAAGCTTTATCCACGGGCTTTAAATTTGCCGCGGCAGAATGAGTGGTTTTAACCAGTGTCAGAATATTGTTGTTCATTAGTTTTCCATGGTTGGTTGTGATTAGGCTAGGCTAATCTAAGACTTTGGGTGATAAGACTATTTAGCTCCGGAATACAGGAGCCGCAGTTGGTGCCGCACTGAAGTTGCTGGCCCAGCTGCGCAGCTGAACAGGCGCCACCTTCGATGGCTTCGACAATTGTTTTTTCGCTGACTTTGAAGCAAGAGCAGATCAGCTTGCCCTGATCCGGTTTGCTACTGCTAGCAATCAATGACCAGTAGTTGCCATCAACCTGCTCATCAAACAGTCTTTGTAACCAGGTTCTGCCGGGCAACTTGCTGTTGTCGGCATGGGTGAAAATAGCCAGTTCAATCTGTTGATCGCTGTAGCAAATAAAGCGTTCATCACAGGCCGCACCATCGGCATAGTGCTCATAGGCTTGCGCCGGGCCCTGCTCTATCAAGCGCTTTAGGGCTATAAAATCCTGCCAGTTAAAATTCTCAGTCAGGGCAACCTGGTAGAGATAGCCCTGATTATTCTCCAGGGGTGACAGACTCCAATTTATAAATGGTTCACAGTTGATTTTGGTGCGGCTGACCAATACTGCCCAACAGGGAACATCGATCTTGGCAATTGTCGCCGGAGTAAATTTAAATTCTGGCTGCCCAGACACAGCATCGATTATCGGTGCCACCAAACTATCCACACGAGCCCTTTTGGCAAACTGGTTATTCCAGTGGATGGGAATAAATAGCTGGTTGGGTTTTAAACCCTCATCTGTTGTTACGCACAGCTCTAGATCAGCCTGAGCCGTAGTGACTCTGGCAAGATCATCCGCTTTTAGGTTATAGGCCAGCGCTGTCTCTGGATGCATAGCCACAAAAGGCTGTTCAATATGATCGAGCAATCTAGCGGTACGACCAGTACGGGTCATGGTATGCCACTGATCGCGGATACGGCCACTATTCAGGACCAGAGGGAACTGATCGCTAAGACTCTGTCTGGGCAGCTCGGCTGCACTGCTAATAAACTGTGCCTTACCACTGGGGGTCGGAAAATGTCCATCCAAAAAAAGACGCTGGGTTCCGGTGGGACTCTCTGGGGTGACTGGCCATTGAATCGGCTCTAACTGGTCGTACTCTGTTTCCGAGAGCCCAGTTAGCGCGCCTATATTAAACAGTCTATTGCCGGTATTTTTAAATTCAGAGAGCCCGGCATGCTCAATAAAAATATCTCTCGGGCTGTTGTAGGCAAAACCCTCTTGATAGCCCATAGCCTGCGCCACCTGGCACATTATCCACCAGTCATTGCGGGCTTCGCCCAGAGGTTCTATCAAGGCCCGCTGACGAGAAATGCGCCGTTCAGAATTAGTCACCGTACCGTCTTTTTCGCCCCAACCAGTGGCCGGCAATAAAATATTAGCTGTGGCTGTGGTATCTGTTTCAGCAATGCAGTCAGAGACAATCACTCTGTCGCAATTTTCCAGCGCAGCCTTGACTCTATCTGCATTGGGCATACTGACTACTGGGTTAGTGCCCATAATCCAAATAGCTTTAATACGGCCATCGGCCACGGCATCAAAGAGATCAACGGCTTTTAAACCGGGCTGTTGACTGATCCTGTCTGTGCCCCAAAACTCTGCCACTGTGGCAATATTTTCAGGGCTGTAATCCATATGGGCGGCCAGCATATTAGCCAAACCACCCACCTCGCGACCACCCATAGCATTGGGCTGACCAGTAATTGAAAAAGGCCCTGCGCCAACCTTGCCCAGCTTTGCCGTGGCCAAATGGCAGTTAATAATGGCATTGCATTTATCGGTGCCAGTGGCTGATTGATTAATACCCTGAGAGTAAAAGGTAATGGCTTTTTCAGTGTTGGCAAACCACTGGTAAAACATGGTCAGATCATCAAGGGTAATACCCGCCTGCTCAGACACATTACTCAATGTTGCGCTGGCACATTGATCTATAGCACTGGCAAAGCTCTGTGTATGCTGCTCAATATAGTTGAGGTCGGTAAAACCATTGGCGTCTAAATACTGCAGTAAACCGCTAAAGATAAAATGGTCTGAACCCGGTGCGATGGCAAGATGCAGATCGGCCAGATCACAGGTAGCTGTGCGTCGCGGGTCTATCACCACTATCTTGAGGTTAGAATTGGCTTTTTTCGCCTCGGCCATTCGCCGATAGAGCACCGGATGGGTCCAGGCGGCATTAGAGCCGGTTATTACCAGTAGATCGGCTTGTTCTAAATCTTCATAGTTACAGGGCACCGCATCACTGCCAAAGGCACGCTTGTAACCGGCCACCGCAGACGACATACAGAGCCTTGAGTTGGTGTCCACATGACCGGTGCCAATAAAGCCTTTGGCCAATTTATTAGCCACATAATAGTCTTCGGTCAGCAGTTGACCGGAGAGATAAAAAGCAATGGCGCCCGGACCATATTTATCGCGAACCTCACTGAGCTGATTTGCAACAGCCTGTATTGCGGTGGGCCAATCGGTCTGCTGCCCTGCCACTCTGGGATGCAAAAGTCTTCCGGCATCACCATTGGTCTTATGCAGTGCAGATCCTTTAACACAGAGCTTACCTAAATTTGCCGGGTGTGAAATATCTCCAGACACGGCAATAATATTGTTGTTGTCTATGCTCGCATCTACGCCACAGCCGACCCCACAATAGGGGCAGGTAGTTTTTATTTGGCAGGCTTTTGTCATTAATCTTTACAGGGTCAACAGAACTTTATCAGCGGTCAGTTCGACCCTGTATACCGGCACGCTATACTCGCTGTCTTCTAGGCATTCACCGGTGTGCAAGTCAAAATGCTGCTTGTACAAAGGTGAGGCCACAACCAGGCGCTCATTAATATCGCCAACCATGCCGCGGGACAGCACATGGGCTTTGCCGATCGGGTCCCAGTTGCCAATGGCGTATACCTGGGGTGTTTCCTTGGGTAGATAGAACAGCGCTATCTGCTGGCCATCAACCTTGGCGCAGATACCGGAGTTAGCAACAAGATCTTTCTGTTCACAAATAATAGTAACTTGGCTCATGGTTGTTCCTTAGACGATCTCTTCCAATAGTTTTATGCGCTCTTCTTCTGTTGCTGGTCTTGGCTGACCGCGCTCCTGCACAAAGACAATCTGATCATCTTCCTCATCCGCATTTACAAACTGCACAAAACGCTTCATGCGCTCTGGATTCTCAATAGTGGTTTTCCACTCACATTGGTAGGTGCCAACAACATTATTCATCTGCTCTTCAAGTTCGGCGGCTATGCTCAGAGAATCTTCAATTACCACCTGCTGGAGGTACTCCAACCCACCTTCCAAATTATCCATCCACACCGACGTGCGCTGCAGACGATCCGCAGTGCGCACATAGAACATCAGGAAGCGATCTATATATTTAATTAGGGTTTCGTCATCCAGATCTGTAGCAAACAGGTCGCCGTGGCGCGGCTTCATGCCACCGTTGCCACCAACAAATAGATTCCAACCATTTTCTGTTGCGATCACACCAAAGTCCTTAGATTGGGCTTCGGCACATTCTCTGGTGCAACCAGAGACTGCAGATTTCAGCTTGTGGGGGGAGCGCAATCCTTTGTAGCGATTCTCTATGTAGAGAGCCATGGCTACACTGTCTTGCACACCGTATCTGCACCAGGTACTACCCACACAGGATTTCACCGTGCGCAGTGCTTTTCCGTAGGCATGGCCTGTTTCAAAACCAGCCTCGACTAGCTCTTTCCAGATGGCGGGCAGGTGCTGCACTCGCGCACCAAATAAATCAATTCGCTGACCACCGGTTATCTTGGTATAGAGGTTATATTTTTTAGCCACCTCTCCCAGCACGATTAATTTATCTGGGGTGATCTCTCCACCGGCCACTCGGGGTACTACAGAGTAGGTACCATTCTTTTGCATATTGGCCAGGAAGTTATCATTGGTATCCTGTAGACCCACATGTTTCTCTTCCAGCACATAGTCATTCCACAATGAGGCAAAAATAGAACCAGCAGCGGGTTTACAGATATCACAGCCACGGCCCCTACCCTGTTTCTCCAATAGCTCATCAAAGGTTTTAATGCCCTCGACTTTAATGAGGTGGAATAATTCCTGTCTCGTGTAGGCAAAGTGCTCACAGAGAGACTTATCCACTTCCAGGCCACGGGCGGCCATTTCATCATCGACAATATTTTTCAAAAGTGCGGCACAACCACCACAACCAGTGCTGGCCTTGGTTTCAAATTTAATATCACCAAGGGCATAAAACCCGCTATCCAGCGCATCTATAATATCGCCCTTGCTAACATTGTGGCAGGAGCAGATAGTGGCCGAAGCTGGCAGCGCAGCAGCACCTAGAGCGGGAGCATCACCAGCATTGTAGGGAAGAATTAAGGTTTCTGGATCCGCTGGCAGATCAATCCCATTTAAGAAATATTGCAGCAAGGTATCGTAGTCGGAGCAGTCGCCCACCAGTACTGCGCCAAGTAACTTCTTACCATCGGCACTCACAATTAATCGTTTGTAAACTTCAATGCGTTCATCGCTAAAGGTATAAGCAATAGAGCCCTCTTCTCGGCCATGGGCATCACCAATGGAACCCACATCAACACCTAGCAATTTAAGCTTGGTACTCATATCTGCACCTTGAAAGGACTGTTTATTATCAGTCAACTGACTAACAGCAGCCTCAGCCATCCGATAGCCCGGGGCCACCAAACCAAAGATGCGGCCACCAAACAGTGCGCATTCACCAATGGCAAAAATATCGGAGTCACTGGTTTTGCAATGGTAGTCAATTTCAATACCACCGCGTTCGCCAACCTTCAGCCCAGATTCACGGGCCAGCTGGTCGTAGGGGCGAATACCAGCACTAAACACAATCATATCTGTGGCCAGGGAACCACCGTCGGCAAACTTCATTAGCACGCGGCTATCGCCATCATCACTGGCTTCAATAACTTCTGTAGCCTTGCTGGTATGGACCTGTACGCCAAGGGCTTCAATTTTGCGCCGCAACATGCCACTGCCGCCGACATCCAACTGAACGCCCATTAGTCCGGGCGCAAATTCAACCACATGGGTTTCAAGGCCGAGATTTTGAACTGCATTGGCCGCTTCCAAACCAAGCAAACCACCGCCCACAACCACACCGATCTTGGCACCATTAGCCTGAGCCTTAATATTGCCTAAATCGTCTATGGTGCGATAGACCACACAGGGGTCCTGGTCATTGCCCGGCACTGGTGGCACAAAGGGATAGGAACCCGTTGCCAGCACTAATTTATCGTAGCAAAAACGGAGGCCATTTTCGGTAATCACAGTTTTACTGTCGCGATCAATCTGTGCAACCGAGTCACCAAAGTGCGCATCAACACCGATGTCTACATAATGCTCTCTGGTTGTTAGGGCTAGTTCTTCTGGTGTTCGGCCGGCGAAGTATTCCGACAGATGCACCCGATCATAGGCTGGTCTGGTCTCGCCACCGATCACGGTAATCTGGGCTTCAATAGCTGAGGCTACCAACTGCTCTACATAATGGTGGCCAACCATGCCGTTTCCGACTACAACAACTTTTAACATCTTTTGATTTCCTTAAATACGATTTACGATTACGCCGCTTTGGCTGTCGGATTCTTCTGCTTCTCATAGAGAAAGCGCAGAACCTGCTGACGGTAATTATTAAAATCCGGATCATCTGCCAGCACCACACGGTTTCGGGGCCTGGGCAAGTCAATGGGTAGCACCTCGCCTATAGAAGCGGCAGGTCCATTGGTCATCATGACAATGCGGTCGGATAGTAAGACGGCCTCGTCCACATCATGGGTAATCATGATCACGGTGTTACCCAGCTGCTGCTGGATTTCCATCAATGAGTCTTGAAGATGAGCGCGGGTCAATGCATCCAGTGCTCCAAAGGGTTCATCCATTAACAGCACTTTGGGCTGCATGGCTAGACAGCGGGCAATGCCCACCCGCTGTTTCATGCCGCCAGAGAGTTCGCCGGGCAGCTTATGCAGCGCGTGGTCCATATGCACAAGGGATAGATTGTGCTCAATCCAATCGCGCATCTCAGGTTTAGATTTACTTTTCTTAAAAACACATTTCACTGCCAGTTCGACATTCTGGTAAACCGTCAGCCAAGGCAGTAGCGCATGATTTTGAAAAACTACAGCGCGGTCTGGGCCTGGCTCATCCACTTCGCGGCCTTCCAAAATCACACCACCTTCAGTGGCCTCATAGAGGCCGGCAACAATATTCAGCACCGTCGACTTGCCACAGCCTGAGTGGCCAATCAGAGAAATAAACTCGCCTTTGGCAATGGTTAGATTGACATTTTGCAGGGCGCGGAAGGGCTCTCCCTCAGTGGGAAATTCAATGCCGACTTGGCTTATTTCGAGATAATTTTTTGTCATTATTACAATCGTCCTATTAACGCAAGATGGCTTGCTTGTCCCAGGACACGTGCTTCTGCACGGCTAGCATCAAGCTGTCTAATATAAATCCGATCACGCCAATCACCAGTACGGCGACCATAATGCGGCCGAGGGAATTGGAGGAACCATTTTGAAATTCGTCCCAGATAAATTTGCCAAGCCCTGGGTTCTGGGCCAACATCTCGGCTGCGATTAACACCATCCAGCCGGTGGCCAGAGATAGGCGCAATCCGGTGAAAATCATTGGTATAGCGGAGGGAATAACGATCTTGCGAATATGCACTGAGGTACTTAGCTGCAATACGCGGCCGACATTGATTAGGTCGCGGTCAATACTGGCCACACCCACAGTGGTGTTAACCACGGTTGGCCACAGGCAACAGAGCGCGACCGTAAAGGCGGAGGTTAAAAAAGCTTTTTCAAAATATGGGTCGTCACTGACATATAGTGCCGACACCACCATGGTTACCAGCGGCAACCAGGCCAGCGGCGACACGGGTTTAAAGGTTTGAATAATTGGGTTAACACAGCGATAGACTGATTCGCTTAGCCCACAAATAATACCCAGAGGCACAGCTACTAATGTGGCGGCCATAAAACCAAATGCCACGGTCAGTAGGCTGGTGCCTATCTGATCAACAAAGGTTGCCTTGCCGGTATAAGCGCGAACCTTAACTACTGCATCAGGATTTTTTGCCAGCTTTTTGGCGTTGCGCTTTTCTTGACGTTCGTAGAACAAAGCTTCTTTTGTGCGTTCTCGCTGATGCTCCGCCACTAAATTATTGGACTGTTCCCATACCTGATTAGGGCCCGGAAATTGGCCCAGAGAGGTAATAATATTGTTGGCCACCAGTTGCCAGAGCATTAGAAATACTAAAACCCCAAAACCCGGCAGAGCTAGCATTTTAATTATTCTATCGAAGACCAGACGCAAATTGGAGACTGTGAGTAGGTCAACGACTTGAGCAATTTTGAAGACTGTAGATGTGGCGCTCATTGTTTTTTCCTTAGGTTTAAATACGACTGGCTCCTGGGAACCAGTCGGGTTTTGCTTGGGAGTTACCTGCTACTAAAGCACTTCATCTGTAAGCCCGATCGGAAATTTCTTCAGATAGGCGTTTGGCTTGGAGCCGTCATAGACGATATTGTCAATAAAGTGTTTCTGTGGAGCGCGGAAGCCAGATTCAGTTGTGAATGCTGGGAAATCTGATGGGCTCACCAATTCTTCCTCTATCAGCTCTTTAGCCGCAATCTCATAGATATCTGGGCGATAGACCGACTTGGCTACATCAAAGTACCAGTCATCGGACTTGGGCTCCGAAATCTGTCCCCAGCGACGCATCTGAGTCAGATACCAAACTGCGTCTGAGTAATAGGGAAAGGTAGCGTTGTAGCGGAAGAACACATTGAAGTCTGGCACTGCGCGCTTGTCACCTTTCTCGTACTCAAAGGTGCCAGTCATACTATTGGCGATAACATCGTAATCAGCCCCTACATATTCACTCCGCGAGAGTATCTCCACTGCTGCAGGGCGGTTGGCGTTATCATTCTCATCCAACCATTTAGCAGCGCGAATCAGTGCCTTAACAACGCGAGCTGTGGTATTGGGGTATTTCTCGGTAAACTCTTTGGTCATGCCGAAGACTTTTTCTGGGTTGTTTTTCCAGATTTCGTAATCGGTAATCACTGGTACACCAATGCCTTTAAATACTGCCTGCTGGTTCCATGGCTCACCTACGCAGTAACCATGGATAGTGCCGGCTTCAAGTGTTGAGGGCATCTGAGGTGGAGGTGTCACGGAAAGCAATGCCTGAGCCTCTAGGGTGCCACTGGTATCACCTTTGTGAGGCGCATAAAAACCGGGATGGATATCGCCCGCAGCCAGCCAGTAGCGCAGCTCATAGTTGTGAGTAGATACTGGAAATACCATGCCCATTTTGAATGGCTTGCCTTGGTCGGCAAAACTATCTACTACTGGCTTGAGCGAGTCTGCCTTAATCGGGTGAACCGGCTTGCCATCTACGTGGGGGATGTTTTTCTTCATCTCAGCCCAGATATCATTGGAAACAGTAATACCGTTACCGTTCAGATCCATACTAAAGGGTGTAACAATATGAGCTTTGGTGCCATAACCAATGGTCGCAGCCAGAGGCTGTCCTGCCAGCATATGAGCCCCATCTAGCTTGCCATCGATAACACCGTCGAGCAGCACCTTCCAGTTAGCCTGAGCTTCAATAGTGACGTACAGACCCTCGTCTTCGAAATAGCCGTTTTCATACGCGACTGCGATAGGTGCCATATCGGTCAGCTTGATAAAGCCAAATCTAAGCTCGTCTTTTTCAGGCTCGCCCAATTCTGCCTGAGCACAGAGCGCACTGGCACAAAGAGCAATAGCGCCCAGAGACTTGCTGACAATACGAGCAAGAGTTTTATCTCTGTCCGCTAGAGTTTTTAGTTCTTTCATAAATTAGTTACCTCAAATGTAGGTGGCGTAAAAAAACAAAAAAAACCCGCCTGCAGGGTATTGGGGAATACACCTGAGGCGGGCATCGTTACCCTGCTGCCGCAAACTGTTACTTCGGATCAGCACTCGTATATTAGTTATTCAAGATATGTGCCAACTTTTAAGACAGGGGGGAAATCAGCTAAATCAGGGCAATACTGGTTAAATAGATCAAAAAATAATCAATTTGATGACCGCCTGACCCAGAGCAGCGCCCATTAGAATCGACTGCGCACCCTGGTGGTGCGAAACTGAGGGCAAGCAACTCTAATTTGCACAGTAGTTGGGCTAGGGTTAGCTTTAGTCAGGGGCGGTAGTCCTGACTGGGGCACTGGATATTCAGAAACTTTGCCGCCTCTCGATATAGATCTGTGCGATAACAGCGCTGCACTAACGAGCGGGTTCGCTCAGAATTAACCTGTTTACCCAGTATAGGGGTGAATTGCTGAATCATAGCTTCTGCATCTGAACGCCAGGGGAAACCTGCGTTAAAATTATCAAATACATGAAAGTCAGTTTGTTCTGACTGGGTCTGCGCGCGCTGGTGAAATAACTTGCCTGTTAAAGAAGGTCGCAAATATTCAGCCGGCAGATCTAGGTAAGCAGGCTGGGAGAGAATCTGAATTGCCTGCTCTCGATTTGCCATATTGGCCATCCAGCGGCAGGCTTCCATCAAGGCCAGGCGCAACCGCAAGTGGGTGCCAGGATTTCTCCCGTGCCAAGCCTCCATAACCGCCAGTACTTTTTCCGGTGCACCATTCCATAGTCGCACACCGGTGGTGGCCAACACCCCGGAGCCGTGCTCCACAGCAATACTGTTCCAAGGTTCACCGACACAGAAGCCGTCAATAATACCCTGAGCCAAACTATCCACCATTTGCTCTGGAGGCAGTACAATAATTCGGGCATCGCGGTCTGGGTCTATGCCAGCCAGTTCAAGCCATTGATGGAGTAATAATGTATGAATAGAAAAATTATGTACGCTGGCTAGAGTCAATTGCTGACCGGTTCTATCTATTTCAGCCTTTAATGCCAGCGCCGTAGATAACGGGTCATAGGTATTAGCACCAGTATCTATCTGTAGTTTATTCCACAGGGATGAGGATAGAGTAATACCATTGCCATTTAGCGAAAGCACTAGGCCACTAATAATCGGCGCCCTGATTCCAGCGGCCCCCAATGTTGTCGCCATACCCATAGGCGCGAGCATTTGGCAGGCATCAAAGGTGCCGGCAATCATTTTATCGCGAATATTGGCCCAAGAGACTTCTCTATGCAGGCTCACATTTAATCCATAGTCTGCATACAGACCTAATTCTTGCGCAATAATAAGTGGTGCACTGTCGCTCAGTCTCATATAGCCGAGATGCAAGTCTGAACGCTCTGCCGGGGGTAATTTATTAGGAATGATTAGATTCATAGCTATATCTTATTTTTAGTTATTTTTACCTAGAATGGTGACTACGGATTGGGCCGCCTGCTGCATAGTTAGATTGCTGTCCATAGACAGGCTGCGCAGCTGTTGGTGGGCTTGTTCTTCGGTAAATTGGTGCTGTTTAATTAACAGACTTTTTGCCTTATCAATAGTCGATAGGGTTTCCAGACGGTCTCTAGTGGTGTCTAGTGCCTGACGCAAAGACTGAAAAGACTTAAACTGCGCTATTGCCACATCAATCACCGGCTTTACCCGCTTGGCGTCGAAGCTACCCATAAGATAGGCGCTAACGCCCGCATCTACGGCTTCGGCAATAAAACCCGGGTCCTCTTCTTCAGAGAACATAACCACTGGTGTAGGGTTGTGAGCATTAATCACAGATAGGCTTTCCAATACATCGCGGCCGGGGGATTGCAGATCAATCAAAATAATATCTGGCCGGTGCTGTTCGATTTGAAATAATAAGCCTGAAGCGGTGGGCAGGCGTGAGACGACCTCATAGCCAGCGACTACCAGATGGGTATTTACAATAGCCGCTCGCTCTGGCAAATCATCTACCAGCATAACGCGCACTGTCTGTGGAAAAGATGTAGTCATTAAATTTTTGAGAAAATGCTAAAAAGAAGATTAGGTAGTCGCCGAATTAGACTACCTAATCAGTGTATTAACTTAACTCCTTAGGATACAGATTAATATTTCGCGCTGATAGTAAACCAGAGCTTATCTGTATCTGAAGCATGGCCATCCGAATCATAGGATGCATATTTAAGCTGCACAGACAGACCTTTGTTAATTGGGTAAGTCGCTACCACATCAATTTCGGAGCCCAGATCAGCGCCACCAAAATCTGCACTGAAGTCGTGATAGAAAAATGCTACTTTAGCGGGACCCAATTTACCTGCTAGTTTTATATAGCTATCTTCGACGCCATTGGCCGGCGTACCCAAAAACTTATCTGCCCAGCCTTGGAACTTGTGTAGGGTGGCGAGCGGTGTCTTAAAGGCTGCCGAGCCCTCATCACTGCCCAGCACCTCATAACCCAGTGCTACTGAGATAGGCTTGAGAGGCACGGTTATCTGCGCCATCATATAGTCGGCATCATAGGATAATGGATTATCGGCATAGTCAGACTGCACAGCATAGGCCGCATTAAACGCAAAACCATCAAATTTCCCACTGTACTCAACACCATAGGTGCTGGATGAATTGGCCGCAGCATTGGCAAAGTCCAGCAGGTATGCATAGCCTTTCAGGCTCTGACCTTTGGTAGGCGACATAGAAGCATAGACAATATGGCTATCTGATTCCCATCGCTTTGCCTGTACTGCACTGTCTTTGGGTCCAAAGATTCTATTTACATTCCAGATATAGCTATAGTTTACAGATACAGAATCGGCGGCTTTAGAGGACAGTGTTAGTGCATCATAGGTCTGCTCGTTTTGGCGGAAACCAACACCACCAACAAAACGCTGCCCATCGTGCAAAATACGCTGTCTACCTAGGGTGGCAGAAATATCATCAGTGGTGTAGCTGAGAGATGCCTGATTGAAGTCTGTGCCATCTGGATCTGCAACAATGGGGTAGCCAACATTGCCATTGGTTGGCGTGCGGTAATTCTCGTCCCCAATTACAGTGACATTATCTACCTCCATTAAAGCGGTCAAACCATTGTAAGAAGCAGATTTGTAGGTCAGTCTGGATTTTAATGTTGATGCATTGGCGTCCTCAGCGACTCCGTCTTGATCGACGAATTCATAGCGATAGCGAAATGACAATGAGGTGTCTCCCTCGCTTAACATCTCTGCAATAGAATTGGCGGTGTCAGCATTACCGATCATAAAAGGCTGAAGGCCTAAAATCGCGACTGCAGCAGAGGAGGCTAATCTAAACTTTTTCATATTGTTTCCTGTGAATGTTGATACTCAAAAAAAAGAGCCTGCGTGCAGGGCCACCCGCACGCAGGCTCCGTTGCCTGGCTTAATTTAAAAATTGTCATGAGCTCTGAAAGCTCTTGATAAATATAAGCAATACAAGAACTGTGCCAAGCTAATAAAATCAATAGGTTAGAGAGTAAAGGCTAGATTTTGACGAGAACATTTTTATTGGCGCAGAAAAAACGCACCATAAATTACCCTGTAAAAACAATTATGCGCTGTTTTAAAGCACGGATAGTACTCTAGAGATAAGTCAGAAAATAATCAGAGACAGGTTTTTCGATATAGTCCGAGTCCGACGGCCAGGCTCTGG
>JABJOY010000041.1 GCA_018664075.1 Porticoccaceae bacterium | reverse complement strand
CCTGATGATGCAATGTCACCTGCACAAACACCGTGACCGGAAGGCCGGCTCGCTGGGGATCAATTAATGTGACGCGGCGGCTGATAAAGCCCAGTCGCTCAAGGTTTTTCACTCTTCGGGAGCAGGGTGAAGGAGACAGACAGACCTGGTCCGCCAGTTCAATATTGGAAATACCGGCATCGGATTGCAGTATATTGAGGATTTTCCAGTCAATATTATCCAGATTGTAGTCAGTCATAATTGCCTCGTTTTGCCCTGCTGTTTTTACCTGTTTATGTCAATCAATACTCGCTTTTAACTATCTATACTAAGAATACAGGCAGTGACTCTCGACAGTGCTTGTCGGAGCCTTAAACGGCCTTGGTACAGCATAACTGGTCATGCAGGCAAGATGCCATAGAGCCGTTATATATTGGTGATTAATAGTAGTATAGGTAATTATGCGCAATTAAAAATTATAACAAAGTATATATGCGCAATTAGTAGTTATTTAAGGGGCGGTATTTTGAGCAATTTGGCAGGATTCGCCCGGGATTTGCATGGTAATTTAAGGTCTTAATAAAGGGCCATCCAATAAAAATAATCAGGCCCCAAATGGATTTATTTGAGGTGTTCTGTGACTATGAAAATTGCCCCCAATGTAACCCCCGCCAAGCGGCCGCCGGAGTTTCAAGATGGGTCCTCCATCAGGCTCCCCAGTTTACAAATTCTCAATCAGGATGGCTCAGTTGCTGCTGGTGCCAATATGCCCGACCTGCCTCGGGATCAGGCTAGAAAAATCTACAGCGATATGCTCTATATCCGGCTGCTCGATGAGCGTATGCAAAACGCCCAAAGACAGGGTCGGCTAAGTTTTTATATGACCTGCACAGGTGAAGAGGCTTCAGTGGCTGGCACCATAGCGGCGTTTGGCGCTCAGGATATGGTGATGGCCCAGTACCGTGAGCAGTTGGCCCTGCGCTATCGAGGTTTTACCACAGCACAGTTTATGAATCAGTTATTTGGCAATATTGAGGACTTAGGCAAAGGTCGAATGATGCCGGTCCACTATGGTAGCCGCGAGCTCAATATAATGACTATCAGCTCACCACTGGCCACTCAGATTCCCCAGGCTGCTGGTTATGCCTATGGTCAGAAGCTAAAAGGTAAAGATGCCTGCACCCTGTGCTATTTCGGTGAAGGCGCGGCCTCCGAAGGGGATTTCCATGCCGGGCTAAATATGGCTGCAGTGCTTAACTGCCCGGTGGTGTTTGTGGTGCGCAACAATGGCTATGCCATCTCCACACCCTGCTCTGAACAGTTTGCCACTGATGGCATCGCCCCCCGTGGCCTTGGCTATGGCATTAAAACCATAAGAGTAGATGGCAATGATATTTTGGCTGTCTATGCCGCCTCGGTAGAAGCCCGCAGAATCGCCATCCAAGAGCAGCGTCCGGTACTGATTGAAACCATAAGCTATCGCCTCGGTGCCCACTCAACCTCGGATGATCCCAGCGGTTATCGCAGTAAAGACGAAGAGCAAATCTGGCGGGATAAAGACCCAATCCAGCGCATGAAGAACTGGATGATTGCCCAGCGATGGTGGGATGAGACGTCTGACAGTGACCTGCAGCAATCCTATCGCACTGAGATTTTGGCCGAACTTAAGCTGGCGGAACAGCGTGACAAGCCGCCACTGGGTGATTTGATCACTGATGTCTACAAGTCAGTCCCCTCCCATTTGCTTGAGCAGTTTCAAGCGTTAGAGGCCCATATCGCCAAGTATCCGGATCACTATTCAGTCTAATTGGAGCTGTAAGGATGGCTAACTCAACAGTGCGAGAAATTGGCAACGAGCCTAAATCCAGAAAAATGAATTTGTTGCAGGCCATTAATAGTGGGCTGGATATTGCCATGGCTACGGACCAGCGGGTGCTTTGCCTTGGCGAAGATATAGGTCATTTTGGAGGGGTATTTAGAGCGACCAGCAATCTGCAAACAAAGTATGGACGCGATCGTTGTTTTAACACCCCATTAACAGAGCAGGGTATTGCTGGCTTTGCTATTGGTCTGGCCGCTCAGGGTTCTGTGCCTGTCGCCGAAATTCAGTTTGCCGATTATATCTTTCCAGCCTTTGATCAAATTGTTAATGAAGCCGCCAAATTTCGCTATCGCAGTGGCGATGAATTTAACTGTGGTGGCATGACCATTCGCACACCCTACGGCGGCGGTATTGATGGTGGCCTCTATCACTCCCAGTCCCCGGAGGCCTATTTCTGCCATACCCCGGGCCTCAAGGTAGTTATTCCCAGTAATGCCTATCAAGCCAAAGGTCTGCTGTTATCGGCTATCCGCGATCCAGATCCAGTTATCTTTTTTGAGCCCAAAGCCATTTATCGCGCCTCGGTAGGCGAGGTACCAGAGGGAGACTATGAAATTCCTCTGGGGGTTGCTGAGGTGGTTCAGCAGGGCACAGATATTACATTGCTGGGCTGGGGCGCACAGATGGCGCAGATTATTAAAGCAGCAGAGTTGGCGGTGGACGAAGGTATTTCCTGTGAAGTTATTGATCTGTGCAGCCTGCTGCCCTGGGATCGCGACTGCGTGGCTCAGTCGGTCACTAAAACCGGACGCCTGCTTATCAGCCACGAGGCACCACTCACCGGTGGCTATGCCGGGGAAATTGCCGCCAGTATTCAGCAGCATTGTTTCCTCAGTCTGGAGGCACCGATCAGCCGAGTGACCGGGTTGGATACTCCATTCCCCCTAATCCATGAAAAGCACTATCTGCCCGACCATCTTAAAATTTTTGAATCCATTGTTGCCACCTGCAACTACTAGCCGGAGATCACCATGAACAAAGATTTTATATTGCCGGATATTGGCGAGGGGATTGTGGAATGCGAAGTGATCGAGTGGAAGGTTAAGGAAGGCGACCTGATCGAAGAAGATCAGATTGTGGTGGATGTGAGCACCGACAAAGCCATTGTTGAAATTCCCTCGATGTACAACGGCCGAGTGACTAAACTTTACTATCAGGAGTCGGATACTGCAGAAGTTCATAAGCCTCTATTTGCCATTGAAGTGCAAAGTGCGGAGCAGAGTGGGGAGCAGAGTGGAGAGGAGGCTGCAGGGCAATCATCGCAGCAGAAACAACCAGAGCCTCAATTACAGGCCATAGCAGAGGCGCCAGCTGTGGCAACGACAGATAAAGTATTAACCACTCCTGCTGTACGCAAAATGGCGCGGGAGCACAATTTTGATCTGGCGACAATCTCAGGCACAGGCAAACAGGGCCGAGTGTTAAAAGAGGATGTGCTGGCCTACCTGAATCAAAAGGCCGGGAAGCAAGCGCCAATGGTGCAGGTCAACAGTATTCAGGATCGTCGCGAACCTATCAAAGGTGTGCGCAAAATAATGGCCGAGCGCATGGCTGATTCCATGGCTACCATTCCTCACTTTACCTTTATCGATGAATTGGATATCACCGAGCTGATGGCCTTGCGCGCCGACCTGGTAAAAACCCATGGCTCGGAGGATCTAAAAATTACTC
Organism: Porticoccaceae bacterium; assembly: GCA_018664075.1. Taxonomy (GTDB): domain Bacteria; phylum Pseudomonadota; class Gammaproteobacteria; order Pseudomonadales; family Porticoccaceae; genus HTCC2207. The sequence goes on along the minus strand of JABJOY010000041.1, from coordinate 7,793 downwards.
TGATGCCATTATTTATTAAGGCACTGTCTCTGGCGCTCAATCAGTTTCCCATTGTTAATAGCCGGGCCAATAGTGACTTTACCGAACTCACCTATCTGGCCAGTCATAATATTGGTATGGCTGTGGATGGTAAAACTGGCCTGCTGGTACCCAATATAAAAAATGTTCAGCAGCTGGGACTACTGGATGTGGCCCGGGAAGTAAACCGCCTTAAAGAGGCGGCCCGCAGTGGTGTTATTAATCCGGCAGATCTTGCTGGCGGCAGTATTACCATCTCCAATATTGGGGTTATTGGTGGCACTGCCGCGATGCCTATTATCAATAAACCAGAAGTGGCGATTGTGGCTCTGGGTAAAATTCAAACGTTGCCCCGTTTTGATGCCAGTAACAATATTGTCTCGCGCAATATACTTACTGTTAGTTGGTCCGGTGATCATCGGATTATTGATGGTGCCACCATCGCGCGCTTCAATAAACTGTGGAAGCACTATTTAGAACAGCCTCAGACAATGTTATTGGCTATGCTGGAGTACTAAGCTGGGATAGCTGTTCTTGTTTGCGACGGAGGCCCAAAACCATTACATAGATAATCAGCATCAAATAGGAAATTGCTGCTGCACCTCAGGTTAAATCAGACTAAATGCTCTATTCAGAGTGCCGGCAAAAAAATTATTTACCGTCGGCAAGTATTTCGCGCGCTGCATTGCGTCCGGGCAGGCCGGTAACACCACCACCGGGATGACTGCCAGCACCGCACATATATAGCCCTTTTAAAGGCCCGCGGTAATCACCGTGGTTCATCAATGGACGAGCGGCCCACATCTGATCCAATGTCATTACCCCATGCATAATATCGCCACCGATCAGTCCAAGTTTTTCCTCAAGGTCCAGTGGTGACAAGATCATTTTTCCTACCACAGCATCTCTAAAGTTGGGGGCATGGGCGGTTACAGTGTCAATAATGGTCTCAGCCGCGGCTTCGCGGGCATCATGCCAGGATTGGCCATCGGGCAATTGGGGTGAAAACTGCTGACAGAATAGCGAGGCTACATGTTGGCCCTCTGGTGCCAGTGAATCATCCAGAGTTGATGGAATAAGCATTTCGACTATGGGCTGCTTGGACCAGCCATTGGCTTTGGCATCTACATAGGCGCGATCCATATAATCCAATGTTGGGGCAATCACAATACCGCACTGATGATGTTCTGCGCTGTCTTTGCCAGGCAGGGCAGTAAAGTCTGGCAGCTCTGACAGCGCCACATTCATACGGAAGGTGCCGGAACCATTTTTATAGCCATCCATACGGCGGGCAAATTCTGGATCCAGATCGCCTTCGTTAAACATCTGGCCATAGAGCATCTTGGGATTAACATTGGCAATGACCCGCTTGGCGGCAATAGTTTCGCCATTGGCTAATGTCACCCCAGTAGCCGCGCCATTGTTCACAATCACTTTATCTACTGGGGCGTCGGTAGTTATTTCAACGCCTACAGATTCGCAGGCCTGTTTCATTGCCTGGGTAATTGCACCCATGCCACCAATCGCATGACCCCAGGCGCCTTTCTCGCCATCGACTTCACCAAATACATGGTGCAGCAGCACATAGGCGGAGCCGGGGGTGTCCGGGCTGGCATAGTTGCCGACAATGGCATCAAAACCGAAGGCGGCTTTAATATGCTCATTCTCAAACCAGCCATCGAGAAAACTGCGGGCACTCTTGGTAAATAGATCGTAGACATCCCGGTGCAACTGGTTGCTGCCTTTGGCGACGGGCCAGAGTTGCATTGCTGCTTGTAATGCAGCGCGAATGCCGCGCTTGGGATTGGGTGGGGTTTTGGTGCTGATATCACGCAGTACATCGGCTACAGCATCAATGCGATCATAGTACTCAGGCAGGCGCTCGGCATCGCGAGGGGAAAACTTGCGGAATTCTTCTTGGGTTCGCTCGAGACCACCACCCAGTTTTAAATAGTTGTTATTGTCGATGGGCAAGAAGTTTGAGATGGGGCGTTTGACCACTTTAAGCCCGTACGTTTTAAGCTGCATATCAGCAATAACTTCTGGGTTGAGCAGGCTAACGGTATAGCTGGCTACGGAGTTTCGAAAACCCGGATGAAATTCTTCGGTGACGGCGGCGCCACCGACGATAGATCGGCGCTCGCAGACTCGAACCTTTAAGCCTGCTTTGGCTAAATAGTACGCGCACACAAGACCATTGTGTCCGCCGCCAATAATAACGGCGTCTGTAGTTGCAATGTTGGAGGGCATAGATTTCCCCTTGGATGCCTTAGCCGAAGCGTCGAGCTGCCTCGACAGTGTTTTTCAGCAGACAGGCAATGGTCATTGGGCCAACGCCACCTGGTACTGGAGTGATGGCGCCCGCAACCGGCTCTGCATCGGCAAAGTCAACATCGCCTACCAAGCGGCCTTTGCCATCTTCTGTGGCAATGCGATTAATGCCCACATCAATTACGGTGGCACCGGGCTTGATCCAATCCCCTTTAACCATCTCCGGGCGACCTACAGCGGCTACCAGAATATCTGCGGTAGCACAGAGTGCTTGCAGATCCTGGGTGCGGGAATGGGCGATCGTGACGGTGCAATTTTCTTGCAGTAATAACAGGGCCACTGGTTTGCCGACAATATTGGAGCGGCCAATAATCACCGCATGCTTGCCTGACAGATTGTCGCCGAGATGTTTTTTGGCCAGAATCACACAACCCTGAGGTGTACATGGCACCAGTGCGGCGTCATCGCCATTGGCCAATCGGCCTGAGTTCATAGGGTGGAAGCCGTCGACATCTTTTTCCGGCAAAATAGTATCGATAATCAGAGTTTCATCAATATGCTTGGGCAGGGGCAGTTGCACCAAGATGCCGTGCACTGCAGGATCATTATTGAGCTTATCCAACTCGGCTAACAGAGCGTCCTGGCTGGTGTCCGCTGGCATGCGAATTTCATTGCTGATCATGCCCACTTCCTGGGTCTGGCGCACTTTATTGCGCACATAGACCTGACTGGCAGGGTCTTCACCGACCAGAATCACGGTTAGACCTGGAGTGATGCCGCGTTCGTCCTGAAGTTGCTTTACTTCAATGGCCAGTGATTGTCGCAGTTCCTGTGCTACGGCTTTGCCGTCAATATTCATTCTGTTCTCTCTCTGCAGTCTTGTTGCTAATGTTAATTCTGTCTCTGGCGTGATTATACTCAGAGGAATGGGAAAAGGCTTATCAGCGCGGCATATTAAATGTTAAATTCACGTCATGCCACTACATATGCACAGTCGTGCACAGTTAAGTGGAGTCACTAAATATTGCGGGAGCAGATCGATTTTCCCCTCCCAAATAAGGGTTATTGGTGATCTCAGAATGCTCTGTTAGTCTGTGGCCATTACAGATGTGTTGGAGGTTTAAATTTTGCCCATTAATGATTCCCCGCTGGTGCTGGTTACCGCTGATCGCAGCCTCTCCGGGTTGCATTACAGCCATTCTGCGGGAGAAAAATATTTAACCGCTGTAAGCATCGGTGCCGGCTGTACACCGCTTGTTTTGCCTGCGCTGGTGGACGAAATAGGACTTGAGGATCTGCTTCGCCGGGTTGATGGCGTTCTTATCACCGGTGGTTACAGCAATATTGATCCTCATTATTACGGTCAGGAGCCAGCGTCAGATAAGGATGAGAGGGATATTGAGCGTGATAGAAGCAATCTGGCCCTGATCCCGCAGATTATTGATGCCGGAGTGCCATTTTTGGGCATCTGCAGAGGGTTGCAGGAACTTAATGTTGCCCTCGGTGGCAGTCTGCACCAGTTAGTCCATGACGTTGAGGGTATGCAGGATCACCGTGAAGATAAATCTGCACCTGTGGATGTGCAATATGGGCTCTCCCACCTTGTTAGTCTGCAAGCCGGGGGTATTCTGTCTGGTTTGCAGGATGAGCAAAATCCCATGGTTAATTCTGTTCATGGTCAGGGCATTGACCGGCTGGCCGCCGGATTGCGCATTGAAGCCATTGCCGAAGATGGTCTGGTTGAAGCGGTATCTGTTGCCGATGCCCAACAATTTGCTTTGGCTGTGCAATGGCACCCGGAGTGGCAGGTGCAGAATAATTCATTTTATCTAGCCACTTTTGAGGCCTTTGGTGATGCTTGTCGGGCTCAGGCTCGCAAGCGTTAATCTGGTGTATTCAATAAAAATATTGTCGAGGGTGAAATCATGAATGCTGCGACAACTCTGCTGATTTTACTGGCGCTGATGCCGTTCACTGCCAGCAACCTTTTTGCTGCGGAATATGATCTGGTTATTGCCAATGGCAGGGTTATTGATCCCGAGACAAGTTTCGATCAGATCGTCTATGTGGGTATTAATGATGGGTCGATTAGTGCTGTATCTGAGCAGCCATTGCGCGGTACTAAAATCATTGATGCTGCAGGGCTAGTGGTGGCGCCCGGATTTATTGATGTGCATAGCCATACGCCGACATTGCTCGGTCAGCGGCTCAATCTTCTGGATGGTATTACTACTCAACTGGATCTGGAAGCCGGTTCTTTTCCAGTAACTTTTTATGGCGAACACTTTAGGGCTGGTGCGCAAATTAACTACGGCTCATCTGTGGGTCACTGGGCGGTTAGAACCAAGGTGATTGAAGGGCGCAGTATGCCTTATATTTTTGCCGGCAAGGACGTGCTGAAAATGAACGGTGCTACTTGGCTGCAGACTGCTACAGAGGCGCAAATTGAACAGATGCGGCTGCTGCTTAATCAAGGGCTGGATCAGGGTGGTCTGGGTATTGGTGTTCTGCTGGACTATATGACCAAGGCAGTGTCCGATGCTGAATTGCGCATGCTGTTTGAGGTTGCCTCTGCCCGGGAGGTGCCTCTGTATATTCATGTGCGCCGGGGCCATACAGGTGATCCGGCTGGTTTAATTGAGGTGATTGATCTGGCGACAGAAACTGGTGCGGCCTTATTTGTCTGCCATATTACCCACAATGCTATGGGCCGCATTGGTGATTGGTTGCAAATGATTGATGAGGCCAATCGCGCTGGGGCCAATATAACCACTGAGACATTGTCCTATGCTGCTGGTGGCACCAGCATTTCTGCTGATGTTTTCAGGCGTCGCGACTGGCGTAGCATATTTGATATCAGCTATGAAGATGTGCAGTGGGTTGCTACCGGAGAATGGCTCACCAAAGAGACCTGGGAAAAATACGCAACTGAACAGCCCGGCGGCATAGTTAACCACCATTATGTCAAAGAGGACTGGGTAGAAACCGCTTTGCAGTGGCCAGGAATGATGGTGTCCACTGATGCTCTGCCAGCGATCGATATCAATTTGCCCACTAACCCTAATGTGGCGGGCACCTTTTCCCGAGTGCTGGGACATTATGTGCGCGACCGTAAAGTGCTTGATCTTAACGAGGCCCTGGCCAAACTCAGCCTCTATCAGGCTCAGTGGATGGAACAGGCTTCTCCGGCTTTTAAGAAAAAAGGGCGAATCCAGCAGGGGGCAGATGCAGATATCGTGATCTTTGACCCGCAGACGGTGGCCGCCAATGCTGTTTATGGCGACCCCTATTTAAAACCCACTGGCATCATCCATGTTTTGGTTGCTGGAACCCAGGTGGTGCGGCACGCCCAGTCTGTAGAGGAACAGTCCCCAGGAATCAAAATACTGGGCCCACAGAAACTTAGTTTTTGAGGGGCTATATTCAAGATTGCAATGTGCGCTATGCGGGTAAACAATTTGAGGATCAACCCCGTTTGAGTATAATCAAAGCTCGCACTTTAGACGGTCACGGCTGACCGAGGGGAGAGCGAAGAGCATCGACATCGACGATTCTGTTAGCAGGAGTCAGTGGCTGGTGCCGGCTACGTGCTAAACAACATTTTAACTGAGTCAACAGCTTAACCGACTAGGTGCTCTGTTGCTCATTAAGACTGCGTTATGCCTGTGGTTTCTCCATACCCTCAAAACTGCCATTAACTTAAAGTATTCGAAAATATTGTTTTAGAAATAAGCAAATCGCTGATGGATTGGCTAAGCTTTCTAGAATTTTATTTCAGACTAGAGGTCGTTGTAGATGGTTGGAATCAATCCCGCAGTAGAGAAAATACCCGCAAAAGTAGATGCTTGGGTGAAAGAAATAGCAGATGCCTGTACCCCAGAGAATATTTATTGGTGCGATGGCAGTTCTGAAGAATATGATTTTCTCTGTGGTGAATTGGTTGAGACTGGTGTGTTTACCCCTCTGAATCCGGCTCTGCGCCCCAATTCCTATCTTTGTCGATCTGATCCGGGCGATGTGGCCCGGGTTGAGCAGCGCACCTTTATCTGTAGTCCCAAAGAAGATGAGGCTGGTCCGACCAATAACTGGGTCGAACCCGAGGAAATGAAAGGCAAACTAACCAAATTATTTGCCGGTTGCATGGCGGGGCGAACCCTCTATGTTATCCCGTTCAGCATGGGACCACTGGATTCTGATTTAAAGCAGGTTGGCATACAAATTACCGATTCCCCCTATGCCGTGGTCAATATGCATATTATGGCCAGAGTCGGCCGGGACGTGTTGCAAGTGTTGGGAGATAAAGATTTTATTCAATGCCTGCATTCAGTGGGTTACCCCCTGGCTCCCGGTCAGGACGATGTGGCATGGCCCTGTGATATCGAGAATCGCTATATTGCCCATTTTCCCAAGGATCGTGCTATTTGGTCCTATGGCAGTGGCTATGGCGGCAATGCCTTGCTGGGCAAGAAATGTGTCGCCCTGCGGATTGCTTCGGCCATGGGCAGAGACGAAGGCTGGTTGGCAGAACATATGCTGCTGGTTGGCATTGAGTCTCCTGAGGGCAAAAAGACCTATATGGCAGGGGCATTCCCCAGTGCCTGCGGTAAGACTAACCTGGCCATGCTGGTACCACCAGAGGGCTTTGATGGCTGGAAAGTATGGACGGTTGGCGATGATATTGCCTGGATCAAACCAGATCAGGACGGCAAGTTAAGAGCGATTAATCCGGAGTTTGGCTATTTTGGTGTAGCCCCCGGCACATCAGAACAGTCAAATCCCACCGCTATGAGAACCATGGAAAGAAATACCATCTTTACCAATGTGGCACTCACCGATGACGGTGATGTCTGGTGGGAAGGTATGACTGACGAGGCTCCTGAGCATCTGATTGACTGGACCGGACAGGACTGGCACCCGGATTGCGGCAGAGTCGCGGCCCACCCCAATGCCAGATTTACTAGCCCTGCTTCACAGTGTCCATCGACAGATCCGGCCTGGGATAAGCCCGAAGGCGTGCCTCTGGACGCTTTGCTGTTTGGTGGTCGAATGAGCAGCACCATGCCGCTGGTTTTCCAGGGTCTGGATTGGGATCACGGTGTCTATCTGGCAGCGACCATTGGCTCTGAGGCCACAGCTGCTGCAGACAACCAAGAGGCCATCAGACGCGACCCCATGGCCATGTTGCCATTCTGTGGTTACAACATGGGCGACTACTGGAGCCACTGGTTCAATATGGCTGATAACGTTAGCAATTTGCCTCAAGTATTTCGCGTCAACTGGTTTAGAAAAGACAGTAATGGCAAGTTTTTGTGGCCGGGTTTTGGGCAAAATATGCGCGTCCTTAAATGGATTGCTGAGCGCGCCCAGAACAGTGTAGACGCCGTTGAAACGCCGATTGGTTATGTTCCCAACTATGAAGACCTAAGCTGGAATGGGCTTGATTTCAGTGCCGAGCAGTTCGCTACATTGATGAATATTGATGCAGATGAATGGACCGCTGAATG
>JABJOY010000040.1 GCA_018664075.1 Porticoccaceae bacterium | reverse complement strand
TTTAACCTCACCAATTAAGGAGAGGGAATGGTTACGCAAAACTTGCTTTACCATTCAAAATCTCAGTTTCATAAGTTTGAACTTATCACATTCATAAATGAATCGATGAGTCACTTGCTTATGATATATATGTATCCAATATCAATTAGCAAGTGCCCACACGCATTGCTTGATTATATTTTTAAAGAGCGATTCGCTCATCTGAGCGGGGGGCGTATTCTATAGAAAGCCGACCCTTTGTCAACAGTCGAAAGTGAATTATTTGACTTAATTTTCACTCTCTGTTCCTGACGCTTATTTCGTGTCTCAACATTGCTGTTGGGAGCGCGCATTCTAGCGTCGCGAATCTACTTGTCAACCGCTATTAAGAAATAAATATATAGTCTTATTTTTACTAGCTTTTGCCTGCTTTTCTAAAGCGGCTCACCCTGTTGGGAGCGCGCATTCTACAGACAGGCGGTAGACTGTCAACAAGAATTTAAGATTATTTTTATACTGGCCAAAAAGTGACCAAAACAGGGGTTATTTCAGGGGCAGATTGACGGTTTAGGAGCGCTCGAATAAGTGGTATTTTTTCTTGCCCAGGCGCACCAGAAAAAAGCGGCCATATAAAGCCTTGCTCTCAGCAAAATTTTCCGCGTTATTCATATTGTCTGCCGCCCCTTTGGGAACAGCGTTAATAAATACCGAATCCCTGCCGAGCGCATCTTTTACTTCACGCCCAGCTTTTACCATACCGCATTCGGTTAACAGCAATGTTAATGGCTTGTCTGTCAGATCATGCTCAGACAACGTAGACGACGGAAGACCATCCTGGCGAAGCTGCTCGAGATCCTGCTCGGACAAATCATTTAACTCACCACTGAACATCGCCTGGGTAATGCGCAACGCAGCATTTAGGCCCTGCTCACCATGAACCAATGCTGTTGCCTCACGAGCCAGTATCGACTGAGCCTGGGGGCGACCTTCAGCAGCGGCATCCGCAGCTTCGATTGCCTCAATTTCTGCCAGAGGAACAAAGGTAAAGTAACGTAGAAACTTATATACATCGGCATCGGCCACATTGAGCCAAAACTGATAGAAGCTATAGGGAGAGGTTTTTTGCGGATCCAGCCAGACTGCGCCAGCTTCAGTCTTGCCAAACTTTGTCCCGTCCGCCTTGGTTATAAGTGGGACTGTTAAAGCAAAACACTGGGCCTGATTCTGGCGGCGAGCCAAATCAATACCACCAACAATATTACCCCATTGGTCACTGCCACCCACCTGTATGGTGCAACTATAACGGCGGTTGAGCTCGGCAAAATCCAAACCCTGCAGTAGAGAGTAGGAGAATTCAGTAAATGAGATGCCAGAGCCCTCGCGATCAATCCGCTGTTTTACCGACTCTTTATTGATCATTGCGTTAACTGAGAAGTGCTTGCCAACATCACGCAAGAAATCCAGCGCGCTCATATCCGCAGTCCAATCTAGGTTGTTAGCCACCACCGCCCCATTGTCGCCGCAGTCAAAATCAACAAACTGACTTACCTGCCTTTTGATCTTGTCGACCCAACCAGCAATCACCTCTGGAGTATTGAGCTTTCTCTCATCAGCCTTAAAGCTGGGATCGCCAATCATGCCCGTCGCACCGCCAACCAGCGCAATAGGTGTATGCCCAGCCTGTTGCAGACGCTTTAATACAAGCAGAGGCACCAGATGACCGAGATGCAGGCTGTCAGCAGTGGGGTCGAAACCACAATACACCACGCGGGGCTCATTGAGATGTTCCTCAAGCTCGGCGTCCCCAGAGATTTGGGCGACAAGGCCACGATTGCGTAATTGTTCTATCAAAGAGCTGCCAGTCTGTTTCATTTTTAGTCGTTTCACTGCCTGAATCCAAAGGTCTCCAACTCTACAGATTGGGACGCCAAATACAAGATGTTATGACATCTTGTGCCCAAAGGAACCTGCAAGTTTCAATCTGTTATATGAACTACTGATCAAAAAGGACGAGGTTACCGCCGTAACTTGTTGTAACTTATTAATAAAGCAGGCTAAAATTGCTCAAATTCTATGATGGTACGTTGTGTTAGCCATGGGTAAATTGCAAAAAGTAAGCAATTTTTTGCTGCTGATAGCACGGGAGTTTCCCCGCCGCCATCTGATTCTGGCATCAGCTTTATCCGGCTGCCTGCTGGCACTGGCTATCTATCCCTACGATAGCCCTCAGGCAAAGCGTCAAATTTATGAGCCTATCGACATCCAAATTGATAGCTCAGCACCAGAACCTGTTGCCACTGTCCCCGCCGATTTTGAGCTGACATGGAAAGAGCAGAAAGTCACCAGCGGCGACAATCTCTCTACATTGTTCCAGCGCACCAAACTCAGCCCCAGAGATGTGTATAACATTTCCTCCCTGAAAGCAGGCAAGTCCCTGCGTAAACTGTATCCAGGGGAGAGTCTCCGGTTCGGTATTGACGCTCAGGGTCAGCTCAGTGAGCTACACTATATAAAGAGTGCCCTGGAACGCTATGAGTTTAAAAAGCATCAAGACAGTTATAACGTCGAGCATGTTGTTAGCCAGCCAGAGATTATGCTTAGCTACAGGGAAGGCATTATCGAAGATTCCCTGTATTTATCTGCAGCCAAAGCAGAGTTGCCGGACAAACTGATTATGGAGCTGGCTAATATCTTTGGCTGGGATGTGGACTTTGTTTTTGATATTCGCCAGGGAGATTCCTTTTCACTATTGTTTGAAGATAGGTATCTCGAAGGGGAAAAACTGTCTCCAGGCAATATAGTTGCAGCCTCATTTACCAATCGTGGTAAAACCTATGAAGCCGTGCGCTACACAAACAGCAAAGGCCTGAGCAACTACTACACCCCACAGGGCCTGAGTATGCGCAAAGCTTTCCTGCGCACACCCTTGGATATCTTTCGTATTAGCTCCGGCTTTAACCTGAGGCGCAAACATCCGATCCACAAAAAAATCAAAGCCCATCGCGGCGTGGACTACGCAGCGCCCCGGGGCACCCCGGTCTATGCTGCCGGCGATGGGAAAGTTATTGCCTCAGGCTACAGCAAAGCCAATGGCAACTATGTGTTTGTGCAACATGGGCAAACCTACACCACCAAATACCTGCATCTTAATCGCAGGAAGGTTCGCAAAGGACAGACTGTGCGCCAACGACAACTTGTTGGTACAGTCGGTTCCACCGGTTATGCCACAGGGCCCCACTTACATTATGAGTTTTTGGTCAATGGCGTACACCGCAATCCACGCACTGTAAAACTGCCCCAGGCTCGCCCGATCGCCAAGGGGGAGAAGTCGTCCTTTGAACAGGCCACAGCACCTGTGCTGGCGAAACTTGCAGAGCATCAGCAAACCATCCAGCTGGCGTTAATGCATAACAGCGACTCCAGTGCCAACTAGCTGACCCGCCTATGAACAACAACATATATATTGGTCTTATGTCTGGCACCAGCATTGACAGCATAGATGCTGCTGCCGTCTATTTTGATAAAGGGGAATTCAAACTTCTAGGCAGTTATGTCCAGAATATTCCCAAGCCAGTTAAGCAGGCTATTCTCAATCTGTGCCAGCCCGGAACAGACTCGGTAAAACTCTATGCCGAAACCGACCATCAGTTGGGTCAATTATTTGCCACTGCCGCACTGGCACTAATGGCAGAACTCAGCCTTAGTAAAGCAGACATTGCCGCGATTGGCAGCCATGGCCAGACTGTTCGCCATGCACCACCAGCTGATGGCAGCATTGCTTTTAGTCTACAAATTGCTGACCCTAATATTATTGCAGCGCGCACTGGCTGCCATGTGGTGGCGGACTTTCGGCGAGCAGATATGGCCGTCGGGGGACATGGGGCACCATTGGTACCGGCATTTCATCAGCAGCTTTTCAGCGACCCGGCCTACAATCGTGCCATTGTTAATATAGGCGGCATAGCTAATATCACCATACTGCCAGCCAGTGACTCCAATGCAGATCAAAACTGTATTGGCTATGACACTGGGCCGGGCAATATGCTGCTAGACAGCTGGTCTCAGATTCACCTGAACAGCCCCTACGACAACAATGGTGACTGGGGCGCTGGAGGCACAGTTGATAGCCAGCTATTAACACAACTAAAGTGCCATGATTTTTTCGCCCAACCAGCGCCCAAAAGCACTGGGCGCGAAATGTTCAACCAGCAATGGCTTGATCAACAGTTGCAGACCTTCAAGCAGGTTGAGGCACAGGATGTGCAAGCGACTCTGGTTCAGCTGACAGCAGAAACCATTGCGGATCAGATCAATGCTCTGGAGATAGAGATAGATCAGGTCTATATCTGTGGCGGCGGCGCTTTTAATGCCGCATTGATGAATGCTCTGGCCAAAGCCCTGCCCCATGCCAGGCTAGCAACAACTGTGACTCTTGGCCTGGAGCCTTGCTGGGTGGAGGCCTGCGCCTTTGCATGGCTAGCCAGGCAGCGCATTGAAGGCAAACATGGTAATCTGCCGGCAGTAACTGGGGCGCGCAAGAGAGCCGTTCTTGGCGGAATCTATCCACCCTGAATAGCAAATATGCTGACCTACTAAAAGTACCTGTACTTCGCCTGCTCGATCAACCGCACAACCTCATCCGGTCCAAATGGCACAGTACTGACAAAGGGCAATAAGTTTTTATTGTCCAAACCCTCTTTGACGAAGCTGTACTTGCAGACTTTTACATCAATCACTTTAAGGGCCGTCAACTTGGCGGCCAGATCGACCACTTCGGAATATTGCTGATAATTTTTCTTGAAGAACATCGCAACTGGCGAGCCAAATACCACAAATGCCACCGGGGGATGATCGAGGTTCATACCCTCTGCCTGATAATAGGCTTCAGCAGGGCGCTGAGCAGGTCGTCTGCCTTTTCGAGATCAACCCTTGCAACAAACCCGGAATAATTAATTTCTAAGGGTTGATCTGCTATCGCCAACTCCTGAGCCTGAAGGCAGGCGCCAGGAGCGACTATACAAAAAAGCATAAACAGTAATGCGTTTGTGTTTCTCATAATCGTGCATCCTTGCTATTAAATTGAGAAAGAGGCTCCACAACCGCAGGTTGTAGAGGCATTGGGATTGGTAATAATGAATCTGGATCCCATTAAACCCTCTTCATAGTCTACCGTTGACCCGGCCAAATATTGATAGCTCAATGAATCAATTAACACTGTCACGCCATCTTTGGATACTGGCGTATCATCTTCAGCCATTATGTCTTCAAACGAAAACCCATACTGAAAGCCCGAGCAACCGCCACCGGTTACATAGACGCGCAACTTAAGCTCGTCATTGCCCTCTTCGGTTTTCAGGCTATGAACCTTGGCGACAGCGCGTTCGGTGACGTCCAGCACTGTGGGTGTGAATGTTTGAATACCTGACATATTTACTCCATGTCCTCTGAGCAGTGTTCTGCCCAGCTCAAATTATCTAAAGCGACTGCTTGTCAGCTTTCTTTGCTGTCTCGGCAGTTTCGTCGCCACGCCCTTCTTTAGGGAATGCGGTCACATTAGTCTGGGGCTGCTCATGAATAAAGCTACCGACAACTTCGGCACCTTTTTCAATCTCTATGAGATTGTAATGGATATTACCCTCAACCACAGCTTTAGCAGCTAACTTGGCCTGCTTGCTGGCGTAAATATCGCCTTTGACATTACCATTAATAATCACAGTGCCAACCCAGACCTCGCCATGCACAGAACCTCCCTGCAACACTCGAACCCGGGCATTTTCGTCTTCGGAAAGAATATTGCCAACAATACTGCCCTCAACTTCCAGGTTTCCTTTAAAGTGCAGGTCACCTTCTAACTCGGTGCCCTCGGCAATCAACGTTGTAGATCCCATAGAAAACGGGCCAGATTTAGCATTGTCGTTATTTTTAAAGCCAAACATTCTTATTCCTCAATTTCCCAATCAAATTTTTGATCTGACTGAGCCTTGTCCATCCAAGTGTATCTCAATGTAATCCGTACTTTATCAGGCTCAAAACCCTCGGGTAACTGCAAAATGCCCTGATTGATGGAAAAATATTTAAATTCCAACTTCAATGGCAATCGACTCACCTCTGTATCTAATTCATTTAGTGGCAGACTTAATTCCTTTTCCCCCTGCATCCCGATAACCCAGACATCAGCATAGACGCTCAGAGTCTGCATCTTCACGGTCTTCTGCCTGGCCACCCAACGATACCTGATCCGGCCATCATCCATAGCCTCCAGATTTAAATCGCTCACTGAAAGGCCATTGGGCTGATCATTGTCCTGCAGCAACTCTCGATATAATTTCAGCTCCTGATCACGCTGGTAAATCTGCCGCTGCAGGCCAATCATTTCCTGCCGACTGTTCTCAAGGGCCGCGGCATCAACTTCGGAACTGAGTTTTATCCTGCTTAACTCCGTGGTTCGATCCACCAGCTGGGCCTCCAACTCAGCGGTCCTTACCTCCAGCTCGGCTTTCTCAGCCAGCTCCCAATCGGACACCATGGTTCCCCACAACTTGCCCAAAAACAAAATTGCCAGAACAAAAGCAGCAATCAGCGCCAGCAGCCAGTACAGATGGCTGGGCCTGTAGTTAACCACTATAGGCTTACGCTCAATCATCAGGGCACCACCCCGGGGGCAGTCAATCCCGCATTCTCAGGTAGATCAAACATCAGGTTCATACATTGAATAGCCTGACCTGATGCACCTTTGGTTAAATTATCTTCGACCACCAGCACCACAACCTTACGGCCATTACCGGGACGATGTAATGCAATGCGGCAATAATTGGAGCCGCGCACAGACCTGGTTTCCGGATGACTGCCCGCAGGCAACACATCGACAAAGGGCTCGCTGGCATAAGCCTGCTCAAACAGAGCCTGCACATCCACCGAGGGGTCGGTCAAATTGGCATACAGCGTGGCATGAATGCCGCGATTTATTGGCAGTAGATGGGGGACAAAGGTCAGATCCACCGACTTGCCGGCCATATCTGTTAATCCCTGCTCAATCTCTGGCTGATGCCTGTGTCCCGATGCGGCATAAGCCTTAAAACTATCACTGACTTCAGGTAGCAAATTGGCAACACTCGCCTGTCTGCCCGCGCCACTGACACCAGATGCGGAGTTGGCAATCAGGTCACTGGTATCTACACAGTCCGCCTGCAGCAATGGCATAAAACCCAGTTGCACCGCTGTGGGATAACAGCCGGGGCAGGCCACCAGGTCTGCATCCGCTATAGCGCTGCGGTTATATTCTGGCAAGCCGTACACGGCTTTTTCCACCAGCTCAGGAGCGGCATGAACCTGGTCATACCATTGCTCCCAAACAGCAATATCTCTAATTCTAAAATCGGCAGAAAGATCAATAACTTTGGTGCCCGTTGCCATAATGGCAGGCACTGTACTCTGGGCTACACCATGGGGTGTGGCAAAAAACACCAGATCGCAGCTGGCCAGCATATCAATATCGGGCTCAACAAAATCCAGATCAACAACGCCTCTGAGATTCGGGTACAGCTTGGCGGCCGCCACGCCTTTTTCTGCGCGTGAGGTTATAGCCACCACATCAGCATTGGGGTGTGCAGCCAGCAAGCGCAGTAACTCTGCCCCTGTATAGCCTGTTCCTCCGACAATACCAACTTTAACCACCATAGCCTCGCTTTTGAATATCCAGAATCGTTTCGGCCGCCTATAATACCCGAAAAACATTGATCCAGATATTCCAATACAGTCTGAATTATTACTACAAACAGCTTAATGGGGCCGCTGATGTATAAATGGGTACTAGCTTTTCATATTATTGCGGTTATCTGCTGGTTTGCTGCGCTGTTTTATCTGCCGCGACTATTTGTCTACCACGCGATGTCAGATGACAGCCCGAGCATTGAGCGCTTTAAAATAATGGAGCGTAAACTGTATCGAGTTATTGCCAACCCCTCAATGATTGCCACTGTGGTACTGGGAGTTTGGCTGGTGGCCATGGCACCAGAGGCCTATCTGCATCAGACCTGGTTTCACCTAAAAGCCTTTTTAGTGGTGCTGTTAATTGGCTATCACCATATGTGCCTCGGGCATATGAAGCAGCTAGCTGAGGATCGCAGCGAGAAATCCCATGTCTATTTTCGCGTATTTAATGAAGTGCCAGTACTGTTTCTGGTGGCCATTGTTATTCTGGTGGTAGTGCAGCCTTTCTAATCTGGCTGACCTACCCCTTAAAACCCACTACCTGGCGTATTGAGATATTCCTGTTCCTGCTCGCTACTGGTCCGCCCAAGGATTTTATTGCGATGGGGAAAGCGGCCAAACTTTTGAATTACGTCACGATGGCGCTCGGCAAAACGATAGAATCCCTCGTAGGTACCATCACTGGGGGTCACCTGATAATTAATATTATCGTCCAGCAAGTCAGAAAACTTGCGACATGACAGATCTTGCATCTCTATATCCTCCGCATGTTCCAGGGGCAGATAGAAAAATACCCGCTCGACCGGCTCAAGCTGCAAGTCCTGCTGTTTATCAATACCTTCCAGACACCAGGCCAGCGCCTGGCTATCCTGAGCAAATGCCTGGGGCGTATCGCGATAGATATTTCTTGAGAATTGATCGAGCACAATAATAGCAGCCAGTCTGCCACTCGCTGTTTGCAGCCAATCACTGTGTTCACCGCGAACCAGCGCCTGCAATCCATCTGCAAATTTTTGCCGTATCTGCAGATCTATTTCCGGCTGTTTGCTCCACCAGAGCCCAGCTTGAATAGAGGGGGTCTCAGGCCCAACTGTCAGACCAAACCAAAACTGCAAAACCTGCTGAATTTCCATAATGGCTCCATACATCCTTATTGCTTGTTAGCTTAAATAGCTTCCGCTCTGTTAATTAAGGATAATACAAATCACCAATTCAGCAATATTCGTTTACTTGTCAGGAAACTTTTAATGTCCGATACAGCAGCAACTAAAAACCCCCGTTCGCAACAGCTTTTCGAGGCTGCCAAGCAGCACATTCCCGGTGGCGTTAATTCCCCGGTCCGCGCCTTTCGCGCCGTGGGCGGCACCCCTGTATTTTTTGATCGCGCCAGCGGCGCCTATATGTTCGATGCAGATGGCAAACGCTATATCGATTATGTACTGTCCTGGGGACCCATGCTGCTGGGCCATGGCCATGAAGAGGTGCTGTCAGCAATTCGTACTCAGCTGGAAAAAGCCATGACCTTTGGCACCCCCACGGAATTAGAGATCAAACTGGCGGACAAAATTTGTTCGATTGTGCCCGGTATGGAAATGATTCGCATGGTCAACTCGGGTACCGAAGCTACCATGAGCGCGATCCGTCTTGCCCGCGGCTATACAGGCCGAGATAAAATTATTAAATTTGAAGGCTGCTATCACGGCCATTCCGACTCCCTGCTGGTAAAAGCAGGTTCCGGGGCATTAACTCTGGGTGTGCCAAGCTCCCCTGGCGTCCCCGACTGCCTTGCTGATCACACGGTGACCCTTTCCTACAATAATATCGAGCAGGTCAAGCAGGCCTTTGCCGAAATCGGCGATAAGGTTGCCTGTATTATTGTTGAGCCCGTGGTTGGCAATATGAACTGCGTGCCACCCATTCCCGGGTTTCTCGAAGCCTTGCGCGAGTGCTGCACCGCCAGCGGTGCCCTACTGATTATTGATGAAGTGATGACCGGATTCCGTATTAGCCAACAGGGCGCTATTGGCCATTATGGTATTGATGCCGACCTTATCTGTCTGGGCAAAGTAATTGGCGGCGGCATGCCAGTTGGCGCATTTGGTGGCAAGCACGAAATCATGCAGCAGATTGCACCACTGGGCCCTGTCTATCAGGCCGGCACCCTATCTGGCAACCCCGTCGCCATGGCAGCAGGCCTGGCAACTCTCGAGCTGATCTCACAATCTGGCTTTCTGGAGCCGGTAATTGAGCGCACAGACAGATTGGTCAAAGGGTTGGTTGAGCGAGCAACGGCCGCAGGCATACCAATGACCAGCAACCATGTGGGTACCATGTGGGGAGTTTTCTTTTCCACTGAAGAAAAAATCATTAACTATGATCAGGTTATGCAGTGCGACACTGAACGTTTTGCCAAATTTTTCCACGGCATGCTTGAAGAAGGTGTCTACCTCGCACCAGCCTCCTATGAGGCAGGTTTTATGTCGGCGGCACATACGGATCAGGATATTGAAGATACTCTCAATGCTGCGGAGAGAGTCTTTGCAAGGATATAAGGCTG
This sequence comes from Porticoccaceae bacterium, assembly GCA_018664075.1. Taxonomy (GTDB): domain Bacteria; phylum Pseudomonadota; class Gammaproteobacteria; order Pseudomonadales; family Porticoccaceae; genus HTCC2207. The sequence continues at coordinate 42,057 of JABJOY010000040.1, read as the reverse complement.
CAGCCAATGTTTTCGTATTATAATCTCGGCCAATCAAATCCTGATTTAATACTGCTCGCTGGGAGATAGCATGAGTTTCAAAAGTAATCGCGGCCCCTATCCATACACTCGCATGCGCCGTGGTCGCGCCCATGACTTTTCGCGCCGCCTCACCAGTGAGACAAGCCTGTCCGCTAGGGACCTCATCTTGCCCGCCTTTGTTATTGAAGGAACCCAGCAATCTGAAGCCGTCGCCTCGATGCCCGGCGTCAACCGGCTGTCGATTGATTTACTGGTCGCCGAGGCCAAAGAAATTGCAGCACTGGGCATTCCAGCCATTGCTCTCTTCCCGGTGGTTGCTCAGGACAGGAAATCACTGCTGGCAGAAGAAGCCTACAACCCTGAGGGCTTGGCCCAGCGGGCAGTGCGGGCGATTAAGCAGGCGGTTCCAGAACTGGGGGTGATAACGGATGTGGCTTTGGATCCATTTACCAGCCACGGCCAAGACGGCATTATTGATGAACAAACTGGCTATGTTCTCAACGATATGACTAACGAAATTCTGATAAAACAGGCGCTGTCCCATGCCGCAGCCGGTGCTGATATTGTTGCGCCTTCAGATATGATGGATGGCCGCATTGGTGATATCCGCAAAGAGCTTGAAGATGAGAGCTTCGTTAACACACAAATTATGGCCTACTCTGCCAAATATGCCTCCAGCTACTATGGGCCGTTCAGAGACGCCGTGGGCTCAGCCGGCAATATAAAAGGCGGTGATAAAAAGACCTATCAGATGGATCCAGCCAATTCCGATGAGGCACTGCATGAGTGTTCCCTCGATCTGGATGAAGGCGCGGATATGATTATGGTCAAACCGGGCATGCCCTATCTGGATGTGGTGCGCCGAGTGAAAGAAGAACTAAAAGCACCCACCTTTGTTTATCAGGTCAGTGGTGAATATGCTATGCACTGCGCCGCCTTCGACAATGGTTGGCTCAACCGCCAGCAGGTTATTTTGGAATCCCTACTGGCTTTTAAACGGGCTGGCGCCGATGGCATTCTGACTTACTTTGCCAAAGAAGCTGCACAGTTGTTAGCCAGTTCGGACAACAGATAACCTTGCGCCTGGATAAATATATCAGCAATGCCACGGATTTATCGCGGACTGACGCCAAGCGCCTGATCAAGAATGCAGTTGTCACTATTGACGATGTTATTGCCAGCAATCCCGCCCGGAAAATTGCCGCTGATGAAACAGTGGCTATTGAAGGTTCGGCAATCAATCGGGCCCAGAGCCGCTACTTTATGATGAATAAACCAGCTGGCGTCGTCTCTGTGACTAAAGACCACAATAATCCCACCGCAATAGGCCTGATGTATGAACACCGCAGTGATGAACTGCAGATTGCTGGGCGCCTGGATATAGATACCACTGGTCTTTTGCTAATTACCGATGATGGAAAATGGAATCACCGGCTGACTTCCCCCCGCTCGGACTGCGCCAAAATTTATGCCGTCGGCCTGGCAGAACCTATTGAGTCGAACTATCAAGAGAAACTTAGCGCAGGTGTTTTACTCGATGGGGAAAAACACCGCTGCCTGCCCGCCAGCATGGAGCAGATTGATGATTATCATCTCACCCTGCGCATTGCCGAAGGTAAATACCATCAGGTCAAACGCATGTTTGCTTCGCTGGGAAACCATGTGGTCAGCCTGCACCGTTTTCAGGTTGGGGATATTATTTTGGATGCAGAACTTGAGCCCGGTGACTATCGCCCCTTAACCGATCTCGAAGTCGCCTCAATTTTATGAGTGATTCTTCAGGCCTGGATAAAAGCGTCGATTTGCTGCTGCAGAAACTACCTGATCTCGCCGGGAATATTCTGCTGGTCGCTGACGAGAACTGGTCTCAGGTTCATTGGTCCGGGATCAAAAACAGCGCCAATGGCCAACTTGTTGTGGTCAGCAATCGCTTTGATATAGCTGCGGGGGCAGAGGCCGCCGGCATCGACAGCCAGTTTAGTGATTTTGATTTTTCTGCCCATGCCCAACACAGCTTTGACGCCGTGCTTTTTCGCGTATCCAAAGAGCGCGCCAACAGCCATTATGTCATCAATCAGGCAGCGCAACTGTTAAAACCCCGCGCTGAACTATGGCTCAGTGGCGAGAAAAACGATGGTGTAAAAACCTATACCAAGCAAGCCTGCAAGCGCTTTGGTGACAGCACCAACGCGGCAAAGCATGGGATCTGCTACCTCGCCTCAATCAAATTACACTATACAGAGTCCAGCCCGCTGGACGACAAAGACTATACTCAGATTCGGCCGATCAAAGCCCGGCATCACAGCGAAGCCGAATATCTCAGCAAACCAGGTATTTTTGGCTGGGATAAAATTGATCGTGGCAGTGCCTTTCTGATTGGTTACTTGCCCCAGTTTTTGGCCCGTTACCAGACAGCGCCAACGTCATTGCTGGATCTCGGCTGTGGCTATGGTTACCTTTCCTGCGAAGCAAGTCAGTACGGGTTCTCCCATATCAGCGGTACTGATAACAATGCCGCTGCGCTAATGGCCGCTGAAAATAATTTTCTTCGACTGCTCAATGTCGAGTATCAGGTGATTGCCGCCAATGTCGGTAATCAACTGGAGCAGCGCTTCGATACCATTCTGTGTAATCCACCATTCCATCAGGGCTTTGCGATGGATAACGATCTTGGTGTGAGATTTCTCCAAGCCAGCGCGCGACTGCTAGCCATCGCCGGGCAGGCTCTGTTTGTGGTCAATACGTTTATTCCCCTTGAACACAAAGCCAAATCGCACTTTGCACAGGTAGATGTGCTGGCCAACAACGGCTCCTTTAAGCTAGTGGCTCTGAGCCAATGAAAACCCCAAAGCGATTGCAGCCTCTGATTGAGGACGGCTTAATCGATGGGGTGATTGGCCAATTGATGAGTGGCAAAGAAGCCACAGTCTACACAGTGCGCTGTGGCTCAGAGATACGCTGCGCCAAAGTCTATAAAGAGGCCGCAAAACGCAGTTTTAAAAAAGCCACCCAGTACCAAGAGGGCCGCAAAGTACGCAATAGCCGCCGGGCCCGGGCCATGGAAAAAAACTCCAAATACGGTCGCAAACAGCAGGAGGAAACCTGGCAAAACGCCGAGGTGGATGCACTCTATCTGCTGGCCAATGCCGGAGTTAGGGTCCCGAAGCCCTACGGCTGTTTTGATGGTGTGCTACTGATGGAACTGGTCACTGATGACAGTGGCGATGTAGCGCCGCGACTTGGAGATGTGGCCATGAGTGCCGAGCAGGCGTTGGAGGACCATGCCCTGATGATGGACTATGTGGTGCTGATGCTCTGTGCCGGTATTGTTCACGGCGACCTCTCCGAATTCAATGTTCTGGTTGATGATTATGGGCCAGTGATTATCGATCTTCCCCAGGCAGTAGATGCATCGGCCAACAATCATGCTGAATCTATGCTGTACCGGGATGTGGACAATATGGCCCATTATTATGGGCAGTTTGCACCAGAGTTATTGAACTCCCAATATGGCAAAGAAATCTGGGCCCTTTATGAAGATGGCGCATTGAAACCAGGCATTGAGCTATCTGGTAATTTTGCTGAATCGGAGGAGGCCTCAGATGTCGATGGGGTACTGGAAGAAATTAAAGCAGTGCTGATGGAAGAACAAAAGCGTCAGGAACGCCTTGCAGAGGATAATGAGCAATAATTCTTTTTAGCCTTGCAGGCTAGATTCCCATAGCCCGTTTAATAATTTCATTCTTGGCCAGACTGCGCTGGTTCAACTGTGTCATACCCAGATTGCGCAGCATCCTCAATGGTAACTGGTCAGCGGCAAACAGTCTTTTAAAGCCCTCCATCGCCGCCATGGTGGCCAAATTTTCTGGCTTGCGGCGGCGTTGATAACGGCCCAATGTCGCCATACCACCTATATCCACACCACGGGCAACAGCTCGGCAAATCTCTTCCACCAACACTTCAATATCAGCAAACCCCAGATTGACACCCTGACCAGCCAACGGATGAATACTGTGAGCAGCATCACCGACCAGTGCCACTCGATGAGCCACATAATCGGTGGCATGACGCTGGCGCAGAGGAATGGAATAGCGCTCTTCAACCCCTACAACCTGCCCCAAACATTGCTCACTGGCCACAGATAGCTGAGCACAGAACTGCCTGTCGTCCAGGGCCATCAACCCTTCTGCCACCTCGGTCTCTTGGGACCAGACAATGGAGCAATGATGCATATCCTCAGCCTTCATCAGGGGCAAAAATGCCAGAGGCCCTGTGGACATAAATCTCTGTCGCGCTGTCTGCTGATGGGGCCGCTCAGTGGTAATAGTGGTGATTATAGCGCTGTGGCCATAGTCCCATTCTCTGGTGGCAAACTGAAAATGCTGGCGGATATTTGAATTGGACCCATCAGCGGCAATTAGCAATTTGGCCATCAGTTGGCGCCCGTCTTCCAGTTCGACAATCACATTGTCGCTGTCCAGCTGATAATCAGCGATGCTTACCGGGCAGTAGAAATCTATATTGGCAAGCCAAGCGACCTCCGCCAGCAGACTATCCACCAGCGCCGAGTTTTCGACAATATGGCCCAGATTGGGCTGATGAATGTCCTCGCAGTCAAACTCAATTCGGCCGGTGCCCTCGGCATCCCAAACATCCATGCGCAAGTAAGGACTCACTCGCTTTTCCACAACAGACTGCCAGAGTCCACCGCGCTCAAACAGCTGTCGCGACTTCTCGGTAATCGCCGCCACGCGCGGATCAAACTGGCTCTTATCAAAAGGCGTCGCGACTCGAGCCTCGACCAGAGCTATGGATAACTGGGGATTAGCCTTAGCCAAAAAACAGGCAGCCGCCGCTCCCACCATGCCGGCACCAACGATAATGGCATCGTAATGACCCTGAGATCGGTTAACCATTGCTCGCCTCCGATGTTGCCAGTCCCATGCCAAAGCGCGCAAAGCGACTGCGCAGAGTGGGAATTAAATCCATCGCCAACAATCCTGAATTGCGCCCTGCAGCCGCCAGTGAAGATGACAGGCCAAAGACCTTCGGCAGGCTATCGCTAAACAGTACTGTGTTGCGCTGATCGGCAGATTGTTTTTGGTAATAATGTTGCAGGGTCACAAGGTCGCCAATAGCGCCTGGGCTCTCGGCCAACACCTTAGCTAGGGTAGCTGCATCTCGCAGGGACAGATTAAACCCCTGCCCTGCCACCGGGTGCAGACTGTGAGCGGCATTGCCCATCACCACCAGATGGCGGCGCACCTGCTCACTGGACCTGGTTAACGCCAGTGGATAGCTGACTCGCTCACCCACGGCTTCAAACCGACCCAGGCGATAGCCAAACTGTTCCTGTAGTCTGGCCAGAAATATCTCATTATCTGCAGCCATCAAGGCCTCGGCCTGATCCTGGGGCTGCGTCCAGACCAGTGCGCTGCGTGGTCGGCCCTGAAAGTTGGTCAGCGGCAGCAGAGCCAGAGGGCCATGTTCGGTAAACCGCTCATAGGCCACAGCATTGTGGGGCTGGGCAAGACTGATATTGGCAATAATGCCCGACTGGTTATAGGCGCTACTGTCACTGTGAATGCCCAGCTTCTCTGCAGTACTGGAACATGCGCCATCGGCAATCACCAATAAACCGGCATGGGCAGTTTGTCCATCAGCAAAACTTAACTGCATACCAGACGCCAGGGTTTTAACCCCTGTAACTGTGGTTGAGCCACGCAGTTCTATCTGCGTCTGTTGTAACTGCGCTAGCAGGGCCGCGCCAAGACGCTGATTTTCAACCACATAGCCCAGAGCATCCACACCAGCTTCCTGAGCATCAATGCGGGTCAGGCCCATATGGCCGCGATCACTGACATGGATCTGGGCAATACTGGAGACATGGGGCTCTAGCTGTGACCACAACCCCATGGACTGATAAATTTCACGGCTGCTCCAGGACAGTGCCGTAGACCGGGCATCAAAGCTCGGACTGTATGCCCCATCCACAGGGTTACCGATTTCCTGAGCCTCGACCAATAATATTTTCCAGTCGTGCTGCTGCGCCAGAAGCAGCGACAAACTAATACCCACCATACCGCCACCGACGATAATAATATCGTAGTTGCTAGCGGTTTCAGATTGGGCTCTGGCCATTATTCTCTCTTGTGTCGGACGACTTAACTCGCCATTAACTGTTCTATTTCATTCCGGGCACTGGGCACTTCCGAGGTCAAATTTTCACAGCCGGTTTTAGTCACCAGCATATCGTCCTCAATACGCACAGCAATACCACGCCACTTTTCATCAACATTGGTATTGTCCGGAGAAATATAAATACCGGGCTCCACCGTCAATGCCATCCCAGGCTCATAGATACGCCAGTGATTATCAATCTTGTAATCCCCCACATCATGCACATCCATTCCCAGCCAATGGCCGGCATTATGCATATAAAAGTCGCGATGAGCGCCGCGGGCAATCAGATCTTCAACTTCACCCTGAAGAATCTTTAGATCCACCAAGCCCTGAGTAATTACGCGCACCGTGGCATCATTGGCCAAATTATATTCAAGGCCGGGGGCAATTAACTCAGTGGCCGCCACCTGGGAGGCCAGGACAATATCGTAGATGGCCGCCTGCTCGGGACTGAACTTGCCATTGACGGGAAATGTGCGGCTGATATCAGCGGCATAGTCCTGATATTCACAGCCCGCATCAATGAGCACCAGATCGCCAGATCTCAATTTATCCCGATTCTCAATATAGTGCAGAATACAGCCGTTTTCCCCACCGCCAACAATACTGGTGTAGGCCGGCCCTGTGGCGCCGGACAGCATAAACTCATGCTCAATCTCGGCCTGTAACTGATACTCAAACAGCCCCGGGCGGCTCATCTGCATAGCCCGTCGATGGGCTCTGGCGGAAATCTCCCCGGCTTTGCGCATCAGTTTAATCTCAGCTGCACTTTTGATCAGCCGCATCTCATTGACCAGATGATCGAGATCAACAAACTCCCCTGGCGGCATGGCGTCACTGCCGCGCTTATGGCGCACGCCATTGACCCATTCCATTAAATGCTTATCAAACTCGGCGTCCTTGCCAATTCCATAATAAACACGATCCCGACCCTCGAGCATGCCAGGCAGAATATCGTCGATATCATCGATGGGAAAAGCATCGTCGGCACCAAAATTCTGTACTGCACCTGCGGGGCCCTGACGATACCCATCCCAGGTCTCCCTCAATAGGTCTTTGTCGCGACAGAAAAACACCACCTCACCCTGTGAGCGGCCCGGAATAAGCAGCATCACTGACTGGGGCTCTGGAAATCCGGAGAGATAGCTTAGATTAGTGGACTGTTTATAGGGGTAATGGGTATCTTTGGAGCGAATTTTTTCTGGTGCAGCCGCAATCACAGCAATGCTGTTGCCCTGCATCATGGCCATCAGATCTCGCCGTCTGGATGCATACTGTTTCTGTGAAATCATCTAGCAGTTTCCCTAAGGTCAGGGGCTAATGAATAGTGGGTTCTGCCTGGGTATCTAACTCCGGATGCAGATCAGAAAATACCAGCTGTACTGCAATACGAATATATTCCACCAACTCGGCATAGTCTCGCTCGCCATCATCATCGGACTCAAAGTCCGTTGAAATCTGTCCTATGGCTGCCAGGTCCTCCAGCGCTTCTTTGCCCTCGACCGAGACTTCAAACTCAGCGCCCATGCCCTCGCCGAGACCAGAAATATAATTGCTACACCAGTCGCCCACTGCAACCAAACGCTCGGGCAGAGGTAACTCATCATCGGGCAGCAATGGCTGGAATAGAAAACTGATATCTTCCAAATTACTCAGTGACTCCTGATAAAAATCCTCGAGGGAATTTTCAGCCGCCTCGGCTTGCTCTTCAGCCATAGCCAACCACTGGCTTGACGCCTCCACCAGCTGTTGCATATCCACTGCACCGCAGCTGAGACGGCCACAGAGAAAGCCGTGAAATCCGGATGGGTTGGCTTGAATTTGCAGCGTAAAAAAAAGATCTTCGAGTTGTTCAAAGGTCACAGGATCGCCTCTTGAGATTATTCCGCATCCTACCATCCTTGCTACTGCGCTGCATCTAATCTTGTAATTGACCAGACCGGGTTACATGCCTATAGTTATGCCGTCACATCCGAACCCCAAAAGACAGCAACTGCGCAATGACTGATACAGATAAGTTTGAAGAAAAACTAGATCGACTGATTGAGTTGTGCCAACAACTCAAACGTGAAAATCAGAGCCTGCGTGAGCGGGAAGCTGGACTTCTGGGTGAGCGCGGTGAACTAATCGAGAAAAATGAAATGGCGCGACAAAAAATCGAAACCATGATTAACCGCTTGCGCACATTGAGTGCAGAATAATTATTATGGCCTCTATTTCTCTAAAAATTCGCATTCTGGATAAAGAGTATCAAGTTAATTGTCAGCCAGAAGAGCGCGAAGCGCTCGAGTACTCGGCCCAGCTGCTCAACGAAAAAATGGAAGAGATCCGTCGCGGTTCCCATATTATCGGGCTCGAGCGGATTGCAGTTATGGCCGCCCTCAATCTGGCCCATGATTTAATTCGCAGTGAAGAAACAGCCAAGCAAGACAACAGCGCTGCCAACCTGCTGCAATCCATGGACTCCAAGCTGGACTCAGTTCTGACCGATTTAGCCAATTGATTCACCTTTTTAAACTGAATTAATTGCTAACTGACAACGATTTTTCCGCTATGCCTCTGGTATACTAGGTTTTCCTGGGGTGTTTGCCAGCCAAGAAGTCCCTGAGCCGATAATTTATACCCGGCAGTTCTCCGTCAACAATGTTGTGCACTTCCGTGCGTCGGAAAGCCTGATTTGTTGCGAGGATAGCCACCTTGAACTCTTCGGTTCAAGGCCACGTTGGCAGCGGCACTCTGGGATTTAACAAACATCGGTTTGAATTCATGACCAGCACTGATACCAGACAGCAACTTCGCGCCGCCCGCCGGGCTCTCTCAGCGGACCATCAGCAACTCTGTGCAGACCAGCTAGCCTCAATTATCTGCCGACAAAGGTTTTTCCTGCGCGCCAAACGCATTGGTATCTATCTGGCCAATGATGGTGAAATAGATCCCTCTCTATTAATTGATATAGCACTCAAAGCTGGCAAGCAGTGCTTTTTGCCTATACTGCACCCATTGAAAGAGAATCGTCTTTACTTTGGTCAGTACAGCACCAATACAGAGCTTGTACCCAACCGCTTTGGTATTCCAGAGCCCAAATTTAACCTTGCCCGGATTGCCCCGCCCTGGAGTCTAGATGTTATTTTTATGCCGCTGGTCGCATTTGATCGCCAAGGCAATCGCATGGGTATGGGCGGCGGCTACTATGATCGCACCCTGGCCTTTATGGCTAGCGGCGACAGACTGCAGCCAAAACTGGTCGGCCTCGCCCACAGCGGTCAGGAAATAAATCAGATATCTCAGCAGAGCTGGGATATACCATTACATCTAATAGCGACCAACCAAGAGATAATATGCGCCAGACAAAAATAATCTGCACCATAGGCCCAGCCACCGAATCAATTGACATGCTGGAGAAGCTTGCCGATGCCGGCATGAATGTGGCGCGCCTGAATATGTCCCATGGCGACCATAGTTCCCATGCCAAAATCATTCAGTCGATCCACCAGTTAAATGCCACGCGCAACCACCCTATAGCTATCTTGCTGGATACCCAGGGTCCGGAGATTCGCACTGGTGATATGGTCGACGAGCTGCATCTCAACGAGGGCGATATTATTTCTATCGTTGCTCGCGGTGCCGAAGATGTTGAGTCTTCATCAATCCATATTAACTATGAAGACCTGATCCATGATGTTGATATGGGCGACATTATTACCGTGGACAATGGTCTGATTAATCTCGAAGTGCTGAGCAAACAAGAGCGGGTGATGAAGGTAAAGGTTATCGACGGAGGCCTGCTCAAGAGCAAGCGCCATGTTAACCTGCCTGGCATCAGAGTAAATCTGCCCGCTATCACGGACAAAGACCGCCGCGACATTCAATTTGGCATGGAGCAGGGCGTCGATTTTATCGCCCTGTCATTTGTGCGTCAGGCTGCTGATGTCAACCAGTTGCGGCAGCTGCTGGGGGACCGGTCCAACGATATAAAAATTATCGCCAAACTGGAAGATCAGGAAGGCATTACCAATATGATCGATATTATTGATGCTGCGGATGGCGTGATGGTTGCCCGTGGTGATCTTGGTGTCGAGGTTCCCTTTGAAGTACTGCCACGCATTCAGCGACGCATTATTCGCACCTGCGCCGAGATGGGGAAACGTGTCATTGTGGCAACCCATATGCTGGAATCCATGATTGAAAACCCGATTCCAACCCGCGCCGAAGTGACAGATGTGGCCAATGCCGTCTATGAAGAAGCAGATGCCATTATGCTCTCCGGTGAAACTACCGTGGGCAAGTACCCGGTTAAATGTGTCGAGATACTCGACCGCATTGCCCGGTCCACCGAGAGCAGTCGAGGACTGCGCTTTACTGACAATCTGCAGCTGTTAGATGACAAACAGCAGATTGCCAAAGCCGCCGTAGATCTGGCTACCTCAATTGCAGCCAGAGCGATTATTGTTCCCACCAGGCGCGGGCGCATGGCCAATCGCATCACCAATTGTCACCCGGAATCCATAATCTGCGCCTTTACCAACAACAGCAGCACCAGGCGACAGCTGGTGATTAACCGCAATGTGTTGAGCTATCAGATTGAGATTGGTGCGGACTCAGACAAAACCCTAGCCGCGGCAGCGGCCATTATGATTCAGCGAGACGAGTTTTCTCCGGACGATCAGGTGGTGGTTATTTCTGATGCACTGGCGGGCTCAGGTTTTGAGGCACTACAGATCCGCAAAATTTCGGACCTGCTGTAAGCAATTCTATTTGCTACCGAGAAAAAACTGGTAGGCCTCATTGTCAGTTTCATCTGTGTAACGATAGCCGAGGTGGTCGAGGAATTTTTTCAACTCTCGAGCATCCTTGGCTGACGCCTGCAGGCCGACCAATACGCGACCAAAGGCAGAGCCATGGTTGCGGTAATGGAACATGGAAATATTAAAACGGCCGCCAAGTTCAACCAGAAAATTCATCAATGCACCCGGACGCTCGGGGAATTCAAAACGGAAAACTCGCTCCTCTCCCACGTCTGGGCAATGTCCACCGACCATATGGCGAATATGTAACTTGGCCATCTCATTGTCAGTCATATCAGATACGGCATAGCCTTTGTCGGTCAACTCTTTAACCAGCTGTTGACGATCCTCATCCGAGGCCACTTTTATACCGACAAAAATCTGTGCCAGCTGATCGTCATTGTAGCGATAATTAAACTCCGAGATATTGCGCTTGCGCAGATCAGTGCAAAACGTCTGGAAACTGCCAGGCTTCTCATCAATGGTTACCGCCAAAACTGCCTCGCGCTTCTCACCAGTCTCGGTGCGCTCGGAAATATAACGCAAGCGATCAAAATCTATATTGGCGCCACATTGAATGGCCAGCAGAGTCTGACCCTCAACACCATGGGTCTCTACATATTTTTTGAGCCCGGCAGTACCCAGCGCTCCAGAGGGTTCGCAGATCGCGCGGGTATCGTTGTAGACATCTTTAATAGCAGCACAGATCTCGTCGGTGCTGACAGTGATCACCTCGTCCACCAGGTCCTTAATAATTCTAAAGGTCTCCTTGCCAATCTGGGCAACAGCAGTGCCATCTGCAAAGATACCCACCTCCTTGAGGCGGACCCGACGGCCCGTCTTCATAGCGGCATCGAGGCAGGCAGCATCGTCCGATTCCACAGCAATAATTTTGACCTCAGGACGCAGATGCTTGATATAGGCAGCAACACCAGCACAGAGGCCACCGCCACCAACAGCAATAAATACCGCGTCCAGATCACCCTGCACTTGGCGCAGGATTTCCATACCAATGGTGCCCTGCCCGGCAATCACATCAGGGTCATCAAATGGGTGAATATAAGTAAGGCCATGCTCGGCAATCAATTGATCCGCATGGGCGGCCGCAGCATCATAGTTGTCACCCACCAGTACCACCTTGGCACCCCTTGCACGCACTGCGTCGACTTTGATCTGCGGTGTTGTTTTGGGCATTACAATAGTGGCCTTGACGCCCATTTTTTTTGCTGCCAGTGCCAGGCCCTGGGCATGATTTCCCGCTGACGCCGCAATGACCCCGGCAGACAACTGTTCTGCAGACAGGTGACGCAATTTGTTGTAGGCACCGCGAAGCTTAAACGAAAACACCGGCTGCAGGTCTTCACGTTTAAGCAGCACTTCGTTATTGAGGCGCTTGGAAAGTAAAGGTGCTGCATCCACAGGCGTTTCTATCGCCAAATCATAGATGCGGGCATCAAGAATTTTTTCCACATAGTTTTGCGGCATGAAATATCCAATGTTATTCAAACTTTCTTAAAGGTGGTGCAATAGTAATTTGATCCAGGGGTTTTCGCCAGTCTGGCATAGCACTAATAGGCTGCTGCACCTTGTTTTAGTACTGCTTTATGCAATGATTGCCTTATAATTGCCGGCATTATTTTAACCACAAATCTTTTTGGAGTTATCGGTGGATCAGAATCAACTTAAACAGGCAGTTGCCCAGGCCGCTGTGGATTACACATTAGAACGAATCGAAGCGGACAGCATTGTTGGCATTGGCACTGGCTCCACCGCCAACTGTTTTATTGATCTTATCGCCGAGCACAAACATAAATTCCTCGCCACTGTCGCCAGCTCTGAAGGTTCGGCGGAGCGTCTGCGCAGCCATGGCATTCAGGTATTTGAGCTCAATGCAGTATCTGAAGTAACCATTTATATAGATGGCGCCGACGAAGCTAACGATCAGCTGCAGCTCATCAAGGGCGGCGGCGCTGCCCTGACCCGTGAAAAAATTGTTACCGCCGTGGCCAATGAGTTTGTCTGTATCGCCGATGAAAGCAAGTGGGTCGACCATCTGGGCACATTCCCACTGCCTGTTGAGGTTATTCCCATGGCCCGCAGTCATGTGGCCAGGGAATTGGTCAAGCTGGGGGGCGATCCTGTGTGGCGTGAAAATGTGGTGACTGATAATGGCAATTTGATTCTTGATGTTCACCACTTCTATCCCATGGGTTCGGCCTGTGAACTGGAAGAAAAAATCAATCAGATCACCGGCGTAGTTACCAATGGTCTGTTTGCTGTAAAGCCCGCGGATATTTTATTTTTGGCCACGCAACAGGGCATTGTCACTCACAAAGCCAAATCCTGAGGGCCATTTAGTTGAGAGCGCTTCTTTAAGGGCACTTTTATTAACAGCAGGTTAATAAAGAGCAATAGAATAATGAGAAAATACCATGTCTACGGATTGGGCAATGCCCTTGTCGATACAGAGATAGAGGTTGCGGACAAAGACCTTAACAATCTCGGCATTGAAAAAGGACTGATGACTCTGGTTGATGAGGAGAGACAGCACTTTCTAATCGACAACCTGCAAGATCGCCTGACATTATCCAAACGCGCCTGCGGTGGCTCAGCAGCCAACACCGTTATTTCTGTTTCCCAGTTCGGCGGCAAAGGCTATATGGCCTGCAAAGTGGCCGACGATGACAATGGCCAGTTCTATCTGCAAGACCTTATTGATAACGGTGTCGACCACAGCGGTGGGCCCCAACTCGAACAGGGTATCACCGGGAAATGTCTGGTAATGGTGACTCCGGATGCGGAGCGAACCATGAATTCATTTCTCGGTATAGGCGAGCAACTGGCCCCCGAAGATATTGATGGCAGCGCAGTTGCAGAATCTGAATATATTTATATAGAAGGCTATTTGGTCACTAGTGACACTGGTCGCGCAGCTGCGATTAAAGCCCGCGAGCTGGCTCAGGAAAATGGCACCAAGGTCGCCATCAGCCTTTCTGACCCAGGTATTGTCGAGCATTTCAAACAGGGCCTTAAGGATATGGTGGGACCAGGTGTAGATCTGCTTTTCTGCAATAAGCAGGAAGCCTTAAACTGGTGTGACACCGACGACATCGAGGTGGCCATGGAGACCATGCAAAAAACCGCCAAACAATTTGCCATTACCATGGGCGGTGAAGGCGCGGTTATTTTTGATGGCTTTAATACCCTGCACGCACGGGCCCAGCCTGTCACTGCAGTAGATACCAACGGTGCCGGAGATATGTTTGCCGGAGCCTTTCTGTATGCCATCACTCAGGGACAGAGCTGTCTGGATGCCGCAACCTTTGCCAATCGTGCAGCCAGTGCAGTCGTGGGAAAATACGGGCCGCGCCTGCATGTTGCCGAGTACAACGGGTTAAAGATCGCCTAGATCGTCGGAATACCTTTATTCAGTGGCTTGGGTCGCTGGATTTGAAAACCCTGCACATAGTCGACGCCAATCTTTTTGAGCAACTGATGCTGGGTTTTATTCTCCACCCCCTCGGCCACCGTAGACACCCCCATAATATGGCCAAGATGGTTTATGGTGCTGACCACAGAATAATCCACATCACTGTTATCCATGGTTTGAATAAAGCTTGAATCAATCTTCAGACAGTCAATGGGCAACTCCTTCAGATAGGCAAAAGACGATAGGCCACTGCCAAAATCATCTAGCGCAAAGGACACACCCACAGAGCGCAATGTGCCAATTAAGTGCTTGGCCTCCGACAGATGTTTAACTGCCGCTGTTTCGGTAATTTCAAACTGAATATGCTTTGGCGCGATACCACTGTCACTAAAACCAGCAAGAATATAATCAATGGCATTTTCATCGCCAACGGTGCTGCCGGAAAGGTTCACTGCCAAGGTGGGCAATATAGCTGACTTCTGATGAAGTTTTTTCAAAAACGCGAGGGCATTGGTAAACACCCATTTGTCCAGATCATCAATCAGCGAGTAATGCTCAGCCACAGGTATAAACTCGGAGGGGGGCAAAATAGTACCGTCGTTATCGCGCATGCGTACCAGAATTTCGTAATATTTTGGCAGTGCCACATTGGGATTCAGAGAGACAATGGGCTGGGCAAATAAGGTAAAGCGATTCTCATCCAAAGCACTGACTATCTTCGGCATGCTGGTAGCCAACCGTCGGCGCTTGGTAACCTCTTCATTAAATGACTGAAAGTGAATTTTGTTGCGGCCCTTATCTCTGGCGGCGGCGCAGGAAGAACCGGCGGAAATCATCAGGTCTATATCCGAAAGCGCCGCTGAATCAATCATAATGCCGCCGATACTGGCGCCCACTTTCAATGTCTCGCCCTCCCAGATAATGCTAAATTCCTTGATGACCTCCAACACCTGCTCTGCCATTGCCATCGCTTTGTCGTAATTCATGCAGTGCAACAGCAGAGCGAACTCATCGTTGCCAATACGCGCGGCGATATCACTGGGACCGGTGGCCTCAATCAGCAAATGGGCAAATTGGACGAGCAATTCATCACCGGCCATATGGCCACTGGTGTCGTTAATTACCGAGAAGTTGTACAGGTCGATATAGAGCAGCGCATGAATAGTGCCATCGCGCTTGGCACTCTCAATGGCGCGCTGAATGCGCTCGGCCAGAGATTTGCGATTGGGCAAGCCTGTCAATGTATCGTGCATTGACTGCCAGCGCAGACGACTGGACACACGCCGCGCCTCACTCAGGGGGCGGAATATAACCAGGCATTTCTCTACCCGGCCCATGGCATTGCGTATGGGGAATGCAGAGACTGCAACTGCCAGGGGTTCTGCACCGCGCACCTTAAGCAGCAAGGATTCACTGACTTCAATATTACTGGCCTGACTCAATGCATCTTGCACCGGTGTGACAGCAATACTGGTTTCTTCATTAGCCAATGGCATCACTGTTTGAATCTGCACCGCTTTGGATCTATCCAACTCAAAGCGAAGCAATTGCTCTGCAATAGGATTGATCTCCTGAACAAAGCCCTCCGCATCAACCACCAGCACACCGTCAGCAACGCTTTTTGCTGTGCTGTCAAAAAGCTGGCCGCGATTGATCAACTGCTCTATTCTGCGGCTGCTATCCGTGCAGTCGCGGCACAGTAATATCAGCTCCGCAGATGTATCGGCGCTGCGCAAACACTGAATATCCAGACGCCTGGTTTGACCCTCTGCAGTTGCAGCAAGAATATGGCCAAGATAACTCTGAGCAGACAAAATGGCCAGAGATTCACCAATATCACCAGCCTGATCCATGCAGTTGAGATCAGGAAAAATAACCCTGACTGAGCTGCCTTTTAGCAGCGCCTGACTATAACCGAGCAACTGCTCGGCAGCGGCACTGATACTTTGAATAAAACCCTCAGTGTCAACAACCACCATAATCGCATTGCTGTCAAAATTCAGCGGACGACCATATAGAGCCTGATGCTGGGCAATCAGGTTGGAATCTTCTTGTCGCTGAGATAATTGGGCGTCTGTTCGCCACTGCAGCTGAATTAATGCATAGATCGAGTTGCCATCCGGATAGGCGCGCATAGAGATAGCACTGAGTGCGGGGGGCTGGGCAGACTCCCCTTCTACGGACTTTTCAAAGGCCTCGGAAAACTGCTGCAAAAGAGCATTTTCAGCTGGTCTGGAGCATTGCTTGCGCCCCACAAAGGCCAGCACCTCATGAAGCTCCGATGCAAAAAGGCTACCGAGTAAACCGGGAAACAGAGCATAAAATCTCTTGCCCTGGGACTGCCCGGCAGAAACTGAGCAATACTGTGCAACTTTGGCATCGATCATCACCACTTTGAAATTGTGGTCAACCACCATGACACCGCCTTTAGAGCGGCCAGCCATCAGCTCTCTGCTAAGTTCTTTATTGAGCGATTGACCCAGCTTATCAGCCAGCTCCGCGCCTGTTCCCGAACCAATTCCATCTGCGTTCAAGACGTCTACCATCTGCTTCTAACCTTGGGAGAGTAACTCCCGCAAATCAATGATCGCCGCATTAGCGCGACTGATATAAGAAGCCATAACCAATGAGTGATTAGCTAACACACCAAACCCTTCACCATTAACAATCATGGGGGCATGCACTGGCTGCTGAGTCATTTCCAGTTCACGGATAATCTGCCGGACACTGGCAACGGCATTTTTCTTGGCCAGAACATCCGCAAAATCAATTTCAACGGCCTGTAGAAAATGTAGCAGAGCCCAGGAAGTACCGCGAGCTTCATAAAACACATTGTCAATTTCCAGCCAGGGAGTTTTTATCTCCAGCTCTTGTGGTGCCAAAGTGGACTGCACGGCTCCGGCAGCACCGGCGAGATCTGTATTGATGCGCCGCTGGCCGACACTGGCAGAGAGTCGCTGAGATAAACTGCCGAGGCGGGTTTCAACTGTACCCAACCAATAGCGCAGATTGTCGGCACGGGCGTAGAACTGGGCATCGTAAACCTGCTCATCCCCAAGGCGCTGCAGATAACTGTTGAGATAGTTGCGGCCGTCAGCATATTCACTCTCGGGCCAGGGCACAGCCCAGCTTCGATGATCAACATTAAACCTTGGCTCGGCCAGAGCCAGATCGCGATCCTCTGTCGACTGAGACTGAGAGCGGCTAAAGGATTCGCGCAATGCTTTGCTGAGGTCACGAACCTGAACCAGGACACCAAACTCCCAGCTGGGCAAATTATCTAGCCACAGGCCAGGAGGGGAAATATCATTGGCCAGATAGCCCCCCCGCTTATGCAGGACAACATCAATGGCTTCAATAAGAGTAGAAGTAGTGGCAGCACCAATCACCGGCTGCCCGGACTGGCCAATGTTTGCACCGGTAATCTGACGCACATCAAACTGGTCCGGCTCATCGCTCCAGTGCCAGCCCAGCAACAGCAAAACAACCAGCAGAAAAAGGGAGGCAATCAGACTGTAGCGAAGACCTTTTGGCGCTCGCTCACCGACATAATCCTCGGATATGGTTTCGCTGATATCATTGTATGAGCGGCTCCATTTCCCTTTCAGCCAATCAAACAATTTCATTAATGATGCTTCTTCGCCATGGGCGCCGCCTTCAGACTGCGGACTTCAGCGCTGAATTCAACTGAACCACAATGATCTGTATTGAACTGGAGCTGCGTAGTGTCTCCACCAACAAGGGCCTGCTCGATATTAAATAACATGATATGTAGCCCGCCCGGTTTAAAAATCACCGCCTCTCCAGCGGGCAGAACTATGCCGCTATCGACTGGTCTCATACGCATCATGCCATCACTGTGCAGGTGTTCGTGAAACTCAATACGATTAGACAGCGGCGAGCTGGCACTAATAACCTTGCAGTCTGCAGTACCATGGTTAGCGATGGTAAGAAAGCCCGCGGTGGTTGTGCGCCCGGGAGGCATGGTGCGGATATAGGCCCCGCTGACATGCAATTTATGGGCTGACTCTGCTTGGACTGATAGCACTGGCTGCAGCAAAACAAATTGGGCGGCCAGAATTACGGCTAAACTGATAAATTTTTTCATAGATTCCCTCAGGCAAACTATAGCATGGGGCCATAGAGAATGACCGAATTACTGGGTTATTTTTAGCCCTGTTAAAAGGCAAAATGGTAAAGTGTCTGGCGGCGGTCTAAATAGATGCTTTGCCGTATATACAGAGTACGATCAATTATGATCTAAGGATGACTATGAATAAACTGCTAAACAAAAGCCTGTGGCTGCTGACCTGTCTGGCAATCAGCCTGCCGTCCATTGGCCAGGTGGCTCTCACCAAAGGCCTACAGAGCAGTGGCACCGATTTTTTTGCCCAGGATAGCAGTGCCGAATTTTTGCCTGTGGAACAGGCCTATCAGCTGGCAGTCTCTGTCGAAGAGAACCAATTATTACTCAACTGGACCATTACCGACGGCTACTACCTCTACCGCGATCGCTTTAAATTTAATGCGGTCGATCCCAACAGCCAGTTGCAGCAGCCAACATTCCAGACCGGCAAGGTAAAGTGGGACGAATATTTTGAGGCTGAGCTGGAAGTTTATTATCACAGCACCATGGTCAGTCTGCCATTTAGCACCCCAGCGCAGCAGATCGAACTCCAGATAGAATCCCAGAGCTGCGCCGATGCAGGACTCTGTTATCCACCCTACAAACAATGGCTGACTATCGATCTGAGCTCCGGCAGCGTCGACATCAGCGCCCAACCTTCGGCTTCCGCTCGAACTGGCAACCCAGCTAACCAGCCGTCCACCGACCAGGTGTCACTGGCTTGGATCCTGCTTTTTGCCCTTGCTGGAGGCATGATTCTGAATCTGATGCCCTGTGTATTCCCGGTACTTTCAATCAAAGCATTGAGCTTTACCCAAAACCATCAATCAGACAAAAACAAGCAGGTCCATGGTCTCGCCTACACCGCGGGCGTGGTCTCGACCTTTGTTGGTATCGCCACGCTCATGTTAATTCTGCGCTCTGCCGGGGAAGCTATTGGCTGGGGCTTCCAGTTGCAATCTCCGGCTTTTATTATCGGCCTGATTTATCTGTTCTTTGTTATGGGTCTGGCATTTTCCGGCTATGTTGAAATTGGTGCCGGACTAATGTCCCTGGGCCAGTCCTCCACTGCCAATGGGCAGAGCCTGACCTCATCCTTTATGACTGGCGTTCTGGCAACCACAGTAGCCAGCCCCTGCACGGCACCTTTTATGGGACCAGCGCTGGGCTATGCCATATCTCAGCCCTCCGCTATTGCCCTGCTGGTATTTGCCTTTCTGGGACTGGGCATGGCCCTGCCCTTTATTCTGCTCACCTGGATTCCTGGTCTCAGCCAGCGACTGCCAAAACCCGGCCAGTGGATGGATACGTTTAAGCAGTTTTTGGCTTTTCCCCTCTATCTGACTGCAGTCTGGTTGCTATGGGTTGCCGGTCGCCAGACCAGTATTGATGTTGCTGCAACAGTAGTTATTGGTCTAGTACTTATCGCCATGGCAATCTGGCTGTGGAAACTCGGGTCTGCAAATCAGCCGAAAAAGCTGAACCCAAGTAAATGCCTGGCAGTGGCCTGTCTGGCAGCTGCCATCGCTGTACCGGGGTTGGCCATGTCAGCGGACGATCAACCACAGCGCTGGGAAGCCTATTCACCCGAGCGCCTCAGTCAACTGCGAGCTGAAGGCAAGCCGGTATTTATCAATCTTACTGCGGACTGGTGTATCACCTGCCTGGCCAATGAACGGGTTGCGCTGAGTTCAGCGGCGTTCTATCAAGCTCTGGATACCAACGATATTACCTATCTCAAAGGAGACTGGACAGACAGTGACCCAGAGATTACGGCGCTGCTCAATGAGTACCAACGCAGTGGCGTGCCCTTATATTTACTCTTCCCCAAAGGAGAGGGAAAAGCTCAGATATTGCCGCAAATCTTGCTCGAAACCACAGTAATAGAGCTGCTCACTAGCATCAAATAGATAGTTAGCAGCTTTTAGCTGCACAATCGCCGTAATTAACCATTTTTCGTTGAACTTCGTGATTTATGTGCTGTTCTGTCGGCATTAGGCCTCGAAAAACCATTATCTGGCCAATAATCAGCATAAAAAATAAACATCCCCGAAGAAAACAGGACAAAAACAACATTAAATTCCTCTAATTTCGTCGAAAATCATATTTTTTTGCATTTTATGGACAGTGTGCCTATTTTAGTGCAGACTGCGCGGAACTCATCTCACCACTGAGAATCACTATGGCGACCATACTTCTTTTGCACGGGCCCAATCTAAATCTTCTGGGCACCAGAGAGCCTGAAATATACGGTGGTGACAGTCTGGAAAAAATCAATCAGCAGCTAATGGATACCGCAATTTCGGCCGGTCATCATCTGCTCGCCCTGCAAAGCAACGCTGAATATGAACTTATTCAACGCATTCACGATGCCAAACAGGAAGGGGTTAACTTTATTATCATTAACCCCGGCGCCTTTACTCACACCAGTGTCGCACTGCGCGATGCCCTGCTTGGGGTAGAAATTCCCTTTATCGAAGTGCATCTGTCCAATGTGCACGCCAGAGAAGAGTTTCGCCGCCATTCCTATTTTTCCGATGTTGCTGAGGGCGTAATCTGCGGCTTCGGTGCGCAAAGCTACCATCTCGCTCTGCACGCTGTGCTGAGCAAGCTTGACCATTAATTAGAATTGACCGAGAGACCAGAATGGATATTCGTAAAGTTAAGAAGCTTATAGAGCTGCTTGAAGAATCAAATATTAATGAATTAGAAATCACAGAAGGTGAAGAGTCTGTGCGCATCAGTCGCGGAGGCCCAGCAGCCTATGCGGTGGCACCAGCGCCAGCCCCTGCTCCCGCCCCTGTGGCCCAGGTAGCTGCACCAGCGGCGCCAGCCGCAGAAACACCGGCGCCTGCAGCTGATGAACTGGTTGGGCATGTGGTGCGCTCTCCCATGGTGGGCAGCTTTTATAGCTCTCCTGCTCCTGGCTCACCCAGCTTTGTCACTGTAGGTCAGGCTGTAGCGCCAGGGGATGTTCTGTGCATTATCGAAGCTATGAAGATGATGAACCAGATTGAAGCAGATAAGGCCGGTACCATTGGCGCCATCCTGATTGAAGATGGCGAACCTGTCGAGTTTGATCAACCTATTTTCACCATTATTTAAAGCCTGTCAGGAACTGAATCATGCTCGACAAAGTGCTTATCGCCAACCGCGGTGAAATTGCCCTACGAATCCTTCGCGCCTGCAAAGAGTTAAATATTAAAACCGTTGCAGTGCACTCCAAGATCGACGTAGCGTTAAAACATGTAAAACTAGCTGATGAAGCTGTCTGCATCGGCCCCAACCCCTCTCCCCAAAGCTATTTAAATGTGCCAGCCATTATCAGCGCCATGGAAATTACCGGCGCAGAAGCGGTGCATCCTGGCTATGGTTTTTTGGCCGAGAACGCTGATTTTGCCGAACAGGTCGAAAACAGCGGCTTTATCTTTATCGGTCCAACCGCCGAGGTTATTCGCACCATGGGCGATAAGGTAGCGGCCATTCAGACCATGAAAGCCGCAGGTGTACCCACAGTGCCCGGTTCAGATGGCCCTCTGTCCGATGACCCGGAATTTCTGAAAGCCACCGCATTGCGTATTGGCTACCCAGTGATTATTAAAGCCGCAGCTGGTGGCGGTGGCCGCGGTATGCGCGTAGTCGAAAATGAACAGGTCCTGCTCAATGCTGTAAGCATTACCAAAACTGAAGCCGCAGCTGCCTTTGGCGATGGCACAGTATATATGGAAAAGTTTTTGCAAAACCCAAGGCATGTAGAGGTACAGGTGCTATCTGACGGTCAGGGCAGCGCCATCCATCTGGGTGATCGCGACTGCTCATTGCAGCGGCGCCACCAAAAAGTGATTGAAGAAGCCCCGGCTCCAGGAATTCCGGAAGAGGCGCGCCAGGCTGTATTTGAAAGCTGCATTAATGCCTGCATTCAGATCAATTATAGAGGGGCTGGAACCTTTGAGTTTCTCTATGAAGACGGCAACTATTACTTTATTGAGATGAATACCAGAGTACAGGTAGAGCATCCAGTGTCTGAGATGATTACTGGCGTCGACATTATTAAAGAGCAGCTGCTGATTGCCAGTGGCAGACCTCTTAGCTTTAAACAGGAAAGTATTATCTTCCGCGGTCACAGTTTTGAGTGCCGTATCAATGCCGAAGATCCAGTGAGCTTTCTGCCGCAGCCCGGCACCATTCAGGCCTACCATGCGCCCGGCGGCAATGGTGTGCGCGTTGATTCCCATATATATAATGGCTATAGCGTCCCCCCTAACTACGACTCTCTGATCGGCAAAGTTATTACCTATGGTCGTGATCGTGACTCGGCACTGTCGAGAATGCGCAACGCTCTAGACGAGATGGTTATTGATGGCATCAAGACAAATATAGAGCTGCATGAGGATCTGGTAAGAGATTCAGAGTTCAAGAAAGGTGGCGTCAATATCCACTATCTTGAGAAAAAGCTCGGCCTGTAGACCAGATGTCAGCCCAATGGGTCCAGCTGCAAACTGAAGTATCCCGCCAGCATAGCGTCTTGACTGAAGATGCCATGCTGGAGGTTGGAGCCTTATCAGTAACATTGGAGGATGCCGCAGATCAGCCCATTCTCGAACCTGGAGTTGGTGAAACCCCACTCTGGGATCAATGTATTGTCAAAGCACTGTTCCCCGCCACCGTAGATACAGACCAGATTACCACTCAACTGCAAACCAGCCTGTATTCGGAGCTGCGCTGGGAACTACTGGAAGACAAAGACTGGTCTCAGGAATGGAAGAAATATTTTCAACCGCTCAAATGCGGTGACAGACTGTGGATCTGCCCCAGTTGGACTGAGGTGCCAGACCCAAATGGCTTTAATCTGATGCTGGATCCGGGACTGGCTTTTGGTACCGGTAGCCACCCCACCACACATCTGTGTCTGCGCTGGCTGGATCGGCAGAACCTGGCTGGCACAACCGTTATTGATTACGGTTGCGGTTCTGGCATTTTAGGTATTGGAGCTCTGCTGCTAGGTGCCGAAAAAGTTATCGCTATCGACAACGATCCTCAGGCACTGCTCGCCAGCCGCGACAATGCCCGCCGCAATAACATTGCTGATCAGCGTCTGATTACCTGCCTGCCAGATGCTATCCCGGAAGGTATTCTCGCCGATGTAATGCTGGCCAATATACTCGCGGCACCGTTGATTGAATTGGCTCCCAGGATCAGCAACCTCACTGGGGCCGACGGCCTGCTGTGTCTGTCCGGACTTCTCCAATCTCAAATTGAGGATGTATCCGCTCCCTACCTGGCCCGGTTTGACTTCGATAGCCCTGATATCGAAGATGACTGGGCGAGACTATCTGCGCGCAAAACTCGCCCCTGAGGTCAACCCTCAATATGCAGGCCAATGCTGCTAAACTGACTAGCAGAGCTGACCGGCAAAAATATGCCCCAGGAAATTGATGTCTGATATTGTCACCCGCTGCCCCGAATGCCAGATTGCATTTCGCGCCGAACCCAGCCAGCTGTCTGCTGCTGGTGGCCTGGTGCGCTGTGGCACCTGTCTTGTGGTGTTCAATGCCCAAGAATATATTGAACAGCCGGACTCAGAAGCACTCAATGTTGAATATCTGCCCTATGTACTTGATAAGTTCGAAGACCTTGGCGGAGCCACAGGTCAGCTTGAGGAAGAATTAAATAATGTGTTGGGCGGGCGCCTTGATCAAGCAATTGATCATGAAATAATGGATGCCAAACTGGCCAGCAGCGCTGAAAATCATAGCAAATTTGCGGATATGCTCGATCAGCTACTGGAAGATTCTATTACCGATCAAGTCGATATATCCGACCCCTTTACTCTGGATGAAGCCTTGACCCAGCCTGAGCCCGAAAGCACCAAAAGCAAACTTCCCGCGGTGGCTGCATTACTCCTGGCACTCTCACTGTTGGCCGCAGCGCTTGTTTATGTCAACAGTGCGCGGCTCAGCTTGAACCCCCAGTATCGCTCCGCACTTGAAGTCCTGTGCCAACATACCCAATGCGCCATTGCCGAGTACCGGGATCTGAGCGAGATCGAGGTGACTCAATTCACCATGCTCAGTGACCCGCAGCTGCCGGGCAGCATTGACATGCAGCTGCTAATGGTTAATCGCGCAGCCTACAGCCAGCGCTTGCCCGGGCTGAAAATCCTGTTTACTGATCTAGAACAGCTGCCCGTTGCCCAACGGATTATCCCCGCCGCTGAATACCAGCTATATCTGCCAACACCGGGCAAATTGATGAGCCCCGGTCAAGGGAGCAAAATCGAGATGCGGCTCGCCGATCCAGGCCCTGCTGCAACCAATTACGCCATAGAGCTTCTGGACTAGCTTTAACCCCTGCATAGCAGGATATTTACTCTGCTGTGCAAGACCAGAGTAAAGCGCCAACGAATTCAGGCCACCGAGATTTAAAATCCAGTTTTTTCAATTGATCACTTTTTAATCAGCTGCCCAAAGGGTAGAATGGCGTCCCTGTTGTATCACTGAGCCTCGGGATTCGCTTGTTCAATATTGGACCCTACCACATTAGTCGCAAAACGATTCTAGCTCCCATGGCTGGGGTGACGGATCTGCCGTTCCGCCAGCTCTGTCGTGAAATGGGTGCCGGACTTGTGGTGTCGGAAATGGTCGCAGCAGATCCCAGCACCTGGGATACCAGAAAATCTCGTCTGCGCATTCAGTTCGGTGATGAGCCAGCTCCCAGATCAGTGCAGATTGCCGGCTATGATCCGCAAATGATGGCCGAGGCCGCACGCTTCAATGTGGCTCAGGGTGCGGAGATTATTGATATCAATATGGGCTGCCCGGCGAAAAAAGTATGCAAACGTGCGGCCGGCTCCGCCCTGTTGCAGGACCCACAGCTAGTCGACGATATTCTGCAGGCGGTGGTAGCCGCAGTCGACGTGCCTGTTACCTTAAAAATACGCACCGGTTGGGATCGTCAGAATCGCAACGGCGCAACCATCGCCAAAATTGCTGAACAGGCAGGTATCGCTGCTCTTGCCGTACATGGCCGCACTCGCGCCTGCCGCTTTGTCGGGGAAGTCGAGTACGACACCATTGCTGAAATAGTCGAAACTGTATCCATGCCGGTGATCGCCAATGGGGATATCACAAGTCCGCAAAAAGCCGTCGCCGTGCTTGAGCATACCGGCGCTGCCGCAGTAATGATTGGCCGTGGAGCCCAGGGAAACCCGTGGATTTTTAATCAGATTAATCATTATCTCGACAAGGGGGAGCAGTTGGTCCCGCCAAGCATTGAGGAAATCGGTGTAATAATGGCCCGCCATCTGCAAGCCCTGCACAAGTTTTATGGTGAAGTGGGTGGCGTACGGATCTCGCGAAAGCATATTGGCTGGTACAGCAGCGAACTGGCGGGAGGCAAAGAGTTTACCCAACATTTTAACAAGCTCGAATCGCGCACTCACCAACAGGAATTTCTCAAGCAGTTTTTCCTTAATATTATCAATCAGGAACAAGCGGCATGAATTCTGCAGAACAAAACCAATTACAAGCAGCGGAACAGGTCTCGCCATCAACGCCCAGTGAAAACCACAGCAGTCAATCCCTGCGCTACAGTGTCGCCGAGGCAATGCAGCGTTATTTTGCCGATCTCGATGGTCAGGAAACCCGCGACCTCTACGATCTGGTTATGGCCGAGGTTGAACCACCACTGCTGAGCGCAGCGATGAACTATACGCGGCAAAATCAAAGTAAAACAGCTGAGCTGCTGGGTTTGAATCGCGGCACTCTGCGCAAAAAGTTAAAGCAATACAACCTTCTGTAATTACCTTCTGCACCCGAGGACTCCATGAGCGATCTAAGAAAAATTTCCCGCGCACTGATTAGTGTTTCTGATAAAACCGGCATTGTCGACTTTGCCCGTGCCCTGACAGATCAGGGGGTAGAGTTGCTCTCTACGGGCGGCACTTATCGCCTGCTCAGCGAAAATGCCATTGCGGTTACCGAGGTATCTGATTACACCGGTTTCCCCGAGATGATGGACGGCCGGGTGAAGACATTACACCCCAAGGTTCACGGCGGTATTTTGGGGCGTCGCGGTCAGGACGATGCGGTGATGTCCGAACATGGCATCAAGCCTATTGATATGGTGGTGGTGAACCTGTACCCCTTTGCCGCTACAGTGGCAAATCCAAACTGCGACCTGCCGACAGCTATTGAGAATATTGATATTGGCGGCCCCACCATGGTTCGCTCCGCGGCAAAAAATCATAAAGATGTGGCCATTGTGGTCAATGCCGACGACTACAAAACCGTAATCGGTGAAATGCAGGACAATGCCGGTCAGCTCAATTACGACAGCAGATATCAGCTGATGGTTAAGGCCTTTGAGCACACCGCAAGCTACGATGGCATGATTGCCAACCACTTTGGTGGGCGCAATACAGCCAACGAAAAACGCGACTTCTCTGACACCTACAATGTGCAGTATTTTAAGACCCAGGAAATGCGCTACGGCGAGAATCCTCATCAAAAAGCAGCTTTCTATACTGAAGCCAACCCAACAGAGGCAAGCGTAGCAACCGCCAAGCAGCTGCAGGGTAAAGAGCTTTCATTCAACAATATTGCAGATACGGATGCGGCACTGGAATGCGTTAAGCAATTTGAACAGCCCGCCTGTGTCATTGTGAAACATGCCAACCCCTGTGGTGTTTCTGTAGCAGTGGACATTGCCACAGCCTATGAGCTGGCTTTTGCCACAGACCCGGAATCTGCTTTTGGCGGCATTATCGCCTTTAACCGGGAACTGGATGCGGGAACTGCCGCAGCAATCTGCGAAAAGCAATTTGTTGAAGTGATTATTGCCCCCTCTGTCGCCGCAGATGCAGTTGAAGTGGTTGCGGCTAAAAAGAATGTACGCCTGTTGGAATGTGGTGCCTGGGGCTCCGAACGTCCACAGGACTTCGACTACAAACGGGTGAATGGCGGTCTGCTGATTCAGGATCGCGACAATGGCATGGTTGCCGAGCAGGACCTCAAGGTTGTATCTGAGCGCACACCTTCCGAGGTAGAAATGGCCGATATGTTATTTGCCTGGAAAGTCGCCAAGATGGTCAAGTCCAATGCAATTATCTATGCTAGGAATAATCAGACTATAGGCGTGGGCGCTGGCCAGATGAGCCGCATTAATTCCGCGCGTATTGCTGGCATTAAGGCTGAGCATGCCGGGCTTGAAGTCAAAGGTGCGGTGATGGCATCTGATGCTTTCTTCCCCTTCCGCGACGGTATAGATAACGCTGGCGCAGCAGGTATCAGCTGTATTATTCAGCCCGGTGGGTCAATGCGCGACGATGAAGTGATCGCTGCTGCCAATGAGCATGGTATGGCGATGGTGTTTACTGGCATGAGGCATTTCAGGCATTAAGCCCATCCCCATAGAAGAATCCAACTAAAGTTCATCCAGCTTAGTCAGTTTAAAGGCGGCAAGCGCTCTTTCTCTGGACTCTTTGATATCGACGATAGGTGCCGGATAGTCGGCGCCTATTTCAATACCGGCAGCGCGAAGAATCTCTGCCGGTGCCAGCCAGGGGGCGTGAATATATTTGGCCGGCATCTGAGCCAGCTCTGGCACATAGCGACGAATATAATCCCCCTGCTTATCAAATTTTTCACTCTGGGTGATTGGATTAAAAATTCTAAAGAATGGTGCAGCATCAGCACCGCATCCAGCAATCCACTGCCAGCTAGCGCTATTAGCCGCCAGATCAGCATCAACTAAACAGTCCCAAAACCACTCCTCACCGCGATGCCAATGTATTAGTAAATTCTTGACCATAAATGAGCCCACCACCATGCGCACACGATTGTGCATATAGCCAGTATTGTAGAGTTCACGCATACCTGCATCGACCAGAGGGTAGCCCGTGCGTCCCTGTTGCCAGGCAGTTAACTCCGCAGCCGTATCCTGCGCCCAGGGAAAAACATCGAAGCGCTGCTGCAAATTGTCTTTGGGTAACTGTGGAAAATGATAGAGCAGATAATGGGAGAACTCACGCCAGCCCAGCTCACTTAAAAAGGTATCCACACTAGCTTCATTGTTTATTAACGCCGCTGCATCTGAGGCTCGGTGCCAGGCAGTATTAGTCGAGATCTGACCAAAGTGCAGGTAGGCTGAGAGTCTCGATACATTGGCTTTGCTTGGGAAGTTGCGGCCTTCACGGTAGTCCTCAAGTTCGGCGAGTACAAATTCATCCAACCGGTCCTGGGCCGCCGTCTCACTGATATCCCATCTTTCTTTCATCTCACTGTCCCAGGGAATACGCGGCAGGAGATGCAGGCTATCCAGAGAAACTGAGTCCTTACTCAGGGGCACTGTCTGCAAATTAGCGGGAATTGGCAATGGTCTTCTGGGAGACGTTTTGGACAGACAGCCACGGCGATAATAGGGGGTAAAAACCTTGTAGGGAGTCTCATCTTTTTTTAGCACCTGCCAGGGTTCCCACAGCAATGAGCCATTAAAACTATCTACCTGAATATCAAGTTGTTTAAGCCTAAACTTTATATTGCCATCCCGGGCGATGCGCCAGGGTTCATAACATCGGTTCCATGCCACCGTAGCTGCAGAGGTCTGCTGTGCCAGCTGGGGCAGGATCTGCTCAGGGTCACCCTGGAAAATATTTAACTTGCCAGACAAAGAATGATTGAGACTCTCCAGGGCATGGTGCAACCACCAGCGACTGGCGCCACCCATGGCCCATTCCCCCGCGTTGTTATCATCAAGGATATAGACGGGAACAATATCTCCCCTTTCGCAAGCGGCAGATAGTGCCGGATTGTCAGCCAGGCGCAGGTCCTGACGAAACCAGACAATCGTGGGGCTAAGATGGTTATTGGCGGAGGATATAACGACAGGCCTATTGTTTATATGATTACAGAGAATACGGCAACCAAATTGGTTTAGATTGTCCCAATTTAATATTGCAGCTGGGCTCCCAGTGGGATAACAGGGTAGCTTTTTGTCCTCTGGTGTAAATACGCCAGTATCACAGTCTGCTACAATTCCCGCCTTTATTAACAGCTGGAATATGATTGATGAATGTACTGGTTATTGGCTCTGGTGGGCGTGAACATGCACTGGCCTGGAAAGCGGCGCAAAGTGCAGATGTAGAAAAGGTATTTGTTGCCCCGGGCAATGCAGGTACAGCCATAGAGCCCAATATTGAAAACCTTAATCTGAAAGTGAATGACTTTCAGGGCCTGGCGGAATTTGCAGCTGGCAATCATGTTGGCCTGACCATTGTGGGTCCAGAGCAACCTTTAGTAGAGGGTGTAGTAGATTATTTTCAGGCCCGCGATCTGCCTATTTTTGGGCCATCCCAGGGTGCCGCCCAGCTTGAGGGCTCAAAAGCCTTTACCAAGGATTTTCTTGAGCGCCATCAGATTCCAACTGCCGCCTATGGCAACTTTACCGATATAGATAAAGCCATGGCCTACCTGCATAAAGTGGGTGCGCCCATTGTGATTAAAGCCGATGGTCTGGCCGCGGGCAAAGGGGTTATTGTCGCCATGACTATGGATGAGGCTGAGGCTGCGGTTAAAGATATGCTGGGGGGCAATGCCTTTGGGGAAGCGGGCCACCTTGTAGTAATCGAAGAATTTCTCGATGGTGAAGAAGCCAGCTTTATTGTGATGGTCGACGGGGTTAATGTGCTGCCCATGGCCACCAGTCAGGACCACAAACGCGCGGGCAATGGTGACACCGGCCCCAATACAGGCGGCATGGGTGCTTATTCCCCGGCGCCTGTGGTAGATAAAATGATTTATCAGCGGGCAATGGATGAAGTTATTTACCCCACGGTGAAAGGCATGGCCGCTGAAGGCAACGATTACACTGGCTTTCTGTATGCTGGCCTGATGATTATGGCTGATGGTACCCCCAAGGTTATCGAATATAACTGCCGCTTTGGCGATCCAGAGACTCAGCCAATTTTGCTGCGCCTGCAGTCTGATCTGGTTGCCCATTGTCTGGCTGCTCTGTCCGGTGATCTGGATACCCAACAAGCCCAATGGGATCCCCGACCTGCGGTAGGCGTTGTATTGGCTGCTGGTGGTTACCCAGGCGCCTATAATGGCGGCGATATTATTAGCGGCCTGGGTTCTGCGGCAGAGGATATTCATGGGGCCAAGGTGTTTCATGCTGGCACCAGGCAGGATGGGGAAGCTATTGTCACCAGCGGTGGGCGGGTACTTTGCGCCACTGCCATGGGAGACTCTGTTTCCGAGGCTCAGCAAAAAGCCTATCAGCTAGCTTCAGGAATTCACTGGAAGGACATATATCTCAGGGATGATATTGCATGGCGCGCTATTGAGCGCGAAAAAAGCAGTTAGCGGATAAAGCCCTGGCGGCCAAATAAAGGCAATAATAAGGATTCCTATGGACCATCCCTTTTTTAGCTTTGATATTCCCTTTGCATCTTTTAGCCCATCCCACTGGTGGACATTGGGCGTCTTTGTTCTGATATTAGCGCTGACAATCCGGGTGGGACAAAAACTCAGCCCTGCGCAAAATCTTTGGCTGGGCAGAGCAATTGCCATATTCCTGTCCATTACTGTGGTTGTTTTCTCCTGGATTCACAGCGCTAATGGCCTGTTTAACTATAAGGTAGACCTGCCTCTCTCAATCTGTAACCTGTTTGCCCTGCTGGCACCGCTGCTGTTTTGGCAACCCAACTTCAGGCGCTTTGAGGTCATTTATTTTCTGGTGCTGTGCGGAACATTTCAGGCAATGCTGACACCAGACCTCTATGCCGGCTTCCCCAGCTATGGTTTCTTTAAATACTGGATTGTCCATGGAGGGCTGGTGGTTCTGGTGATTCATCACCTGCTGGCTTTCCAGCTTATTCCCCAGGCTAATGGCATGGTGCGAACATTTATCTGGCTGAATTTATATTTACTGGCGCTGGTGCCGGTGAATCTGATTCTGGATGCCAACTATTTTTATATGATGGAAAAACCCATCAACCCCTCTATATTGGACTATTTTGGTGACTGGCCATTTTATATTCTGGTTTGTGAGGTACTGGCCATGGGCTTTTTCGCCATTGCCTACGTACCTATTGTGCTCGGCAAGAAATACTTTGCTGAAGCGGTTACAATTACAACTGGCGAACCCACAGACAGATAACATGGCAAATCGACAGCTCTCAGGACTTGATCAAATTTTAACCCAGCTCGACCAGGGCTTGCGCACTGTGCTAGGCAATGCTCCGGCACCACAGCGAGTATCCCCCGCGGTTGAGCTCAGTGAATCTGAGCTGTCTGGTCAGGAGCGCCAGCATGCTCTGGGCCTAATGCGGGTCAATCATGCCGGTGAAGTCTGCGCTCAGGCCCTGTATCAGGGCCAGGCATTGACTGCCAAGCTGCCCGAAGTTGGCGAGCAAATGGAGCATGCTGCCGCAGAAGAAATTGACCACCTGGCCTGGTGTGAAGAGCGTATTCACGAGCTGGGTGGGCGCACCAGCGCACTGAACCCACTGTGGTATGCCATGTCCTTTGGCATTGGCGCCGGAGCCGGATTAATCAGCGATAAACTCAGCCTCGGCTTTGTGGCTGCCACTGAAGATCAAGTCTGCGATCATTTGCAGCAGCATCTTGAGGAGCTGCCAGCCAATGATCAAAAGAGCCGGGCTATTGTTGCGCAGATGCTGGAAGATGAAGCCCGCCATGCGCAATCGGCGCTAGATGCCGGGGGGCACCAGTTTCCCGCACCGGTCAAAAAACTGATGACTCTGGTTTCCTCTGCAATGACTGGCAGCAGTTACCGGCTGTAGCTACTGAACTATTGTTCCTGGACGACCCTAACGCTCTCGGCCTCAAGCGTTTTCTCCCAATCCTGAATCAAACCGACAATCTTATCCGACAGCCAGCGATGAATTCCGGAGCCGGATGTCCGCTTGTGCTGCAATAACACCAGGGAAATAGTTCCTTTGTGAGGCAGGTCTGCCGGATAGGGCTTGCGCACAATGCGGTACATTTCGCGCTCCATGGTAAGACCATATTTTGCCGCTACCATCAGACAGTCCGTGCCACACACAGTTTCAACTGCAGTCATCAGCTGATTAGTGACCAGCGCTTTTTTACGCTTGCGGCCCATATCCCGAAGAACCCGATCAAATCGTGCATCAGTGCGGGCACTCACACGCTTGGCAATCAGCAGATAATACTGCACAAAGGGATATTCCAGGATCTCATCCAAGGTAACGCGGCTTTTTTCTGCCAGGGGATGGTCTTCTCGCATCCAGATGGAAGGTGTAAAAATAGCCAGACTTCTGATACTAATGTCTTCTGTGATGGTCTTTTCAATATCAATGGCAAAGTCCAGTACACCCTCAGCTAGCTCAACTTCCACAGATGAATCAGTCTCACTGGAAATTGACAGCACCACACCTGGGGCATGCTCGGTGACAACCTTGGTTAATTCAGAGATCAGGGAAATCGCTACAAATTCAGGGACCGCAATACTAATCTCACCCTCATAGGTTGCAGGATCAAACTCCCCCTCACTGACCATTTCCAAAATGCCATCCAGCAGCCTTGGCAATCGGGCCTGCAACTCACGAGCTTTAGGGGTTGGTACAAGCTCATTGCCTGTGCGGGTAAATAAGGGATCATCAAGCTGATGTCTTAGCCGCTGCAGTACACGACTCATGGCGGGCTGGGTAATAAACAACCGTTCGGCGGCACGGGTCACACTTTTCTCTTCGAGCAGAGCCTGCAGGGAAACCAGTAGATTGAGATCCAGCCGCGAAAGTTTCTGTAAATTCATTAAAATTAGCTCCATTACCAAAACGCATATTGTTGATGCAAAAAATGCATTTGGATTATGTCACAGGAATCTCTATATTGTCACCCATAGAGCAGTTGCTCTTAACTTTTACTTAAGGAGACAGAAATGACACTCGTATATTTAATGATCGGTTTTACCGGCCTTGCGGGTGCTGCAATTGCGAAAGATAGTTTCGCCAAGTTGGAAGCACCAGGACTCGAGGCTTCTGAGAAGTAAAACTCGACAGATTCACTGAGTTTTTATTTACAGATGTACCAAATTCGTAGTTTTAAAGTATTACCCCTCTTAATCCTTGCTATAGGATTTTTTTACCGGGACCTGCCAAGGTCCCGTTTTTTTTGCCGTTGATTTTTCAGGATTAACTTAAGGTATTACCAAAACGCATAACTATGATGCAAATAATGCATTTGATTAATAGGTGACGGATTCTTACTATGCTCTCCGTAAACAGCATTACGAGTTTTAGAGGATTTGCCAAGGGCAGGTTCTCACATGTTTTACCCCTAACCCCTCTTTGTAATTCATTCAAAGAATTTTTTAGGAGCCCGCCAAGGCTCCTTTTTTTTGCCTGAAATTTAGTCCCCAGCCCCAGACTAGGCGGCTTCAATCACATAGCTATGGCTGATCTCAACACCAGCATCTTCCAACATAATAGAGGCGGAACAGTATTTCTCTGCTGACAACTCGACCGCGCGCTTAACCTGCGCTTCCTTGAGATTAACACCGGTTACAACAAAATTAAGATGTATCTTGCTAAACACTGCTGGCACCGCGTCGACTCGCTCTGCTTCGATTTCGGCCCTGCAATCAGTGACCTGTTGGCGGCCCTTGTGCAGCATGCTCATCACATCGAAAGAGGCGCAGCCGCCAAGCCCTACTAAAATCATTTCCATTGGGCGCACCCCCATATTTCTGCCGCCCTGGTCTGGCGCTCCATCCATAACTACTGAATGACCACTGCCGGATTCACCTAAAAACATCACACCATCTACCCATTTCACTGTTGCCTGCATGACTCACCTATACCTATATGGCTGATTTTGGAGGGCGCAAAGATTAGCATATCCCGCCACAGAAATTTCCTGCGCAGGTAAAATATTTTTACTACTATTAGTCACAGGGGTCGCAAATAACTGTTATATGTAGTGGTAAACACTCGCGGCTTAGGAAAACCATAGAAGGAGATACACATTGGCGCCTGCACCTCTTACCCCACATATAGACAATGTTGAAGAGTTCTTGTCCCATTGCCACCGCCGTCGTTACCCAGCTAAAAGTACCATTATTTACGCGGGAGATCAGGGTGACACCCTTTACTACATAATCAAAGGATCAGTGACCGTCGTTATTGAAGATGATAGTGACGGCAAGGAAATGATTCTCGCCTACCTTAATCCCGGAGACTTTGTCGGTGAAATGGGTCTTTTTGATCAGGAGCACCGCAGCGCCTGGATTCGCACTAAAACCGAATGTGAAGTGGGCGAAATCAGCTATGGCAAATTTGTTGAGCTGAGCCACAAGCATCCGGAATTCCTGTTTGCCATCAGCAAGCAGATTGCCCAGCGCCTGAGAGATACCACCCGCAAGGTCAGTGATCTGGCATTTCTTGATGTAACTGGTCGCGTAGCTCGTACCTTGCTCGACCTGTGCCGGGAACCAGATGCCATGACCCACCCGGATGGGATGCAAATTAAAATTACCCGCCAGGAAATCGGCCGTATTGTCGGCTGCTCTAGGGAAATGGTGGGCCGGGTGCTCAAAGATCTGGAAGAGCGGGAGCTGGTTTCTGTAGCTGGCAAAACCATGGTGGTGTTTGGTACCAGGTGAGGTTCGGGCTGTTTAGCTAAACATCTCTCGCAGTCGCTCGCCCGGCTCGTCGCTGCGCATAAAGGCTTCGCCCACTAAAAATGCATTGACGTTGCGGTCGCGCATGGCGGCCACATCGTCTCTATGGTGAATGCCACTCTCCGTAATCACAATTTTTCCGGCTGGAATCTGCTCCAGTAATTGGTAGGTGTTTTCCAGGGATACGTCGAAGCTGTGCAGATTGCGGTTATTGATTCCCACCATGGGGTTGTCCAGTTTCAGCGCAATCTCCAACTCAGCCCTGTCATGCACTTCTATAAGCACATCCATACCCAGAAATTGAGCCTCATCATGCAACTGGTGCAGCTGACCTTCAGATAGCGCTGACACAATTAACAGGATGCAGTCTGCATCCATGGCACGGGCTTCGTAGATCTGATATTTATCAATAATAAAATCTTTGCGAATTACCGGCAGATCACAGGCCGCCCGGGCCGCCTGTAAATATTCATCTGCGCCCTGAAAAAAGTCCACATCCGTCAGCACAGACAAACAGGCAGCACCCCCGGCAGCATAACTTGCAGCAATGGCCGCTGGATCAAAATCTTCGCGAATAACACCTTTGCTTGGTGAGGCCTTTTTAATTTCAGCAATCACCGCAGATTCACCAGCAGCGATCCTGGCTGCCATGGCCACAGCAAAACCCCGGGGCGCCGATGCTGAACCGGCTCGCATCAGCAGCTCTTCGGCTGACACGATGGCGCTGCGCTCAGCAATCTCTTCATGCTTACGAGCAAGAATTTTCTTTAATATGGTGGGCGTATCTGAGGCCATGGAAGAATCTCTTAAATTTTATCCGTCTTGCTGAACCTGGGTAAAAGTCGCCAGGTCATTTATTTTCGCTTTCGCCAAACCAGAGCCAATAGCATCCTGCGCCATGGCAACCCCCTGACCCAAGTCCGCAGCACAACCCGCCACATACAGCGCAGCGCCTGCATTAATCGCAATCAGATCTGCGGCTTTGCCGGCATTGGCAGACTGTCTTTTGCCCAGTGCATCAATAATCAGCGCAAGTGACTGATCGGCATTGTCCACCGCCAAACCTTCAAGGCTCTGCCGCTGGGATAAATAGTCTTCCGGACTGATAGTATATTCCCTGACAGCGCCATCGCGGTATTCTGCAACAAAGGTTCGCTCTGCAATACTAATCTCATCGAGCCCATCGGCAGAGTGCACAATCATAATATGCTCAGCCCCCAGACGACCCAGAACCTCGGCCATGGGCTTGCATAGTTCTTTTTTGTAAACGCCGATTAACTGACGAGTCACACCAGCCGGGTTAGTCATGGGCCCAAGAATATTAAAGATGGTCCGTAGACCCAGCTCTTTGCGCGGGCCAATAGCGTGTTTCATAGCACTGTGATGAGCTGGTGCAAACATAAAACCAACGCCCAGTTCCTCAACACAGAGCCCTACCTGAACGGGACTGAGATTGAGGTTGACGCCTGCGGCTTCGAGCAAATCTGCGGCACCGCTATTGCTGCTGACCGAGCGATTGCCATGCTTGGCAACGCGACCACCGGCGGCGGCCACCACAAAGGTTGATGCGGTAGACACATTAAACAGGTTGGATTCATCACCCCCTGTGCCAACAATATCAACTAGATGTTCCCCTGCTACCTGAACCCCGGTCGCTAGCTCACGCATCACTTCAACGGCGCCGGCAATCTCATTAATGGTTTCCCCTTTGATGCGCAGGGCCACCAAAAAGGCACCGATCTGTGCATCGCCGGCATTGCCTGTCATGATCTGGCGCATTACATCGCGCATCTCGGCAGAACTAAGATCCTGGCCATTTACCACATTGTCTAACGCTGTTTTGATATCCATGGATTAAGACTCCAGAAAATTTTGCAGTAGGTCGTGGCCATGCTGGGTAAGAATCGACTCTGGGTGAAACTGCACGCCTTCGATCGCAAGGTCCCTGTGGCGAACGCCCATAATCTCATCGATTGAACCATCGTCATTCTGAGTCCAGGCATTGACCACCAGACAATCGGGCATGGAGGATTGCTCTATAACCAAAGAATGATATCTGGTCGCTTCAAAGGGGTTGCTCAAGCCTTTAAACACACCGGTGTTATCGTGGTACATCATTGAGGTTTTGCCATGCATCACCTGCTGCGCACGAATAATCCTGCCGCCAAACGCCTGGCCAATACTCTGATGTCCCAAACAGATACCCAAAATTGGGATTCTGCCTGCGAAGGTGTTGATGCACTCGACACTAATGCCTGCTTCATTGGGTGTGCAGGGACCAGGAGAGATAACAATTTTTTCGGGCGCTAACTGCTCAATCTCAGAGATGGTAATTTCATCATTTCTATAAACCTGAACATCGGCATTTAACTCAGCCAGATACTGCACTACGTTATAAGTAAAAGAGTCATAGTTATCGATCATTAATATCATTTGGACTCTCCACTAGGTGCCTTACACACCATTGCCGCCGCGCGCATCAATGCCCGCGCCTTGTTCATTGTCTCTTCCCATTCCAGCTCGGGAACAGAATCAGCCACTACGCCAGCACCAGCTTGCACATGTAACATGCCATCTTTAATTACCGCAGTGCGAATGGCGATAGCAGTATCCATATTGCCATTCCAGCCGATGTAGCCCACTGCTCCGCCATAGATACCGCGTTTTACTGGCTCGAGCTCATCAATAATTTCCATGGCGCGTATCTTTGGCGCGCCGCTCAATGTGCCTGCAGGTAACGTGGCCTTGAGTACTTCCAGCGGCCCCATATCTGCAGTCACCTCACCGACCACATTAGACGTGATGTGCATAACATGGGAATATCGCTCAACGACCATTTGCTCGGTAACTTCGACAGTGCCGGTCTGGCTGATGCGGCCAACATCATTGCGGCCTAGGTCTATCAGCATCAAATGTTCTGCTATCTCTTTAGGATCAGCGAGCATCTCAAGCTCCAGAGCCTGATCCTCTTCTTCGTTCTGACCGCGGCGTCTAGTGCCTGCTATAGGTCGAACCGTAACCTGACCATCTTCTAAACGAGCCAAGACCTCCGGGGATGAACCGACAATATGGATACCGTCCAAATCCAGAAAGTACATGTATGGAGAAGGGTTGAGTCGACGTAAGGCGCGGTACAGGTTGATCGGTGCTGCATCAAAGGGCGCTGACAGGCGCTGAGATGGTACTACCTGCATCACGTCGCCAGCCAATACATAGTCTTTAACTCTGTCCACAGCAGCCATATAGTCTTGCCGGCCAAAGCTGGAGACAAAGGTATCCTCTGCAATACCTTCACCCGGCATATTCATCGGCGGCAACTCTGGAGCCGGCTGTGCCAGCTTGCCCTCCAACTCATCCAGCCGCGCCTCGGCCATATTCAGGGCACCTGGCTGTGCAGCATCCACATGGACAACCAGCATAATAGTGCCTGACAGATTGTCGAAAATAGCTACTTCATCAGAGGCCAACAGCAGAATATCCGGCGCACCCAAATCATCCTCAGGTGCGGTTTTCGCCAGTCGTGGCTCTACAAACCGTACCGTGTCATAGCCAAAATAACCCACCAAGCCACCGGTAAATCTGGGCAGATCCGGCAGAACAGGCATACTAAAAAGCTGACGAAACCGCTCTACCTCAGCCAGTGGATCACTGGTGGTGCGATTCACCATTGGCTTGCCATCACGGACAATTTCAAGACGGTTGCCATAGACCTTAAGCAGAGTCGATGTCTGTAGCCCAATCAATGAGTAGCGGCCCCATTTCTCGCCCCCCTGCACAGATTCAAACATGTACGAGTTGGCGCCGTAGGCGAGTTTTAAGTAGACACTAAGGGGAGTTTCGAGATCAGCCAGCACTTCTCGCGTGACTGGAATACGATTGAAATTTTGGCTTGCCAGCTTGGCAAATTCTTCCGGGGTCATGACAGTTTCCTTGAACAGTTTGATTTATACAGGCGCACAATGCGCTGAGGCGACACTAGCTGCGCCATCGCCACCACTGCTGGGTATAATCAAACTGTAAAAAACTAATGGTTCTCACGACCCATATCCTGACATCAAGTCGCCTATTGTAATCAAATTCCGGTTTTCAGTAAATTAACCTGCTGAGGCGAGCTGTTCACGCATTTTGGCAATGACATCAGCATAGTCGGGCTGGTTAAAGATTGCCGACCCGGCAACAAAGGTATCTGCGCCAGCGGCAGCTACTTCGGCGATATTATTAACTCCAACACCGCCATCCACTTCGAGGCGAATATCATAGCCACTGGCATCAATCAGCTTTCGTGCTTCCTGCAGTTTGTCCAGGGTTGAGGGAATAAACTTCTGCCCGCCAAAACCCGGGTTTACTGACATCAACAGCAGCATATCCATCTTGTCCATCACCCAGCGGGCAACATCCAAACCAGTTCCCGGATTTAATACCAGCCCGGCTTTACAGCCCAGGTCTCGCACTAATTGAAGCGAGCGGTCAATATGGTTTGATGCCTCTGGGTGGAAAGTAATATAGGTGGCTCCAGCATCGGCAAACATGCGGATTAGATCATCGACGGGTTGCACCATCAGATGTACATCAATAGGCGCTGTTACTCCATGATCTCGAAGCGCTTTGCACACCATAGGGCCGATAGTGAGATTGGGCACATAATGGTTGTCCATTACATCAAAGTGAACAATATCGGCACCAGCCTCAAGTACGTTATCGACCTCTTCACCCAGACGGGCAAAGTTGGCGGCGAGGATGGATGGGGCAATCAGAAAATCAGTCATAACACACCATAAAGCAATTGAGCGGCAATGATGCGCGAGAACCCTTTTGGGTGCAAATAATTTACCTTTTATCTGGGCCAAAAAAATGGCCACTGAATGTGGCCATTTTTTTACTGTCAATATGCAGCGGTATAAACCCTGTGGGTAAGCCTCGCCTTACTGACTTTTTAGTAGCTGTAATCGGCAAACTGGTCGCGGAGATCTTTTTTGCTGATTTTACCTGTGGCAGTGTGAGGAATTTCTTCAACAAACACGCAGTCTCCAGGAATCCACCACTTGGCAATCTTGCCCTCCAGAGAAGCCAAAATGGCATCTTTATCTGGTGTTGTCCCTGCAACAGGAATCACAATTAATAGAGGCCGCTCAGTCCATTTGGGGTCGGCAACACCAATCACTGCCGCTTCTTGAACATCCGGGTGAGCCATGGCGGCATTTTCTACATCGATCGAGCTAATCCATTCACCGCCAGACTTAATCACATCTTTTACCCGGTCGGTAATGGTGACATAGCCATATTCATCAATTGCAGCCATATCTCCGGTATCAAACCAGCCATCCTCATCAAGAGCAGGCTTTTCATCGAGACGGTAATAGCCACTGATGACCCAGGGACCTTTGACCATTAACAGGCCAGATGCAATTCCATCCCAGGGCAATTCATTCTGATCGGCATCGACAATCTTCATCTGAACACCGTAGACCATACGACCGGCGCGAACCCGCGCTGCATCCTTTTCTTCTTCACTACCCTCATCCATCCACTTCATTGGACGGTTGTAGGATCCCAGCGGGCTCATTTCGGTCATGCCCCAGCCCATGTGCACCATGACTCCATGTTTTTCCATTTCTTTCATCAGCGACAGCGGGCAAGCGGAGCCACCGCAAACAACGGATTTCAAGGTCTCAATCGTTCTGCCTGTCTCATTGAGATACCCAACCAGGGCCAGCCAAACTGTGGGAACACCGAGAGAATAATTAACCTTTTCTGAGTTAATCAGATTAGTCAAAGTTTCACCGTCAGCCATTTTCGGTCCGGGGAATACCAGCTTGGCACCAGTCATCGGCCCATTGTAAGCCGTACCCCAGGCATTGACATGAAACATCGGCACTATGGGCATAATCACATCCCGGCCAGACAGATTCATCAGATCGGGCATGGAGCCAACAATCGAATGCAGCACTGTGCTGCGATGGCTGTAGAGCACACCTTTGGGGTTACCTGTTGTGCCTGACGTGTAGCACATTGAGCTGGCAGTCTTTTCATCCAGATCCGGCCAATCAAAAGTGTCTGGCTGACGTTCAATAAAGGTTTCATAGCAGTGCACGTTGTCCAGACTGGTCTCTGGCATATGATCTGCACTGGTCATAACCACGTAGCCGCGCACCGAGGGAAGTTGTGATTTCAGGGCTTCGAGCAGGGGCACAAACATTGGGTCTGTAAATACCCACTGATCCTCTGCGTGGTTGATAATAAAGTTGATCTGCTCGGGAAATAGCCGCGGATTAATGGTGTGACACACCTGACCGGAGCAGGAGATGGCGTAGTACAGCTCAAAGTGGCGATAATCATTCCAGGCCAGCGTGGCAATGCGATCGCCCGGGTTAAAACCGACCTGCTGCAGGGCATTTGCCATCTGGCGAACTCTCCGGAAAGCATCCTTGTAGGTGTAGCGGTGATGAGGATTGTCACCAGTAACCGAGACAATTTCACTTGTCCCATTAATACGATCCGCATGTTCCATGATTGAGGTAATGGTGAGATGGGAGTCCATCATTAAGCCGTTCATACTTTCTGCCCCTAAATTTTTGTTTATTATTAGCGTCTAAGGCTACCACTTGTCAATCGCTGGGCAAAACCACAATATTCGGCTTGCGGGTCACATTTTTAAACGGTCTGGCTCAATATTCAAAAATAAAGCGGAATCTGTTTAAGGTAACCCTCTATCCGCCCCTTAGCCTTATCAAACAGGCCATCTTTACTCGATAACATAATGACCGGAGTGGATTTGAACTCATCGTTGTTTTTAATTAATGCGCACGTCTGATAGCCATCAAGACGTGGCATCATAATGTCGATAAATA